>DATNGO010000110.1:0-91719 GCA_035605855.1 Acidobacteriaceae bacterium | reverse complement strand
AGAAGGACATACATCCATCAGAACCCCGTCGAAGCAGGTCTCGTACAGTTCGCGGCGGACTATGCATTCTCCTCCGCATTCCGCAAAAGCACCCTGAGGGGCTGAAGCCCTAATGCGGGACGATCGATTGCGGCACGGCTGAAGCCGTGCCCTTAAGCAATACCGTTCATAGGCGTTTGTGCGTCCGAGTTCTTTGGTCACAAATAAGTTCAACCTATCCGGGCTTTGCGCACTCATTTCCAATTGTTGGCGCCTCGAATTCCATCTTTTGACCCTGCAAATTCCATCCGCTACAGTTTCGCGCATGAGATTCGCCGCTCTTTTTGCGCTCGCAGCGCTCTCGACCACCCCACTCCTCGCCCAACAGCGCCCCGCCATCACCGGCATCGCCTTCATGCGCGTCTACACCGACGACGTTCCCGCCGCCGAGCACTTCTACGGGCCCACCATGGGCTACACCGAGAAGTACGAAGGCCATGACATGATCTTCCCGATCAACAAGCACCAGTGGATCGAGGTCGTGCCCTCGCAGCCTCGCGACGGCCAATCCTACATGGCGTCGCTCGGCTTCACCGTCTCGAGCGTCGACCAGATGAAGAGCTATCTCGAATCCAAAGGCGTGCAGGTCGAAGCACCGCATCCCGGAATGATCCGCGTGCACGACCCCGAAGGCAACGTCGTCATCTTCGTCCAGAAGGACTCCCCGATCAAAGAGGCCGTCGCCGCCCGCGACACACCACTCTCCTCTCGCGCACCCAGCCACCACATCATCCACGTCGGCTTCATCGCGCACGACCGCGCCAGGGAAGACGCCTTCTGGAAAGGCATCCTCGGCTTCCGGCCCTACTGGTACGGCACCATGCATCCACCCAACGTCGACTGGATCAGCATGCAGGTCCCCAACGGCACCGACTGGATCGAATACATGATGATGCCCAACCAGCAGCCCAACAAGCACGACTTCGGCATGAGCGATCACTTCTCGCTCGGCGTCGAGCGCATGCAGACCGTCCTGCACGACCTGCAAGCCAACGGCTGCGAAGAGAAAATGTGCATCGGGATCCAGGCCGGCAAAGACGGCAAGATCCAGCTCAACCTCTTCGACCCCGACCAGACCCGCGTCGAGTACATGGAGTTCAAACCCGTGATGAAGCCCTGCTGCTCCGACTTCACCGGCCCACACCCCGACGCGACCGAAAATCGGTAGCCCTCGCAATGCAGTAACTCGTCCCCTCGACATCAGTTCCAGTCAGCCAGCAGCTTTCGAGAGTCCACCGAAAGACATGTATTCTGCCAAGACAACCCAATCCTGCCGGGTTGCTGTCCTCCCATGCTCAAAAAGATCCTTCGAGTTTCCATCGCTATCTCCGCGTGCCTGGTGGCACTCCGCATCGGTTACTACCTCCTCGGCGTCGGCTTTCACGACTACGACGACGAAGGGTACATGCTCATCTCTCTGAAGCACTACATCGAGGGCGGCCATTTATATACCCAGGTCTTTAGTGAGTACGGACCGGTCTTCTTCTACGTTGAATCGTGGTTGTTCCACCTGTTCCATCATGGAGTCACACACGACGCAGGACGCCACATCACGCTCCTTCTCTGGTTCCTCTCTTCTGTGGCGGCGGCCGCGTTCCTTTATCGAATCTCTCGCAGCGTTCTGATAGCTTCTGCAACTGGCCTTGTGATGATGCTCCTCGCCAGCGGCATGTCTGGTGAACCAAATCATCCACAGCATCTTGCGTTGACGGTGCTCATGCTGACTTGTTGCGTCTCGCTCCTCAAAACGCCTGCTCAGTTTGTCGTCCTCGGAGCTCTCGCTGCCGCGCTGTTCTTTATCAAGGTCAATATCGGGATCTTTTGTTTCGTCGCTCTCTTCGCGACCTTGTGTTGCGTCCTTCGCTCAAGTCTCGTTCGAAAGATCAGCGGCCTGATCTTTCTCCTGTACTTCCTCGTCGGCCCGATCGCGCTGATGCATCGACACCTGCATACCTGGGCATCTGGATATTGCCTTCTGTCCGTTTTGTGTGGCGGGTCTACGTTCGTGACGGCACTCTACACGGCGCCTCGATTTGCGACCATCAGGTCAACGCTGCCTTTCGTCACCTTGGGTGCAGTCGTTCTCTCTGCTCTCGTCCTGGTTGGAACAACAATCCAAAAGACGCCCCTCCATAGCCTCATCGATGGAATCCTGCTGACTCCGATTCATCATCCGCAGTTCTATGAAGTTCCCCTGAACATCTCCCTCCTCATTACTTTGTGCCTCGCGCTTCTCGTGGGAATCATCATCGGGCTGTATTTGCATTGCCGCAAGATGCGAAGAAGTGTGGCCTGGATCAATCTTGTCCGTCTCTTTGTGGGCCTGTGCATCATCGCAGCACTTGTGCTCAGGGGCCGCAGCATTATAGTGCCCGCCATCCTTTGCCTTCCACTCGGCCTGCTGCCCGACGACGCGCGCGAACCAACTGCCGCAGAGTATCTGCCGCGTTTATTCATTTCGCTTCTCGCGGCCACCGAATTATTGGAAAGCTACCCTGTCGGCGCCAGTCAGCTCGTCATCTCGATTGCTCCGCTGATCTTATGGTCCTTTATCTGCGTCTACGATGGAGGCCGGGAACTGGTGCGCCGATTCCCCCAGTGGAACCGTGCATCCGGCCGTCTTCCCGCAATCGGCACCTTGGTTGGAGCTCTACTGATCCTTTGCGTGGAGGCGGCGGTGCTTAAAGGCGGACGTTGGAGGATGCACTTCTTTACACCCGCCTCTACATTGCGCGGTTCTCATTCCCTTCACCTTGATCCGGCCGCTGAAAACCTTTACGAGAATTTGACATCCTCCATCAGTCGCAACTGCGACATGCTTTTTACCTTACCGGGAATGGGGAGCTTGAACCTCTGGTCCGGAGTGCCGGCGCCGAATGGGTTGAATGACAACGCCTGGGTTAGATTTCTTCGTCCCGATCAGCAGCAGGAGATTCTTCGTATTCTGCAGAATGACCCGAACGCGTGCGCTGTTGCGAACTTCCGAATCGAGTCCTATTGGAACTCGACTGCATACAACGCTGCGTCGCCTCTTGCGAGCTACATTGTGAACCATATGCCTCGCGTCTCCTCGGTGAATGACTATGAGATCCGCGTCAGTCCTCGACGCACGCGGCCCTGGGTCGTCCCCGCGCCTTAGGCCACCTCATCCAACTGCGCTGACCCACCCGCTAGTTCATCGGCGTCGCATTCTGTGCGCTCAGCGTCAGCGAGTTCCCCAGTTTGCTTGGGATGGCGGTCGATTACAAGGCCGGGTGGGACGGACATGATGCGCGGCAGAAATGCGGCATCATCACGTCGGCCCATCTCGACGGGCAACGGTTGATGGTCAGCGGATTTCTGTTCGCGCGCGATTTTCCGGAGATGGAGCGCAAGATGTGCGGCGTGAGGGCGAATGCCGATGGTGACATGGGCATGAGCTACGAGCTCGCGGATGCGCAGGTGGCAGATATGCGCGCCCAGGTGTGGAGGCTGACGCGGGCGACGTTTACGGGCGCGGCGATTCTGCTGCGTGAGAAGGCAGCATATCGGAACACGTCGTTCAACCTACGCAAACGGTGCAATGGACAAACAGCGGCGTGAGAGCGACCGGAGGAGAAGGAATGGAAGAGATGACTGCAGGTGAGTTGCAGGCGGCGGCCGACAGGCTGATGGAAGTGGCGTCGGCGCTGGAGCGGGCAGTGGCGCGCATGGCGGAGCAGCAGGTTTCGCTTGCGGCTGAGGCGGAGTCGCAAGTCGGCCGCATCGTTGCGACGGTGGAGACACAGCGCGAGGCGGAGCTGGAACGCAAGCTTGCTGAAGCCGAGGCGAAGATCGCCGAACTGGTTGCGTCCGCAGGCGCACCGCCTGCCGGCCGCAAGACGCTGCCGACATCGATGGCTGCCATGCTGACGAAGCATGGCGTAGTGACGGACTCGATGGAGGCGGGCGCGATCGATGGCGCTCTCACGAGTCTCAGCATCGAGCAGCGGATCGCGGTGAAATCGGAGCTGATGCGGGCCGGGGTGCTCAATCCGTCGGATCGCGGCTAGGATCCGCGAGTGACTCTCGAGTGAGTAGCCGCAACCAAGAGGGCACAGCAGAAGCTGTGCCTTTCTTCTTTGCGTGCAAGAACTGCAACAAACAACAAGGAGAATGAATGAACGCGAAGTTTACTGAGATCAGCGCAGCGGCAGACTACATCGGACCCGGCGCAGTTGAGGTTCCTCTTTACCAGACCGAGATCCTTGACCTGGTTCGCCGCCGCGGCCCGTTCGGCCAGCGCATCAAGCAGGTCCCTGCGACCGGTCACCCGTCGCGCTATTTTGAGGAGCAGGCGATTCCTTCGCCCGCGGCATCCGCAGGCTTCATGGACCCGCGCAATCTTGTTCCGCCCGTCGTGAGCCCCACGCGTGTGGAACGTTCGGTTCCGTTGAAGGCGCTGGTGGCGCAGATCAACTACAACCTGTTCGATCTCGAGCTCGGAAAGCAGCAGGGCCAGTTTGCCTATCTGCAGGCGAAGGATCTTACCGACACCGTCGATGGTGTTCTGCGCACGCATGACATTGCGCTGTGGAACGGCACGGACACGAGCCTGAGCTCGCCGGCCACTGCACAGTACTTTGGCGCTACCGGCCAGATTGCTGCAGGCGGCAACACGGTCACCATCGGCGCTTCCGAGTCGATCGTTGATGGCCTGAAGTCCACGATCGCGCAGATGCTCTCGAACACCAGCTACGGCGTTCGTCCGACGGCCATCTATGCGAACCCGGTTCTGCTCGATCTCATCGATCGCGAGATGAAGAGCGAGTTCAACGTGGTGTTGAACACGAAGGCAATCGAAGGCGGGCTTACTGTAAAGACGCTCTCCACGCAGGCCGGCGACATTCCGCTGATCCCGGAGTGGACACTGCCGTACACCGGCACGCCGGGTTCGGGCAGCGCTGTCCTTCCTGCGTACATCGTGACTGAGGACCTGATCGAGTACCACTGGCTCGGCGATCCCAACCCGCGCGTCTTCCAGCTTGGCCTGCCCGGTTCGCTGGCCAGCCAGTATGTCGCGGTGAAGTTCGGCGCCGTTGTGGTGAAGGGCGCGAACTACGCGCACTACCAGGTGCTCGTCGACCGCTAAACAGCAATGTTGCAGCGGCTCGATGACGTGAGCTGAAGTGAGGCCGCAGCGCGGCGAGGGCGAACCTGCCTTCGCCGCGCTGTGGCCGGAACTCCTCCTGCGTAAGCAGAAGAAAACTTTATGGAGGTGGGAATGGGCTATCTATTGGCCTCGGAGTATGTGGCCTACGGGTTGACGGCGGACACGCAGGACTCGTGGGTTACGGCGGCCTCGGCCATGATGGAGGCGTACTGCAAGCGACCTACGCTGATGTCCGCGAGTTATACGGAGTATCTTCGGGTCTCGCGCCACACGCAGCGGGTGCGTCTCAGCTATGGTCCGCTGATCAGCGTCGATGCAGTGCAGGCACGTTACGCGCGGCCTTCGCGGCTGTTTCTTGAGGAGCAGCCATTCGCGGTTGAGTTCGCTGAAGTTTTTGGCCTGCCGGGTACGTGGGCCACTGTTGATCCAACCACGCTTCAGGTAAGCGTGCCGCTGGGTGAGTTTCGCTTTCAGTGGAATGTGATGGGCCTGCGTTACGCCGAAGCCGAAGTCACCTACACGGCAGGGCTGACCACAGTGCCGGATGCGGTGAAGGTAGCATGCGCGCAGATTGTGAAGAACGCGCAATCAACGCCCGGCTTGAACGTGAAGTCGAGCAAGCTGGACACATTGCAGACGCAGTACTTCGGCGATTCGCTTCTGGACAGCCAGGTAAAGGCCATGTTGCGGCCCTATGTTGCAGAGAGGATGGCTTAGCATGGCTGACCTTTTGTGCAGCGATGCCGCTGTGCGAACTGCCGATGCGCTGCTGAGAGCGAATGGGGGGCGTGCCGTGTTGCTGCGTCTTCCGGCGCCGGCCGTCGCGAACAACGACGGCGAGCAGCTTGGACTTGTAACGCCGCAGTTCCAGGATGTTGAACTCGCGCCGGCTGCTTTTCGCGCGGGAGTGAAGACATCCACACTTCTGATCTCCGGAAGCGCGGTGAAAGCGGTTGTGGGGAGCCTGCAGTTCAATTCCGCAGAGGTGTTGTTTGAGACGGCGGCCGGAATCGTTGTCGACGGCGTGCTGTACACGATTCTGTCGAGCACAGCTACGACCGCGGATGGTGCGACCTATCTGTACAGCCTGGATCTGCTGGCACCTGATCGATAAGAACTTGATCGTCAGAGACATGGGGGAAGATTGCAGAACGCGAAGGACACGTTTTATGAGTTGCTGCGCTCGCGCATTGCGGCTGCAAATCCGGAGCGCACGATTGTGCTGCGCGGAGTGACGCGACCGGGAGTGCTGGTTGAGGAGAATGAGCTCGTCTCAACCGTAACAATGCCAGACTGCTTTCGCATGCGGTGGATCGATGCGAGTGTGGATCCGGCCAATGCGATGCCCATTGCAACGCTGACCTGCGAGGTGTTGTACGAGACCGCAGGGAACGCGGGCAATGTTGGCATGGATCGCGGCCGCTTGTTGGCCGCGATGGATGCGGAGCTTGTTGAAGCTCTAAACAGCGCGCCGCAGACGGTGACCAAACAGAGCTATGCGGCGCTGGCGAACGGAGGCGTCGCGACGGCGATGAGCACGAACATCTGGTGGAGCGACGCTGTGCTGGGGCCTCTTGTCGTGAAGGCGGACCGCGTTGCACGGACGGCGAAGGTGACGGTCATGAGTTGCGAAGAGGCAGGTGAGCTTTGAATGAAATGACAGAGACGATGCCGCCCGCAGTTCGCAGAGTGCGGGCATATTTTGCGCCGGTGAACCGGGGAGCAGAGCAGCCCACGATCTTCGATCCCGCGCAGGAGGGGATGTTCGCACTCGATACGCCGCCTGTGCCATGGATAGATCTGGGGTGGATCAACGGGTTTGCGAGGAAATCCGGAACTAAGTTTGAGCCGGTGCGCGCGGGTGCGCCGGCGATTCCGCAGATGCAGAGCCGCAGTGCGGTCGATGCGACCCTTTCATTCCAGTTTGCGAGCTGGGGCAAATTGCAAATGGCTCTCACTGCGGGAACGCAGCAGATGAATCTGCTGAAGGTTCAGACCGGAGCGGCTGCGGCGGGCTCGGGTGGAGTTGCGATAGCGGCGGTTGCTCTGCAGAGTGGATCGACGGCGAGTGTGTTGCAGATGGCGGCTGCCGCTGCGAACTTCTCAGTTGGCGAGACGATCGTGGTCGACGTGGACTACACGGGACAGCTTGGCTTTGTGGGGAGCGGTGTCAGCGGAGCGTACGTGAAGAGTGCACTGACGGATGTCGACTACATTCGCCGCGTGTCACTGAACGTCGCGCGTATCTCGGCCATTGCAAACGGTGCCGTGACGCTGGAGCAGCCGCTGCCGGCAGAAGTTCCAACGAGTTCGATGAAGGTGAGCGGCGTTGCCGGGTTCTGCGACCGGGAGGGGTCCACGTTCTTCCAGGAGTGGTCGGCACTCTTCGTGGCGGAGGGTCAGCAGGGCGAGCGCGTGCTGTGGCACTATCCGCGGCTGCAAGCGATGGCGAGCGCTGCGGAGAGTTCGACGTCGAGTGCGGGCGGTCTCGAGGTGATACGGCAGAGTGCAGCGTTTCGTGCGCTGCCGGTGAAGGATCCGGTAGATGGCGAGAGCGTCGTATGCTTCCGCAGCTTCGTCGCGTCCTGATGTTGACGGTGCCTTAGGCACGCAGAGAGGAGATTGAGTTGCGGATCACGATTGACAATCTGGACGGATCAGGAGCGCGCGATTACACATCTTCCGTCGCACCGGAAGGGCCGATCACCCTGCAGCGCACGCTGAATGCGCCGACTCGATGCACCGCGGAGTTCGTGCTGGGTGTGGAGGGGCTTCCGCTGCCTTCGCGGCTGGGACGTGTGGTCGTCGAGGCCGGGGACGGAACGATATTGTTTACGGGCTATCTCGCGACGGAGCCGGTTCGCGTTTACGCGGGTGAAGCAAGCGCGGGCGCGGTGTATCGCGCGCGCGTGAGTGCGGTGAGTGACGAGTGGCTGCTGGACCGTGCGGGATCCGGGGCAGCGCATACGGCAGGTGCGCTTCTGTCGCTTAATGGCAATCAACTGCTGGCGCGCATGGTCGCGCGGACACAGGCGGGCTCGCTGGAGGTGTCGTCGGGACCAGGAGGGCAGGTGAGCGGCGTCTTTACGGCGCGCGCGAGTGTGCCCTGGAGCGTGAATGCAGGTGAAGCTGCCGGCGCCGCGTACGCAGGCTATCGCGCGCTGAACGGACAGATCATGCTGCAACCCGCTGGTTCGGTCACGCATAGTTTCAGCGACGCCGACGGAACGCTAAGCGTGCCGGAGCTGCAGGTTGGAGCCGTCCGTGAGCTGGCCAACGATGTCACGCTTTCAGGAGCCGAGGAGCCGGCGGCATATATCAGCGAGAGCTTCGCCGGCGATGGCACCACCACAGTGTTTCTGCTCAGCGAGTCGGCGTATCGCGACGCGAAGCGCACGTTGATCAACGACAACTTCGATGGTGCCGTGATCGATACGACGCAGTGGAGCGGGAGCGATCCTGGTGGCCATATTTCTCTTGGCGCGGGCGGTCTGACGCTGAACGGCGGGACAGGACAGGATGGACAGACGACCCTGTCAGCGCTGGATGCACTGGAGATTGGCGGCAGCATCGTCGTGGAACTCGGCGGTGTCACACTCGGCGCCGCGTCCGATGGCATGCTTGCAGGTCTGTATGCGGGGCCACTGCAGTTCGCAGCGTGCTTTGCGGGATTCCGCGTGCGACAGAGTACGAGTGAGACCGGAGGCGTGACGATCCTGGTGCCAACGCTCAACGGAGCGGAGGTGGGTGCAAGCTTTACGCCGCTTGCGGGACATTCATACACCCTGCGATTGAGGCTGCACAGCGTGGAGATGCAACGCGTGATGCAGCGCTTCTACTGCATGGCCGATGGCGTTGTGCAGGGCTTCGGTGATCTGAATGGCGTGGGCGCACCATGTGACGTCGTGTTTGAGCTGGTGGATGAGGGTGCGAGCTCGAACACACCGGCGACTGTACTTTACGACACTGCAGCGGCCACGGGAACGCTGCCGAGTTCGTCGGCGACGTGTGCCTTCGCCGTTGTAAATGCGACCCAGATCTTTGGATCGATTCGCTCGGTGAATGTGACGCGAACCGGAACTGCGTGGGTGGTCAGCACACTGCCGAGCGGAACCAAGCAGACAAGGCTGATCGGAAGCGCGGGCGAGGGAGTGGATTGCGAAGTGAGCTACGGAACGAGCGCGGGAACTCCGGGCAAGGTTACATTCCTTGCGGGACGCGTTCCGGCAGTTGGCGAGATCGTGACGGTGCAGTATCGCAATCAACAGCGGTCCATCGCGCGGATGGCGAGCGCGGCGAGCGTTGCAGCGGAGGTACAGGCCGGTGCTGCCGGCAATATTTCCGGGACAAGTCGCTGGCTTGGCAAAGTGCTGCAACCTGTCGCGAGGTCGAGCGCGGATTGCGAGAGCGCGGCACAGGCGCTGCTGGCCTTTGCGACGAGCAGGACGGCCGCGGTGGCCGGCTCCTACACAGCGGTGAATCCCTCGGCCGACATATGGCCCGGCGATATTCTCGCAGTGACAAGCGACGGAGTGACCTCAGCGGTGCTGGTGCGAAGCGTTGAGGTCAAAGACGGCAATGCTGTTCCTGAGATTCGAACGTACGCGATCAAGTTTGCGAACGACTGGGCGACACAGTGGGCGGACGGTCTCGGCCTGAAGCTGAGTGAGTCGATTGCAGCCGACGCGTTCCTTCCCGCAACAGCGGAGGGCGCTCCCGCGCAGGTGCTTGCGAATCTGCAGCAGCTAGGCGTGACGAGCGTCAACGGCAGCGAGCTGCAGATCGATGCGGGATGCGATCCGCCCGCCGGCGGTGGGTTCGAAGTGCGGCGGCGCGACTGGAACTTTGGAGCGGACGTCGACACCGCCGACCTGGTTCTGCGCAGTCCCGTGCGGAACTTCTCGATTTCGCGAGCGGCGCAGGTGGAGCGGTACTACGTGCGAATGTATGACGCGAGTTCGCCCCCGCTGTACTCACGGTTTTCGAGTGCGGTGTTTGTGAATGTGCCGCTGACTTAAAGAAGGACGCGCGGTGATAGGCCGCGCCTGAGGTGGGTGATGACGGAGTTCGAGCGGCAGGTGCTGAGCGATCTTAGTGTGCTGCAGGCACAGATGAAGGAGCTGCTCGGGATTGGACAACCAGGAAGGTTGCACAAACTGGAGCAGCGTGTGGAGTCGCATGAGCAGAGCGTGCAGCGGCTGAAGGGGCTTGGCGGCGCCTTCGGTGCGCTGCTGACGCTGGTGCACCTGGCGATCGCATGGCTGGGTGTAAAGCATTAGCGAGAGGAAGAAGAGATGAACTTTTTGAAGCTGTTTCTGCGTGGCATTGGTCTGTTGCCAAGTGTGATTCAGAGCGTTGAGGCGATGTTCGGCGCAAAGTCCGGCGAGCAGAAGAAGCATGCCGTGCTGAGCATTGTG
Organism: Acidobacteriaceae bacterium; assembly: GCA_035605855.1. Taxonomy (GTDB): domain Bacteria; phylum Acidobacteriota; class Terriglobia; order Terriglobales; family Acidobacteriaceae; genus Granulicella. The sequence goes on along the minus strand of DATNGO010000110.1, from coordinate 81,132 downwards.
ACAACCGGGATCAACATTGTGGATGCGGTGGAGCAGAAGTCGATCGTGGATGCCGATGGATTTTCGGCGGGGCTGGGCTTGATCGTAGATGGTGTTGTTGCGTGTTTGAACGCCAGCGTATGGCACAAGGCCAACGAATAACCGAGGGAGATGAAGAGTGAGCGTTGCAAGTGTACTTTCAACGGTAGGTAATGATCTGAAGGCCTTCTACACGAAACTTTCAGCAGACTTTCAGAAGGCAAAGCAGGCGTGGCTCATTATCTCGAGCCCGCAGACGCGGGCAGTGCTGCTGACGCTGGGGTCGGATGCGGTGAAGATCGTGAGGGATGCGACTGGAGCCGTTTCGAGCAAGGGGCTTTCCCTGGCGCTGGATGAGGCGGTCATCGCGGATATCAAGCAGTTGATCGTTGATGCCGAGGCAGGGGACGGCGTGATCCTCGCTGACTTGAAGGCGTTGGGAATTTCTCTGTAGCAAACGTAAAGCGGCAGACTCGAGGAGTCTGCCGCTGGAGCTTTGAGGACGTTCCGCGGTTTTTCTTTATCCGATGTCCTCGTTCCAGTTCTCGAGGTAGGCCTTGAAGTCGCTCATGAACTTGCCGGCGTCCGCGCCATCGATGATTCGGTGGTCGAAGCCTAGAGCAAAGCGCTGGATGGAGCGAACAGCGATGCTGTCGTTCCCGTCTTTGTCCGTGAGCACCATCGGCTCCTTGTTGAGGCCGCCGATGCCGAGGATCGCAGACTGCGGCTGAGCGATGATGGGCGTGCCGAACTGCTCGCCGAAGATGCCGGAGTTGGTAAGTGTGAAGGTGCCGCCGGCGACATCATCGGGAGCAAGCTTCTTCGAGCGCGCGCGGTCGGCGAGGTCGACGATGGAGCGGGCGATGCCGAGGAAGCTCTTCTCCTCGGCCTGCTTGATGACAGGAACGATGAGGCCCCACTCAAGCGCGACGGCGATACCAATGTTGATGTTCTTGTTGTAGAGGATTGCCTCGCCCTGCGCGGACGCGTTGACGATGGGGTGCTTACGCAGCGCGTGGATGGCGGCGCGGGTGATGAACGGCATGTAGGTCAGCTTCACGCCGTTGCGCTGCTCGTACTTGTTCTTCTCCTTTTCGCGCAGCTTCACGATGCGCGTCATGTCCACCTTGAAGACGGTGTGGACGTGTGCGCTGGTCTGCTTGGACTCGACCATGCGCTTGGCGATGATGGCGCGCATCTTCGACATCGGCACGAGCTCACCAGGCATCGGCGCGTAGGTCGGAGCAGCCGGTGGTGCAGCTGCGGGCTTCGCGGGTGCAGCCGCCGCGGCGGGCTGTGCGGCCGCGCCGCCACTGCTGAGATGCGAGGTGATGTCCTGCTTGGTAATGCGGCCGGAGGCTCCGGTGCCGGGAACGGTCGTGAGATCGATGTTGTTCTCGGCGGCGATCTTGCGAACCAGCGGCGAAGAGCGCGGACGCTCGCCGGGCACCTGCGGTGCGGCGGACGCGCTTCGCGCAGGTGTGGAAGCTGGAGTTGCTGCGGGTGCGGCTGCGGTTGCCTTTGCGGGAGCGGCGGCAGGAGCTGCGGGCTTGGCTGCCGGAGCAGCGGCGCTGGCTCCTGTAGATGCGCCGCCGATGACGGCGACGACCGTGTTGATGCCGACCGTGGAGCCTTCGGGGACCTTGATCTCGGTGAGCGTGCCGGCGATGGGTGACGGAATCTCGGCGTCGACCTTGTCGGTAGAGATCTCGAAGATGGGCTCGTCGCGCTGAACGGTGTCGCCGACCTTCTTGAGCCACTTGGTGATTGTGCCCTCGGTGATTGACTCGCCCATCTGCGGCATCAGCACCTCGGTGCCCGGACCCGCAGCGCCGTTGCCGGAGACCGGAGCGAGCGCTTCGGCCTCGGCTTCTTCGTCGCGGATGGCGGATTCCAACGCCCCGGGCGTAACGGTGTCTGCCTTGGTGGGCACGTCGCCGGAATTTGCGGCGGTTGCAGCACCCTTTGCGCCGTCCTCATTGATGGTCGCGACGACGGTATTGATGCCGACGGTCATGCCCTCCTGCACCTTGATCTCGCCGAGCGTGCCGGCGATGGGGGAAGGTATCTCGGCGTCGACCTTGTCGGTGGAGATCTCGAAGAGGGGCTCGTCGCGCTGGACGGTGTCGCCGGGCTTCTTCAGCCACTTGGTGAGAGTGCCTTCGGTGATGGATTCGCCCATCTGAGGCATGACTACGTCGGTCGGCATGTGGTGCTTTCTCCAAAACGAAGGTGTAAGGCGCGAAAAGCGCAGCGAATCAGATTATATGCCCGCTCAGAGCCGCTCGGCAGAGGCTGCCGTTCGGTTATAGATGCGGCTCCGCTACTCGCGGACCGGCGCACGAAGGGCCGCGAGAGAGCCAGGTGAGGTGGTTTCTGCAAGCTGTGAAAACAGGCAGTTCGGCAGGCCTCAGCCGGCGAGTGCTGCGAAGAAAGTTTCATCGTCTGCGGAGTGCCAGTGGACCCACGCCTCATCCGTCATAGACTGGCGCGAGTTGATCATAGGAACCGCATCCGGCCCTACAGGATGGCGCAACTGCCAGGTACCGCTCTCGACCACTTCCAGGATCTTTTCGGCGACTATTGAAGTCGGCCGCGATTCACTGAGCGACTTGGCGAAGAAGCCGGCCATCCGCTCGCTTTGCCGATACTTCGACGTGCCTGCGCTGGTGAGGCGCTGAGCCATGGCGGTGTTAATGACGCCTGGTTCTACCAGCGCGACACGAACGCCAAATGTCTTCATCTCGCTTGCGAGCGCTTCGGTCATGGCCTCAAGGGCCCACTTGGAGGCACAGTATGCAGCCATCGGAGGCTGAGTGAAGCGTCCGGCGATCGAACTGATCTGCACGATGCAGCCGCTGCCTCGTTCGCGCATCTGCGGCAATACGGCCTGCGTGCAGCGAATCACACCGAAGTAATTGGTCTCCATGACAGAGCGAAAGAGATCGAGTGGAGTTTCTTCGACCGAACCCATCGTTTCCACGCCGGCATTGTTTATAAGCACGCCGATCGCGCCGTGCGCTTTCGTTAGCGCAGAGATGCCCTCACTGACGGAGGTGTCAGAGTCAACATCAAGAGACGAGATAAAGATGGGCAGATTTTCGCGCGTCGCGATCTCTGCCAGCGCCGGAGACTGTGCGGGGTTTCGCATCGTGGCCAATACCTTGTGGCCTGCGCGTGCGAAGTACAAGGCTGTTTCAAAGCCGATTCCCTTACTTGTTCCTGTGATGAGAACTGTAGACATGACGGGCTCCATTCAATGTGGCAAAAAGACCGCGGTTGGACCGCGTATCAAATTGCGAGACCCGAGGATCGCTGTAGTCTATAGCGCCGTCATGTTGTCAGGGCGAGCATTTGTTCAAAAGATTCCGTCGCAAGCACCTGGCGCTGGAAGACACGGCCGAAGTTTGCGGCTACGCTGTTCGAGGCCTGGGCGAGCGTTGGCGGAGAGTCTTGCGGCGACTCGAGTTCCAACGAGGTGACGCCGCGGTCGGCGATGCCGCAGGGGACGATCCAGCTAAAGTCGCGGAGGTCGGTCGTGACATTGAGCGCGAAGCCGTGCGAGGTGATGGCCTGCGAGACATGGATACCGATGGCGGCGAGCTTTTTTTCCTGCACCGTGCCGCCCGCGTAGGTCCAGACGCCGGTGCGCTTGCAGATTGGCTGCGCGGGTACGCCGAAGTCTTTGCAGGTGAGGATGAGGGCCTCTTCCATGAGGCGGACGAAGTCGACCGGGCCGAGGAAGGCGCCGCGCTTGTTGGGCAGGTCACCGCGGAGGTCGAAGATGGGATAGCCAACGAGTTGGCCAGGACCGTGATAGGTGACTTCGCCGCCGCGATTGGTCTCGACGACCTCGACGCCTTTGAGCGCGAGGAGCTCGTTGCCGGCGACGATGTTCGCGCGCGTTGCATTGCGGCCGAGCGTGAGGACGGGCGGGTGCTCCATGAGCAGAAGCGTATCGCCGATGGTGCCGGACTTGCGGGCGGCGACGATTTCGTCCTGAAGACGCAGACCTTCGGCGTATGGGATGCGGCCGAGTTGGAGGAAGTGGAGATGCATATCGGAGTCTTAGGTCTCTACATCAGGTTCGGAATCTGACGAAAGACTACGGTTGATTGCTGCCTTCTTGAGGCGTTTCGCGACCTTCTCAATATCTTCGGCCGGAGGAAGGTTCTCGGGCATTGTGCCACCCAGATCTCGAATGGTCTGCCGAACCCTCTTGCCAACCTCGAAATGTAATTCGTTGGCTCGATTCTTGCCCTTGGTCTGTTCGCGGCGAAGCTTTTCGTCCGTCTGAGTTGCGCGAAAAAGATTAGCTGCCAACTCCGTGCTTCCCATATGGTCGAGAGGCGTGTCTTTTGGCTTGAGCCCCTTCTTCCGCTGAATTCCGCTCTTGTCTAGTCCGCCGTAGAGACCCTTGTAGCCAAAGGTTTGAAACACAGCAAAATCCAAAGGAGAGATAACGCCTGCCCCCTTCGCGGCGCTCGCGAGATTCTTATTGTGTGTCTTGATCTCGTCGCGAAGGAGAAGGCGCTTCTGTTCCTCGCTCAACGGTGTGTATTGGTTTCCGCTCTCGTCTTGCACTTCTTGCCGGCGGGTTTGGATGGCAAAGTAGGTTTGCGCGAATGCAATCGGTTGTTTTGTGGAATCGCCGTTTTGTGCGATTAGGTAACTCGCATAACGAGTCAGTTTGTAGTCGCTGACTTGGCGCTTTGCGTTGGAACCGATTTCGACCATTTCGTGCACTTGCACGAAATGGTTTTCCACAGGTTGTTGGCTGTTCTTGCAGGCTTCAATTGCTTTCAAAATCACCGGCTGAAAATTCCGGTATTCGATATAGCCCAGGAGTTTCTGAAGATCGCGTGCGTACCAATATCGCACACCGTTTTCATCCTCATGAGCGCCGTCCTCGAACCGGGCAATCAGACCTTCAATCGTTTGGCGATCTGGATCTTCTGCCGACGGTTCGTCAATGCTGCTTTTCTGGAAAGAGGATGCAAACGCTAACTCTGCTAATTGCTTCGACCTTGAATCGTCCGTCATCCAAATCTCCGTTCAGACGTTGATGGCCATGTTCTCGACGCTGGCGAAGCCATCGAGCAGCGACTCGTAGAGCGTGGGGTGAGCGTGGATGGTGAACATCATCTCCTCGACCGTGGCCTCAAGCTCCATCGCGGTGACCGCTTCGCTGATGAGCTCGGTGGCCTGCGGGCCGATGATGTGTACGCCGAGGATCTCACCGTACTTCGCGTCGGAGACGATCTTCACGAAGCCGTCGTGCGCGTCGACGATCGTCGCCTTCGAGTTGCCGACGAATGGGAACTTGCCAATCTTGACCTGGTAGCCCTTCTCCCTGGCCTGCGCTTCGGTGAGGCCGACCGAGGCGATCTGCGGATCGCAGTAGGTGCAGCCCGGGACGCGGTCCTTGCGGACAGCGCGTGCGTACTTGCCGGCGAGCTTCGACGCGACGACGATGCCGCACATGGCGCCGACATGCGCAAGCTGCGGCAGGCCGGCAACGATGTCGCCGATAGCGTAAAGGCCGGGGACTGATGTCTCCATCCATTCGTTGACGGTGACGAAGCCTCGATCAAGCTGCAGGTTCACCTTGTCGAGACCGGCGTCATAAGTGCGCGGAGCGCGGCCCACGGCGACGAGAACTTTCTCGACCTCTTTGGATTCCGGCTTGCCTGCCGCGTTTACCCAGCTGACTTTGGCTCCGCCCGTGGTCTTTTCAATCTTCTCGACTTTGCAGGAGGTGCTGACCTCGATGCCGCGCTTCTTGTACTGGCGCGTGAGCTCTTTGGAGACCTCTTCGTCCTCGACAGGCACGGCGCGTGGCAGTGCCTCCAGCACAGTCACGTCCGCGCCGAAGCTCTTGAAGACAGATGCGAACTCAACACCGACGGCGCCGGAGCCGATCACGACCAGCGACTTCGGCATTTTGGGGAGCGTGAGGATCTGCATGTTGGTGAGGATGGTGTCGTCCGCCTGGTAGCCGGGCAGCATGCGTGCGTCCGAGCCCATGGCGAGCACGGCCTTCTTCGCTTTGACCTCGGTCCTGGTCTGCTGGGTGAAGCCCTCCGCCTGCAGATCGCGCGGCTTGCCCTTGTCCTCGTCGGTGACCTGGATGGTAAAGATGCCACCGCTGGCCGGGCCGGTGAGGCGGCCGTGACCGCGCACCACGGTGATCTTGTTCTTCTTCATCAGGAAGTCGAGACCCTTGGTGTGCTTCGACGTGACGTCGTTCTTGCGCTTGAGCAGGTTGTCCCAGTTCAGTGAGGGCTTGTCGACGTTGTCGATTCCGAGGGTCGAGGCAGCCTTCAGGTGGTCCCACAGTTCGGCGGAGAAGAGGAGCGATTTAGTGGGAATGCAGCCCCAGTGCAGGCAGGTGCCCCCGAGCTTGTCGGTCTTTTCGATGAGGGCGACCTTCAGGCCGAGTTGTGCGGCGCGAATCGCGCAGGTGTATCCGGCGGGTCCGCCGCCGAGGACCGCGAGGTCATAGGTTGTCTCTGTTGCCAAGGGAAGGCGCTCCATTCGTAGGGGCTTTTGCACGCGCTGGTGCAGGGAACGCTGTTAAGTTTACGCCTGCGCTGCGCTGCCGCGGCCAAGTGCTAAAGACGCCGCGTGCCGGACTCTATTGGATGCGCAGGCCTGACGCGATGATTCAACCGCCAGCTTTACCAGAGCTTGCGCGCAGAGGAGGCGCGCCTGACACATGAATGAGTATGACTACAGCAACACAGGGCTCATGCTGACGCGCAGCTTCGAAGGGCTTCGGCTCACGGCCTACCAGGACTCTGCCGGAGTGTGGACCATCGGTTACGGGCACACCGGGCCTGAGGTGCACCGTGGCCAGCGCATTAGCGAGATAGAAGCAGAGGCTCTGCTTCGTGCGGACTTGACCTCTGCAGTACGAACCGTGCGGAAGGCTGTTCTTGTGAATTTAACGCAGCATGAGTTTGATGCGCTGGTCGACTTTTGCTTCAACGTCGGGCGCGGGAGCTTTCTGGGTTCCAGCCTGCTTCGCTATGTCAATCAGAGTGGGTTCGACAGCGCTGTAGTGCAATTCGGGCTGTGGGTCCACGCGGGCGGCAAGGTCGTTTCAGGCCTGGTTCGGCGCCGCGCTGCGGAAGCTGCACTGTTTGCGGGGCACGGCTTCCCATCGAACTCAACTTCGAACGGTGCGAATCCACATCCTTCCACAGAGGTGGGAGTGGCAGAACCCGAATCGGCACTGGCTCTGACCGGGAAGGGGCGATAGCCTGAAAGAGCTCTGGTGGCTCTCCGCCTCCTCTGAAAATTTGGCCCATGTTGAACCCTGCCTCCCGATTTGAGGAGAACGCAGAGGCGCACTCGTCCCTGCTTCGTCCACTCGCGATCTTCTTTGTGATCGCACTCGCTCTCGCCGCGAGCTCCAGTCAACCGGTGCAGGCGGCGTCGCGGGAGCATTCGGCTCAGCACGGGAATTCAGCACCGGCGCATATCCTGACGCACTCCTATTCGGTGTCGCACCGGAGAGCGGTGGCTTCTACGGCAAGGGCTCGTCGTACCCGGCATGAGGCAGCAAAGCACGCAGCGTCTTCGCGGGCGCGCCGCCGCTCTGCCGTTGCCCAGCGCAACTCGAGACGCAGGCATGGTTCGCGCTCGGTCGTCGTGAGAGATGTGGAGATGACCCGCAGCGAGCCGATGGCGCGTCCCGTCGCCGGAGCGAACAGCCTGGTCGTGGCAGCTTCCGGCAGCGCTACCACGGGGACGTCGCATCCGGCGGAGGCTGCGATGCCAAAGACCGAGGTCGAAGCGAACGTAGCCGCGCCGGGTCTGTCGGCGAATGATATGGCGCAGGCTGCAATCCAGCCACACGTGACGCCGATGTATACCCGCACAGGCCGGTTGATTGTGCCGCCACCACTGCGAGGCTCGCGCGAGATTCTTGTTCACCAGAACCAGATGGCCGATGCCGCGGGGCTGGAGCGCATTGATAATGACGAAGAGCTCAATCGGCTGCGTTACCAGCATCAGTTGGTGGAAGTTGCCGGCACGTCCGCACTGCACGTGAATCCGGAGCTGCCGGAGAATCGCCGCTACGCTCGTCCCTGGACCGCAAAATTCGCTTCCGACATCGCCCGCGCCTACTATGCCCGGTTCAGAGAGCCGTTGGAGTTGAACTCGGCGGTGCGAACGATTTCCTATCAGCTTCGTCTGCAGCGGGTGAATGGAAACGCGGCGGATATTGCAGGGGAGACAGCCTCTCCGCACCTCACCGGCCAGGCGATCGACTTCGGCAAGAAGGGTATGACGAGGGCGCAGATCGCGTGGATGCGCATGTATCTTACGCCGCTGATGCAGGCTGGGATGATTGATGTGGAGGAGGAGTTTCAGCAGGCGTGCTTCCATATCAGCGTCTATCGCGGGTACGTGAGAACGCGGCCTCCTGATGTCGCCGAGGAACACAGAGTGGTTGGGTCAACAGCATCCTCGGACGATCTCGAACGCTAGGAGCTCGGCGTTGTCAATGCAAAAGGCGCGGCCGCCGTCTGCAGATAGACGAGAACCGCGCCTGAAGTGTCTGTGCACTTACTCGTTCGGATTGGGTGGAACCTTCTCGCCCTTCTTGCGCGCCTCTGAGAGCCCGATGGCGATGGCCTGCTTTGGGCTCGTAACCTTCTTACCGCTGCGACCGCTCTTCAGTTTGCCTTGATGCATCTCGTGCATCTCGCGCTTCACCTGTTTGCCGGCGCCCTTGCTGTACTTTCGGCCGGAACTCTTTTTCGAAGAACTCTTCTTAGAGGGAGACTTCTTCGAAGCGGAGCGAGTGCTCTTCTTGCTGGATGATTTTTTCGCGGATGACTTGCGTCCCGTTGACTTCTTTTTGCTGCTTGCCTTCCTGGTTGCCATTTGGGTGTTACCTCCCATGAAGTTGGAGTACGCCTGCACCAACTTCGTTGCATTACAGGACCTTCGACCATCGACCTTGAGCCTGCTATGCGACTGGAAGTGTACGTCCGATCAGGCGTGGCGGCGGCGCAGGGCCAGGGCAATCAGTACGCCCGCACCTGCGAAGGCAATGCTGGTGATGGTCCAGTAGAAGGTTCGGCTATGAATCCGGCGCAGGTCTCCCTGATGCCATGCGGCGTAGCTCACCTTTAGATCATCCGCGAGTCCTGGAATCGTCACGGCCTCGAAGTTTCTCTCGGCACCAGGTTCGGCTGGAAGCGAACCGAAGATCCGCTCGGGCTGGGGTGGATCTCCTCCGCGGTCCTTGGGGATTGCGGCGATCAGCGCGTTCACCTCGGCGTCGCGCGGATCGTCGAACAGCGCCGTATCGGCGGTGTTGGGAAAGAGCGTGGCTTTACCTGTCATCCGCTTTTCGATTGCGGCAACGCCATCCTGGCAGACGCCCAGCGGGTAGTACCCGCCGAAGGGAAGATCGGGCCGCCGCTGGTGCTGGTGCATGTAAGCGATGGTGAGAAGTCCCGTCAGTCGCGTGACCTCCAACGCCTGTGCGCCGGTGTACGTGTGCGCCACGCGCCTGAGCACCCAGGACTGATCGAGCGTGTCCATAGTGCGCCACTCACTTTTACCGTCCACGCCGAAGTAGTAACTGACATCCGCGTTGATGTGCGGCCCGCGCGCGGCGCCATCTCCTGGAGCTCTGATGCTCCACTCATACTCAGCGTGAGAGACGGGAACGAGCAGCGGTCTCGCGCCCCAGCCAAGCAAACCGCCTGTGCCGGGGACGGCGAAGCTCGTGTCGATCCAGAACGGCATCATCACGTCCTGGCCCTTGTGGTGCAGGTGGCCGAAGTTTGCGAAGTAGCGCGCATCGACGACCGTGACCTGATGTCCGCTGGCTACGAGCACAGCCATGAGATCCTGCGGCGTCGACACAGACGTTCCGTTCAGCGTCACGGTGAATGGCTTCGCTCCATCCAATGCATTGGCAGCAAGCCGGTTCAATGCATCGGCGAGCCGCTGACTCTCGGCGTGCTCAGGCGCGAGCTGATTCGGTCCGTCTCCGCGCACGGTGTCCGGGCCAAGGCGAGTGACAATCCCTTCAGTAGTAAATGGCGGCAGTGTTGAAGGCTCGTCGAAGGAAACCGTCTGCGGCTGATCGAGAGGGTAGGCGCCGAGATCCAAAAATCTTTGGCTGCCGTTTGCCGCGGCAGATGCACCAGGGTCGTTCGTCGGCGAGTTCTCTGCGGTTCGCTTGGTAACTACGCGGCTCACGACACGCACTGTCGGATTGATGGCGCGCATCGTCCATCCGGGGAAACGGTCGAGCCCCTCCCAATCCTTCCCCAGGATTCGTTTACGAAGCTCGCTTGCCAGCTGTGGCGTTAAGAGCGCGGGCCCTCCCTTGCCATCCGCATTTCCTTCGATCGCGTGCAGCACCGCTTCTCTGAAACCCGGCTGCGCCGAGAGCTCGCTCATCATCCGTGACAGGAGGATGGTGTTCGGCGGCATCGGCGACTGCGGCGGAGTGTAGCGATGCCGGCAGCCGGCGATCAGCAGCGCCGCAGCGAGTGTGGCGATCCACCAGCATCCTCGAAACCCGCGCCGCATGGCCCGAGAATACACGTCGCGGTGACGTGTGGATCAGCGGCTGGTAGACTGGGCGCCGCCATGAGTCTCCGCGTCCTTCGCACGCTCTGCTTTGTCGCACTGATTGGCTGGATGAACCTCGCGGTGGCTGCTGCGCAGACTAAGGAAGCCCTTGGAGCGGTTACCGGGCGGGTTCTATGTGCGGACACGCAGCAGCCAGCGCGCTTGGCGCACGTCGTGCTGCAGCCAGTCGTCGACCTCAACTCGCCGGTGCTCAGGAAGGACGATCACCATTCGGAAGGGACCTTTCAGCTGCAGACCGTAAGCCTGGATGGATCGTTCACCATGCCCGGCGTGCCGCAGGGTCGTTATTACGTCATCGCTGAGCAAGAGGGGTATGTCTCGCCGCTCTCGTTGTTTACGCGGGCCCAGCTCAACGACCCCGATGAAGCGCTGAAGCAAAAAATAGCCCGGTACGTGACGACCGTCTCTGTTGCGGCGGGGCACACCACCCAGGCAGAGGTGACGCTCATTCGTGGCGCGGTGATCGCGGGCATGGTGCGATTTGAGGATGGGTCGCCTGTGATCAACGTCGGCCTGCAGTTATTGCGGCGCAGTGACAAAGGTGAATGGCAGACGGTTCGCACCCAAAAGCTCGCCAGCCACAATTTCGGTGGCGCCTACACTGATGATCAGGGGGCGTATCGCTTTAGCGGACTTCCAGCGGGCGAGTACATCGTCCGCGCCAACATCGAGCTGAACAAAGTTACTGTCAGTTACATCTTTGCCTCTGGCGGCGGTACCAGCTACGGTGATGGCTATCATCTGCGGATCTATCCAGGCGATGCGTTTCGGCCGAGCGACGCGAAACCAGTGAAGGTCGAGGAGGGCGAAAACGCGACGAGCGTGGACATAGACATTCCGCTGTCCAGGCTGTACACGCTCAGCGGAACGGTGATGCGTCCCGACTCCGAGTTGCCCGCAAATGCTGCTCACCTGTCGCTGACATTCGCGGACACCGGCGAAGAGCTGACCTCAACCGACGTGGATACAGACGACGGCAGTTTCCGCTTCGATTTTGTTCCGGGCGGCAACTACATTCTTCGTGCGACGAAGATTGCGAACGTCGAGCGCACTGAAGTACCCAACTGCAGTGGAAATTGCGTTCCGCCGACCCGCACGGAGACCAAGATGATCTCCAAGTTCGGCGATGCCTCTCTGCCGATCCAGCTTACGAGCGACCAGAGCGCCGTAATGGTGCAGGCGACCGCATCGGCGAAGGCTCTGGCATCGGCGGCACAATAATTGCTTGCGATCTAGGAGTCGAGCTTCTTCACAACAAGCTCGTTCAGCAGTGCTGGATTCGCCTGTCCCTTCGACAGCTTCATCACTTGTCCAACGAAGAAGGCGGCGACGGTGCGCTTGCCACCCTTGAACTGGGCTACCTGCGCCGGATTTGCGGCGATGACTTCGTCAATCATCTTCTCGATGGCCGAGCTGTCGGTAATCTGCTGAGGCTTGTCGCGGTCGTAGACGAACGCGAAGTCGTGACCCTCAGCGAAACAGGTATCGAGCAACTGCTTGAGCTGCTTCGAGCTGATGGCGCCGTCTTCAGTAAGGTCGGCCGCGAGCACAAGACCATCGAGTGAAACCGGGCTTTTGTCGAGGGTAATATCGGCTGCACGCAAGCGCATCGTAATCTCGCTGAGCAGGATGGACGCTACGCGCCTGGGCGACTTCGCGAGCTTCGCGGCCTGCTCGAACAGGTCGCCGAGTTCGCGATCGGTGGTGAGCGTCGCAGCGTCCTGCGCGCTCAGTCCGTACTCAGCTATCAGGCGGGCGCGCCGGGCCTCCGGGAGTTCCGGCATTCGAGCGAGGATGTCGCGCAACCACGCCTTGCCGACGACCAGCGGCGTAAGGTCGGGCTCCGGAAAGTAGCGGTAGTCGTGCGCCTGCTCCTTGCTGCGCATGGAGTAGGTGCGGCCCTCGGCGTTGTTCCACAGGCGCGACTCCTGCACCACGCGGCCGCCCTCTTCCAGCACGCCGATCTGGCGCTCGATCTCGTACTCCAGCGCCGCGCGAATGTAGCGGAAGCTGTTGACGTTCTTGACCTCGGCCTTGGTGCCGAACGTGGTGTCGGTCTTGAGCATTACCGACACGTTCGCGTCACACCGGAGCGATCCCTCCTCCATGTTGCAGTCACTGACGCCGGTGTAGAGCAGAATTTCTTTGAGGCGCGTGAGGTATTCGAAGGCCTCATCGGGTGTGCGCAGGTCCGGCTCGGAAACGATCTCGATCAGCGGAGTTCCGCAGCGGTTCAGGTCGATGTAGGTTCGCGAAGCGGAGTCGGCAAAACCGTCGTGGATGCTCTTGCCCGCATCCTCTTCCATGTGCAGGCGCGTGATGCCGATCCGTTTCGGGTCGCCGTTCGCATCAGGGATCGTGAGCGTTCCCTGCTCGGCCAGTGGTTTGTCGTACTGCGAGATCTGGTAGCCCTTCGGCAGGTCCGGATAGAAGTAATTCTTGCGCGCAAAGACACTGCGCTCGTTGATGGTGCAACCCAGCGCCTTCGCAGCGAGCGTTGCGAACTCGACCGCCTGCCGGTTCAGCACGGGCAGAGCTCCGGGAAGTCCGAGACAGACGGGGCAGATGTGCGTGTTCGGCTCGCCGCCGTACTCGTTCCTGCAGCCGCAGAAGGCCTTCGTCTGCGTCAGCAGTTGAACGTGGACCTCGAGTCCAATGACGGGTTGGTATTTAGCGATCACCTCGGGTGCAAGACCGGCAAGAGCAGGCATAGGCGGATTTTATCAATGCTGGTCCGCGCCTGGCTTCGTCATTGGCTTTGCCGCGGGCTAAACTGGAGACTGCATGATTCTTCCGTTCGTTCGCGAGCTGCTCGCGGACCTTGAACGTTCTCCAGTCTTCGAGCGTGTGCGTCGTCATATCGCGGCCGGCACAGGGCGGAGACGTGTGTCCGGGCTCACCGCCACCGCGCGAGCTCTATATCTTCCGTACTTCGTTCGCGCGTCGGACGCGCCCGCGCTCGTGCTCGTCGCAGACAACAAGGCCGCGGAGACGCTGCATGCGAACCTTGTCGCCACATGCCAGCTCACCGGCGCGCTGCAGGCAGACGAGGTACTCCGGCTGCCAGCGCACGATGTTCTTCCGTTCGAAAATCTGTCACCGCACCCGGAGATCCAGGAGCAGCGAGCGTCGACACTCTGGAAGATTGCGAACGGCCAGGCACGGCTCGTCGTCGTTCCTGTTGAGGCCGCGTGCATGCGGCTTTTTGCACGCGATCACTACGCTGCGCTCGCGCTGAGCCTGCGCCGCGGCGAGGAGCACATCCCGGAGATGCTCATCGAGCACCTCATCTCCGTGGGCTACACCCGCGTCGACGTCGTCGACATGCCTGGCCAGGTGACGATTCGCGGCGGCATCCTTGACGTCTATGGGCCTGAGATGGAGCGCCCCGTGCGCGTCGACTTCTTCGGTGACGAGATCGAGTCCATTCGTCGCTTTGATCCGGAGACGCAGCGCTCATCGACCTCGATCGATGAAGTCCTGCTGCTTCCTCTCACCGAGACTCCGGCAACCGAGGCTTTGCTGGAGGCCATCAATGCGCGCCTTACGCGCAGCGGAGCTGCAGGTGCCGCACTCGAAGGCGGTGAGACGCCAGGCGAGCTGCAGACGCACGTTGCAGGCAATACACGCGAGGCAACAATATTTCCGGGCTGGGAGTTCTACGCCCCTGTCGCGGGCGCTCGCTCAACCTTGTTCGAACTTATGGGTCCGCACACGCGCGTCTTCGTCGAAGAGCCTGCGATGGTGCTGAACCAGGGCGAACGCTGGTGGAACAAGGTTGAGCAGCGGCATGAACGCGCGGCCATCGGCTCGCTCGTGCGCGCTGAAGATCTGTACGTCTCGCCCTGGGAGCTCGAAGACCGGCTCCGCGCACTCCCCGGCTGCGATCTCGATCAGCTGGGCGCTGTCGATGTGCTCGAGAGCGCCCGCAGCGACGCCAGCGAAATCGAGTTCGCCACCCGCCCGACGATGCGGTTCCATGGATCAATTCCGAGTTTCATTGACGAGCTGAAGAAGCTCATGGAGAGCGAAGCGCGCGTGCTGATCGCCGCTCCCAATCAGGGTGAGGTGGAGCGTCTCGCCGGTCTGCTGCAGGATTACGGCGTTTCCTATCGCATCGGCTGGCGTACGGATCAAGGCGCCTCGACAACCATCTTCTCCGAGTCGAGTTATCTCGCCGGCGATCTGCGCACACCAGTAATCGTTCGCGCTGCCATCGCAAACGGTGTGCAGGTGCTCGATCTCGATCGAGCCACCGCGAGGCAGTTCATCCTGTTTGGCGCGAACGATCTCAATGACGAAGCCGACATTCACGCGCAACCGGTTCGCCGAGGCAAAACATCAGCCTTCGTCTCTGACCTGCGCGACCTTGCGGTCGGCGATTTTGTCGTGCACGTCGAGCATGGCATCGCGCGCTACGACGGTCTGCGAATCATCGATGAGAAGTCGAACGGGTCCGACGGCTCGCAGCTTGAGCTGATGATCCTCACGTTTGCCGAGGATGCGAAGCTCTATGTCCCGCTCACGCGCCTCGATCTCATCCAGAAGTACCGGTCAACAGAGGCTGGCCCGGCGCCGCAGTTGAATCGACTTGGCAATCCGGCGTGGTCGAAGACGAAGGCGCGGGTGAAGAAGGCCATGGAGGATATGGCCGAGGAGTTGCTGAAGCTTTACGCGCAGCGCAAGGCTGCGGTCGGCACTGCGTTTTCACCGGACAACAACATGATGCGCGAATTCGAAGACGCCTTCGACTACAACGAGACCGACGATCAGCTCGCCGCCATTACGGACATCAAAACCGACATGGAGTCGACACAGCCGATGGACCGTCTGCTTTGCGGGGACGTGGGCTACGGTAAGACCGAAGTCGCGATGCGCGCCGCGTTCAAAGCTGTGCAGGACTCCAAGCAGGTTGCGGTGCTAACCCCGACGACGGTTCTCTGCTTCCAGCACTTTGAGAGCTTCAAGCGCCGCTTCGCAAACTTCCCCGTCACCGTCGAGATGCTCTCGCGCTTCCGCACGCCGAAGGAACGCAAGGAGATTCTCGAGCGCGTCGCAGACGGCAAGGTCGACATCGTCATCGGCACGCACGCCATCCTCTCGCAGGGGCTCAAGTTCCAGGACCTTGGCTTGCTCGTTGTCGACGAGGAGCAACGCTTTGGCGTTCGCCACAAGGAGCGCCTGAAGCAGATGCGCGCCGCGATCGACGTGCTCTCGATGTCTGCGACCCCCATCCCGCGCACACTGAACATGTCGCTCGTCGGTCTGCGCGACATGAGCGTGATCGAAACGCCTCCCAAAGATCGAATGGCGATCCAGACCGTCGTCGCCAAGTTCGACGAAAAACTCATCCGCACGGCCATTGAGGTCGAACTCGAGCGCGGCGGCCAAACGTACTTCGTCTCCAACCGCGTTGAGAGCATCTATGAGATGGCGACGAAGATTCGTGAGCTTGTGCCCCAGGCGCGCGTCGTCGTCGGCCATGGCCAGATGCCGGAGGTGGAGCTTGAGCGTGCAATGCTCGCCTTTATGAACGGCGAATACGACGTTCTTTGCGCGACGAGCATCATTGAGAACGGCCTCGACATTCCGCGTGCGAACACAATCATCATCAACCGCGCTGATCGGCACGGCCTCAGCGAGCTCTATCAGCTTCGCGGCCGCGTGGGCCGCTCGAACCGCCGCGCTTACGCCTATCTGTTGATTCCGCCCGAGCAGCAGCTCACGGAGGTCGCGCGCCGCCGGCTCGCCGCGCTCAAAGAGTTTTCCGACCTCGGCGCAGGCTTCAAGATTGCCGCGCTCGATCTCGAATTGCGCGGCGCCGGCAACATGCTTGGCGGCGAGCAGTCGGGCCACATCGAGGCCATCGGCTTCGAGCTCTACACCCAGATGCTTGAAGAGGCTGTCAGCAAGCTCAAGGGCGAAGGCCGCGATGAGCGAATGCAGGTTACGGTCAACCTCGGCATCTCGCTGCGCATTGACGAGAGCTACATCAGCGAAGAGAACCAGAGGCTGCGCATGTATAAGCGCATTGCAGGCGCAAGCACCGAGGCAATGCTTACTGATATCCGCGACGAGCTGCAGGATCGCTACGGCCAGCCTCCGGAGAATGTACAGCATCTTCTCGCCGTCGGAGAGATTCGTCTCATCTGCGAGCGGCTCTCCATCGCACAGATCGAACGCAAGCGTGTCGCCGTCGACGAGCCGAAGAAGGCTGCGCCTGCATCATCGAAGCCTGCGCCGCAGGCCGTGCAATGGGCCGGCCGCGAGGTCACGCGCCCCGGCAACGCCTGGCAGCCATCCACGATGCTGAGCCGCACGCAGCCGCTCGCGGGACGTCACGGCCAGGCGCCCCAGGTGGCGTCGTTGCAGTTCTCCTCGCGTGCCGCGCTCAATCGCAGCAACGAATCCAATGCGGCAAAGGCCGCCCGCGACGCAATGGCAACCCGCACCACCAACTCACCGCTCGCACAGGCCGGAAAGATGAAGCCGATGCGCGACATGCTCTTCATCACCTTCAGCGAGAAGCTTCACGCCGCACCAGCCGAGTCTGGCAAGACTATCAACGTCGGCGCGCTGATGAAGCTGGTCTCACGCAATGCGAAGAACGGCGCGCAACTGACACCGCAAGGTGTCCTCCGATGGGCCCTCTCGGGCTCCAATGCGGACACCGTTTTGTCTGAGACGCGCGAGTTGCTGGCCTCCCTCGAAGATGCAAGATCCCCTGTGTAGACTGAGACCCAATATGCGTCTGGCCGCAGCTTCCCTCGCCCTCATGATTTCCCTCGCCACCTCAACCGCTCTCTCACAACACCCCACCGCTGATGGTGCGGGGCAGACCTTCAACACGCTCTCGGAGCAGTACTTCCAGCAGGTCTACTTCAAGTACGCTCCGACTGCCGGCACTTCCGCAGGCCTGCACCAGTACGACACGCAGTTGGAAGACTACTCGGCTGCCGGCATTCAGAGGCAGATTGCCACGCTGCACGAGTGGGAAAGGAAGATTGCGGCGATAGATCCATCGGCTCTCGACGCCGAACCTGCCGCCGACCACGACATCCTCCTGAACGCGATCCGCGCCCAGCTCCTCCAGATCGAGATCATCCGCGGATGGGAGAAGAATCCCGACACTTACTCGACGGGTGTGACAAGCTCCATCTTCACCATCATGGAACGCCCCTACGCGCCCGTGAACGTTCGCCTGCACGCTGCCGTTGAGCGCGAGAAGCTCATCCCGCAGGTCTTCGTTGAAGCACGCAAGAACCTTAAGAATCCGCCGCGCATCTACACTGAGATCGCACTGCAGCAAATCGACGACGACGTCAGCTTTTTCCAGAATGACGTTCCAAAGGCTTTCGCTGAAGCGACGGACACGCCGACCAACGCCGAGTTCGCGAAGACCAACGCCGCTGTCATCGATGCAATGAAGTCCTATGCAGCATGGATGAAGTCATATCTTCTGCCGCGTTCCAACGGAGACTTCCGCTTCGGCGCCGACACATTCCGCAAGGCGCTCGCGTACAACGAGATGGTCGACATCCCGCTCGATCACCTTCTGCAGATTGGCTATGACGACCTGCACAAGAACCAGGCGGAGTTCGCACGCGTTGCTAAAGAGATTGACCCGACGAAGACACCGCAGCAGCAACTCGCTGAACTGGCTGCAATCCATCCCGCGCCCGCCGATCTTCTCAAAGCATTCCAAGCCCGTTTTGACTCCGAGATCGCCTTCATCCGCTCGCACAATATCATCACCCTTCCCAGCGATGTGAAACCTACGCTCGAAGAGACGCCGCCGTTCATGCGCGCGACAACACAGGCATCGATGGATCCGCCGGGCCCCTTCGAGACACACTCGACGAAAGCTCTCTTCAACGTCACGCTGCCGGAGCCGAGCTGGAGCGCGCAGAAAACAAGTGAGTACATGGCGGCCTTCAACGTCGGCACCATCGTCTCGACGAGCGTGCACGAAGCGTATCCCGGCCATTACACGCAGTTCCTCTGGCAGCCGCAGTTCCCTTCCACGATCCGCAAACTGCTCGGTGCGAACACCAACATCGAGGGCTGGGCACACTACTGCGAGCAGATGATGCTCGACGAGGGTTATGGCGCTCCGGGCGTCGGCGCCAGGGACGAACATGAGTCGAAGCTCATCCGCCTGGGCCAGTTGCAGGACGCGTTGCTCCGCGATGCACGCTTCATCGTCGCGATCCGAATGCACACCGGCGTCGGCGGCGAGCTGACGATTCCGCAGGCCGAAGACTTCTTCGTCAAAGAGGGCTATCAGTCGCGCCCCATCGCGGAGGTCGAGACGAAGCGCGGCACCTCCGATGCGCTTTACCTCTACTACACGCTTGGGAAGCTGGAGATCATGAAGCTGCGAACCGATTTGCAACAACGCGAAGGGACGTCGTTTTCGCTCGAACGTTTTCACGACGCCTTCATGCGGCAGGGTTTCGCGCCGATCAAGGTCATCCGCAAAGTAATGTTGCACGACGCTTCGCCTGTACTCTAGGCTAGGGCCCGCACCGCAGAGCTTCGAGGCATCGGCCACGGATTCAAATTTCGGCATCGAAGCCGTTGGTACCATTGCTGCTGCCAGCAGGAGAATAGGAACAACGCATGTCATTGATGAAGGTGCGCAAGGCTGTCTTTCCCGCAGCCGGCTTTGGCACTCGCTTTTTGCCCGCCACCAAAGCAACTCCCAAGGAGATGCTGCCGCTGGTTGATAAGCCGCTGATTCAGTACGGCGTCGAGGAGGCTGTCGCCGCCGGCTGCACCGAGATCATCATCGTCACCGGCCGCGGCAAGTCGTCGCTCGAGGATCACTTCGACAAGTCTTATGAGCTCGAGATCGCGCTCGAAGCCCGCGGCAAGACAGCTCTGCTCGAGTTGGTCCGTTCCGTCTCGCATCTCGCGAAGATCAGCTACACGCGCCAGCCCGACGCACTCGGTCTCGGCCACGCAGTGCTGCAGGCCAAGCAACTTGTCGGCAACGAGCCGTTCGCTGTCATCCTTCCCGATGATGTTGTGGATGCACAGGTTCCCTGCCTCAAGCAGATGGTCGACGCCTTCGAGCAGACGCAGTCCTCCATCCTCGCTTCGGAGATTGTCGAGGGCGCGGCCATCTCCTCGTACGGCTGTCTTGACTGCGTTCAGGACCCTGACGATCCGCGACTGCTCGACGTGATGAATATGGTCGAGAAACCGAAGCCGGAGGAGGCGCCGAGCCAGCACGCCATCATCGGCCGTTACATCCTCACACCCCGCATCTTCGAGATGCTCGAGACTGTAACGCCCGGCTCCGGCGGCGAGATTCAACTCACCGACGGCATCAAAGCGCTGCTGCAGTACGAGAAGGTCTACGGCTTCACCTATGAGGGCACGCGGTACGATGCCGGCGACAAGCTCGGCTTCCTCAAAGCTACGGTGGAGTTCGCGCTCCGCCGCGATGACCTCGGCCCGCGGTTTCGGGAGTGGCTGCGGCGTCAGACTTTCTAACCCAATACCTGACCAGCCACAACTCTGCTAGTTTGGAGTTGTTGCGGTGCGCGCCACGGAGTGTGTCACGCGCGGAGGCCTGAAGTGTTCGGCGGTTTCAGCTCGCAGCAGGTTCGTCGTCTCGCACGCAGAGCGGCGCGCGCAGCTTTGCCGTGCGTCGTTCTTCTCTGCGCACTGTCCGCGTTCACGCAGCAGCAGCACAGGCCGATGGACGTCCCCAATCCAACGCACAGCCCCGACGAGCCCACGCGCACCCGGCTCATTCTCAAAGACGGAAGCTATCAGCTCGTCTTCAGCTACAAGGTCGTCGGCAATGTCGTCCGCTACCTCAGCGCGGAACGCGACGGTCAGGCGGAAGAAATTCCGCTCGCGCTCGTTGATGTGCCCGCGACCGAGAAGTGGAAGAAGGACCACGAGCCCGGCGCGAATGTTGAGCAGACTGCAGAGACTCCTGTAATCAGTCCGGAGCTCGCAAAGCAAGAGGCGGCGCGCGCCGCACTCACGCCGGAGGTCGCGCCCGGTCTCCGTCTTCCCGAAGAAGACAGCGTTCTCGCGCTCGACACCTTTCGCGGCACCGCGGAGCTCATACCCATGCCGCAGAGCGCGTCCGATCTCAACAAGGAGACGGCGCACGCCGTGCAGAAGGGGACGATCAACCCGGCGTCCAGCCCGCACCGCATCACCGACATTCCGCGCGAACGTGCCGATGTCCAGCTTCACGTCCCGGATCCGGTCTTCTATGTGCGCATCAACGGCGGACACGACGATGAACCCGTGACCACCGGTGGCACCTTCACCGTGAATACGCACGGCGCCAGCGGGCGCGCGACACCCTCAGGCGGCGACGCCAACAGCGGCTATGTTATCGAGCGCGTCGACGCTCGCTCCGATGTGCGCATCGTCGACAGCCTTCGCATCGCATGGCTCGGCACAGATCACCCGCAGCGCGACATCGTCGAGATGAAGTCCGAGACACTTCCCGGCGGCCACTGGATGAAACTCACGCCGGTGCAACCGCTCGACTTTGGCGAGTATGCGCTCATCGAGGTGCTCGGTCCCAACACCGTGAACCTTGATGTGTGGGACTTCGGCGTCCATTCCGACGCACCTGAGAATGTTGAGGCAATTCACCCGGAGGCCAGGCGTCCTCCCTCACTCGAGCGCCGCCGTCCCTGAACGTGTTTGCGGTTAAGCGTGCCGCGAGGTCTTTGGCGAAGGCATTGACGCCAGCACGTCGTGGTCGGCCACCGCAATCTGGTCGCGGCCTCTCGCCTTCGCGTGGTACATCATGGTGTCGGCCGAGCGGATGATGGCATGCAGCGTATCGCCATCCTGCGGATACGTCGCCAGCCCGAAGCTCGCCGTCAGCCGCAGTGCAAGCCCTTCACCGGTCAGGTACATGGTGTCGCTCAGCGCCTCCCGCAACTTCTTCGCAAGCTGCATCGCAGCATCCTTGTCGAGTCCGCGCAGCAGCGCCACAAACTCGTCGCCGCCATAGCGGAAGCCCGCATGCGCCGGTCCCAGCGTGCGCTTGATCACACCGCCCACTTCCGCCAGCAGCCGCGAACCAACCAGGTGGCCGTGCGTGTCGTTCACGCTCTTGAAGTGATCGAGGTCCAGGAACAGCAGGCTGAAGTGCGGCTGAATCGGAATCACGCGCGGATCGTTCTCTGCCGCAATCTCGTTCTCCAGCATCGT
Organism: Acidobacteriaceae bacterium; assembly: GCA_035605855.1. Classification (GTDB taxonomy): domain Bacteria; phylum Acidobacteriota; class Terriglobia; order Terriglobales; family Acidobacteriaceae; genus Granulicella. The sequence goes on along the minus strand of DATNGO010000110.1, from coordinate 59,286 downwards.
GTACAGGTAGCGCGCGTTGAACAGCCCCGTGCAGTCATCGGTGATGGTCAGGTGCTGCACCAGTTTTACATAGCGCGCGTTGGCCAGCGCGATCGCCGCGTAGTCGCACAGCACGCGCAGAAACGATATCGACGCATCCGGCAGCAGGTCCAGTTTGCTGTTGTGGAGTTGCAGCACGCCCAGCGTGCGTCCGCCGTGCCGCAGCGGAAGGCAGGCAATCGACAGCAGGTGCAGTTCGGGATGCTGTTTTGCAAAGATCGCCCAGTCCGGGTCTGCCGTCACATCCGGGACCACCAGCGGATTGCCCGTCAGCGCAACATAGCCGGAGATTCCCTCACCCAGCTTGATGCGAAGGTCGCCAATGTTCTCTGCATCGAAGCCCGCGTGCAGCGCGTAGTAGAGTTCGTTGCTCTCTTCGTCCAGCATCAGCAGCGACCACTGCTCCGGGCCGAAGTACTCTTCCATCTGCGAAAGAATGGCGCGCAGCAGGGGTTCCAGCTCAAGGTTTGCCGTTAACGCGCGCGCAACCTCGTGAAAGACGCGCAGGTGATCCATCTGCCTGCTGTCCACTAACTCGGGATGCCGCCTGTCTGCCACGTGCCTTCCTGTGCTACGGGTAGGGCCGTATTCTTCAGTCCCCCAAGGATAGCGCAAGACTGTTGCAGGTTTTCGGGCGACCTCTTCACGAACGGTTTGCATACTAGGTGCATCGGCAGTTGCATGAGTCGCACCAGCAGTGTTTGAAACTACGACATGATTCTCACGTCGCAATTAGCCGCCGATGTGCACCATCGATCGTGACGGCTTCTTGAATCCCGGCTCGCCGATATGATGCCGAGCTTCTTTGCGATCAACGATTTTGCGGATGCGCGCACGCAGTTCGTCATCGCTCGCTCCTCGCCGCATCGGCCCCACAAGGTCGTGATCGCTCTGTGAAAACAGACAGGTCCTCACCTTGCCGTCGGAGGTCACGCGCACCCGGCTGCAGTGTCCGCAGAAGGGATGCGACACCGGCGCGATAATCCCGATCTCGCCCACGCCATCATCGAAGGTGAACCGCCGCGCCGTCTCCGACGCATGCGTCGCCGGCAGCGCCACCAGTGGACGCACCGCGTTCAGCCGCGTGACGATCTCCTCCATCCGCACCACGGCCTCCGGCGTCCAGGTGCGATCCTCTTCGAGCGGCATCCACTCGATAAATCGAACAATGACACCTTCATTGCGCGAGAACTCCGCGAACGCTTCGATCTCGCCGTCGTTGAATCCGCGCAGCAGCACCGCGTTCACCTTCACCGGCCCCAGCCCGGCGTCCTGCGCAGCGCGGATCCCGTCGCGCACGCGTTCGAAGCTTCCCGGCACACGGGTGATGCGCGCAAAAGTTTCTGCATCCACGGCATCCATGCTCACCGTTGCGCGGTTCAGTCCGGCACGCTTCAGGTTCCCGGCCATCCCGGCCAGCAGGTGGCCGTTCGTCGTCAGGGCAATGTCCAACGGTTCGAGACTGAATGCGGGGCGCATCGCCGCGATCTCGCCGATGAGCTCCAGCAGACCGCGCCGCAGCAGCGGCTCGCCGCCGGTCAGGCGAACCTTCTCCACGCCCAGCGAGACGAAAAGTCGCACCACGCGCGCGTATTCTTCAATCGGCAGTTCGCTGTACTGGGCACCCTCGTTACCGGTCCGGCAATAAACGCACTTGTAGTTGCAGCGGTCGGTGACCGAGAGCCGCAGATCCGTGATCGCCCGCCCATGCTTATCCCGCAACCTCGCCTCGGCGCCCGGAATGGCATCCAGAGCATCGCTCCCTGGCGCCGGAGCGGCGGTGGGCAGCGGGTCGAGAATGGACGGCAGAACAGAGGCCATAAGGCAACAGTACTTCTTTCGATGCAGTTTCTGGAAGCCTTTCCCGGCCGCTCGTGGCATACTGTTGCCACTCATGGAGGAAACCATCCAGGGTCCGCACCCCCGGCGGCAGGCTGAGCTGTTCCCTCCTGCGAGGAAGGTTGCTCGTGCGGACGTTTTCAATCCCGGCGTGGCTGGGCCATCGTGCCTGGCCGCTTTGGCTCCTGCTGGCCCTCGTCGTGGCCTGCGTAGCCCTGTTGCGCCTGTCCGCCTGGTTTCGTGAGCATAAACTGCGGCGTAAGCGCGCCGGTGTGACCCAGGAGACCTTCACCGCTCAGCTTCAGCAATATGGTTTCGACCCGGTCATTACCGGATCCACCTTCCGCTACCTGCGCGAGGTGCAAATGATTCCGTTCCCGGTACTTCCCGGCGACAATCTCGAAGAGGACCTTGGACTCACGCCCGAGGACGTTGACCAGGCCGTGCACGATCTCACGACGGCACTGCGGCGCCAATACAGCCCCGGCCTGCAGCCCATTCCGCTGGTCACAGTCGAGGACCTGATCCGGCTGCTCCAGGCCTCCCCGCGCATCACCAGGACAGGCGCAGCATAAGGCTGGCGTCAGGAAACTGGCCCCGCGGCCTGGCAGCCGGCATTCCTCTCAGGTGCGGAAACAGGGTTGACCCTTCGACGCGGTTAGACTCCGACACCGAACTCCAGGTCCTGCTCCTGATCTCCCGAGTGGGAGTAAATCTCGTACGGCGTCCGGCGGTGGAACTTGTAGCGTTCCCGCAGCTCTCGTCCCACAACGACGCCGATGGCCAGCACGGTGATCCCGGCCGACACCAGTCCTACGTTGCGCATAAAGGTCCCGCCCGACTCCGAGGCGATGTCTTTGTGGTGTGCTCTGCGGAGTGAGTGAATCGATTTCATGCGATGGATAATAGCGCACCCCTATTAACGTTGGGTATTACTGTCTTCTGCGACCTCTGTGTCAGTACCTCTGTCACGTTACACAGAAGTCGGCAGCAGGCGTTGGAGTCAGATGCGTAAACCGCGATTCGCGGCCACGCAGCCCATAAAAATCAACTCTTTGACGCGGGCGATGAGCTCGTCGAAGCAGTCGCGGGCGTCGACGAGGAGGTCGTGCTCGACGAGCCCGAGCCTGTATCGGAACTCGACGAACTCGCGGCCGGCGCCGAGCTCTCGGAGGGTTTTGATGTATCGCCTCCCGACTTGGCGTCCTTGCTCCCGTTGCCCGCGGGCTTTGCGGAGGAGTAGAGGTCCTTGTACCATCCGCCGCCCTTGAACTGGACGGCGGCCGCCGTCAGGGTGCGCTCAACCTGGCCACCGCAGTGCGGGCACACGGTCAGCTCCGGGTCGGAAAACTTCTGGATCTTTTCGGTGCGGCGTCCGCACTGTTTGCATTCGTACTCGTAAAGAGGCATTGCCGGTCCTTCTCGATCGGAAAACTACATTTCTTCAAGGATACAGTCTGGTGCTCTCAGGCTGCTTGTTTGTGATGCAGTCGTTGTTACCGCAGAGTGAGCTTCATTGCCCGGGGGCGGTGGATGTATCCTCCGGGCATGCTCCGCCGGCTGCTTGTAACTCCTATTGTGATGCTTTGTGCTGTCTCCACCTCGGCCCAATCCCCGGCGCCGACGCCACCGATGGGCTGGAATAGCTGGGACGCCTATGGCCTCACCATCACCGAGGCACAGTTCCGCTCCAACGTGGCTGTGCTGCACGACAAGCTGCTGCCCTTCGGCTGGCGCTACGCCGTCATCGACGAAGGCTGGTTCTTCGAGAATCCGCAGGACCGGCCGAAGCCCGAGACGTTGCGCTATGCGATCGATGCGCACGGGCGGTATGTCCCGGTGCCGGCGCGTTTTCCTTCAGCCAGGAGCAGTGCACCTGCTGTCCCGGGCACGAAGGGCAAGCTGACCGCGACAATTGAGGAGACGAGCTTCAAGCCGCTGGCCGATTGGGTGCACGCGCAGGGATTGCTCTTCGGCATTCACATTGTGCGCGGGATTCCGCGGGCTTCGGTGGAACGCAATCTTCCCATCGCCGGCTCGAGCTTCAGCGCCAAAGACGCTGCAGACACCAGTGATGCGTGTCCGTGGGATCCGACGAACTGGGGCGTGCGCGACAACGCCGCCGGCCAAGCCTGGTATGACGCGCTGCTGAAGCAGTACGCCGGCTGGGGCGTGGATCTGCTCAAGGTGGACTGCATCGCCGATCACCCGTACAAGCTGAGCGAGATCCGGCAGATTCGGCGCGCGATCGACAAGAGCGGCCGGAAGATTGTGCTGAGCCTCTCGCCTGGGCCGACGAACCCGTCGCATGCGGCGGAGGTCGCGTCGCTGGCTAACATGTGGCGCATCTCGAATGACTTCTGGGACCTGTGGAGCGGCGGCAACTTCGCAGACGGGTTCCCGCAGGCTCTCAAGGGGCAGTTCGACCACCTCGCTACGTGGTCGCAGTTCGACTTTCATCCAGGCCAGTGGCCCGATGCGGACATGCTGCCCTTCGGCGAGCTGCGGCCTTCACCAGGATGGGGCCAGCCGCGTCACACGCGTCTGACTCCAGATGAGCAGAAGACGGTGATGACGCTTTGGTCGCTCGCCCAGAGCCCGTTGATCCTCGGCGCGAACCTTACGCAGCTCGACCGTGCAACGCTCCGTCTGCTGACCAATCGCACCGTGTTGGCCATCGATCAGCACGCGACGGTGCGCGGACGTCCGCTGAAGAGCTTTGAGACAGGCGACCTGCGTGTCTGGAGGGCGGAGCTCGCCCCCGCACGGACCGGCGGCAACAGCACCCTGGTGGTGGCGCTGTTTAACCTGGGCGACGAGCCGATGGCAGTCGACCGCTCGGTGAGTGAGCTTGGCCTGTTGCAGGGCGGAGAGAGCGAAGCCCGCGGTGTGCTCGACGTGTGGGCGGGCAAGCAGATGCCGCGGCTGCAACGCGTGCGCCTCACCATTCCTCCGCACGGCTGCGTGCTCCTGGAGCGGAAATAACTGCACGGATGTCATGTTACTTGCCGGCAGATCGCGAGTTACCACAGCTGTGGCTGCGGTTACTAAGTGAATCTTCACGGAACGGCGGATTGACCGTAGTTTTGTCTTTAAGAAGCGCCAGACAACGAAAACGACATTGAGCGCCCAACCTTTTCCCAGGTCATAAAGGGCACTCGCAGTCCAAGTCTTGTTGAAGCGCTCGCGAAAGCGCAGACCCGGTCACGGGGGCTCCGCAAGGAGCTGATCCGGGGGCTACGCACCATGCGGAGGGCGAAACAGCCTGAGCATGCGGGGGGCGAGGCAGTAACCCGCGTTCTCTTGGGGGAGAGAACGCGGGACTCGCCTGGAACCCAGTCTGTACGTCTCATTTGGCTCTTACCTTTGCCGGGGCCGTCCTTCGGGACGGCCCCTTGGCTTTTGCGCCGGGCTTTGCACAGGCAGGTGCTCAATCCATACATTGCCGCGCGCGCGTCTTCGCCGTATGCTCGCCTCAGTGCCTGCTCCATTCCAGTTTCAGCCTCGCAAGCCGGATTCAGCGTCTTCCGGCAAAGCGTCGCGCGACAGCGCGGAGCGGCTCGTCTCCGCCGGGCCGGTGGATGATGACTCGCAGTTTGAGCTGAAGCTCCGGCCGAAGCGGCTGGCGGAGTTTATCGGCCAGTCGAAGGCGAAGGAGCAACTGGCGATTGCGCTCGAAGCGGCGAAGTCGCGCGGCGAAGCGCTGGATCACGTGCTGCTGTTTGGCCCTCCGGGACTGGGCAAGACGACGCTGGCGACGATCATCGCGAATGAGCTGGAGGTGGGCTTCCAGCAGACGAGCGGACCGGCGCTGCAGATCCAGGGAGACCTGACGGCGATTTTGACCAACCTGCGCGAGAAGCAGGTGCTGTTCCTGGACGAGATTCACCGGTTGCAGCCGGTGCTCGAGGAGAAGCTGTATACGGCGCTCGAGGACTACCAGATGGACATCATCATCGGGCAGGGACCGAGCGCGCGCACACACACGCTGGAGCTGAAGCCGTTCACGCTGGTGGGCGCGACGACGCGGCCGGGGCTGCTGAGCTCGCCGCTGCGGTCGCGGTTCGGCATCCTGTTGCGGCTGGAGTTCTATACCGAGGATGAGCTGCGGTACATCGTTACGCGTTCGGCCGACGTGCTGAAGGTGCCGATCGATCAGGATGGAGCGGCGGAGATTGCGGTGCGCTCGCGCGGGACACCGAGGATTGCGAACCGGCTGTTGCGGCGCGTGCGGGACTTTGCCGAGGTGCGCGCGGCGGGCAGGATCGACCGCGAGACGGCGATACGGGCGTTGGAGCTGCTGGAGGTCGATGCGCACGGGTTCGATGAGCTCGACCGCAGGTTGTTAAGGACCATCATCGAGAAGTACGATGGCGGGCCGGTGGGGCTGAATACGCTGGCGGCGGCGCTGGCGGAGGAACAGGATGCGCTCGAGGAGGTGTACGAGCCGTTCCTGATCCAGATCGGGTTCCTGGACCGGACGCCGCGGGGGCGGGTGGCGACGCGGCTGGCCTATGAGCATCTCGGGATCGAGATACCGCGACGGAATGCAACGCCAACTTTGTTTGGGTAAGGGTAGCCCCCTCCCCCGTCACTTTTTGTACAAAGTCTTGAGGAGATTGGACTTAGGGGTGGACTTCGTGCGTAAAGTATTCATTCCATAGACTTTAGGGTTAAAGTATCTGGAATGAGTAGTTAAGGGCAATCGAAAAGGCTGCGCTTTAGCGCAGCCTTTTCTAATCTCTAGTTTTAAGTATAGCAAATGGAGTGAAATTAACCGGCACCTATATTTGCCCTGTTTTCAATGAGTTGAATGAATAGGGGCTTGACAACCAATTTTTGGGCCAAACTTGCAGAATAATTTTGCAAGTCGTTGATTCCGAGCGACATCAGCGGTGATGAGGATGAAGCAGAGGATTCGCTAAAGGTCAACGGGCAAATACACGAAGAAAGATGTTGCGATTGCTCCACTGCAGTGGAGTAGAATTCGTAGTCGATGATCGATATAGCGATTATCAACTACTATGCCAAAACGCAAACTCGATCCCTTACCCTCTGCGGCGTTTCAGATTTTGCTTTCCCTGGCGGATGAGGCCCTGCACGGCTACGCGATTATGCGGCAGGTCGCCGAGCAGACTGGAGGCCGCATGCGGCTCGGTCCCGGGACCCTGTACAACTCGATTCAGACGCTGTTCGAAGAGGGCTGTATCGAGGAGGTTGAGCCGCGTGAGGCCGAGGGGTCGGATGAACGCCGGCGCTACTACCGGCTGACTCCCGCTGGCCGCAAGCTGGCCCGGGCTGAGGCCGACAGGTTGGGCGAACTGTTGCGCGTGGCGCGGGCGAAGAAGATTTTCAGGGGGGACTATGTCTGAACGGCTCTATACATTGCTCCTGCGACTCTATCCTCCCAGCTTTCGACAGGCGCACGGCGAGGAGGCCCTGCAACTGTTACGCGACCGCGCGCGCGATGAAAATGGGTTCCTCTGCGGTGTGCGCCTCTGGTTCGATATCCTGAGCGATCTGGCTATATCCAATCTGGGAACCTACCGAAGTGCCCCTACCGCGGCCAAAGCGCGCTGTTACGACGGTGCTCCTTTGTTCCTCAGCCTCGAAGACGAGTCCCTCGACGCCGATTCGTTGCTGTACGGAGCGGCTGCAACAGTACTGGTTTACGGAGTGGTGCTGCTCCTCGCCCGGCATGCCGGAGTTCCCTTACCAATTCAAGCTTCGGGGCCTTCGCAGCCATCGAGTTATTCCGAAGATGCATCGGGATCCTTTTCTTCCACGGCTGCTGAGGCGCCCGATCATTCTGGCGTAACCGGGAGGCCACTGCCGCGAATTGGTCTCTCGTACACACCATTTCCTCCGGCCTCTGGATCGACCGTCAATTTCACTGCCACCGTTTTTGGACTGGATGGTCGACCGACACCAACCGGCAAGGTCAGCTTCCTGGACGGGGACGCTCTCGTCGCTGCGGGTGAGCTTCGCAACGGCTTGACGGTGGTCACGGGAAAGCTGCCCGAACTCCCACAACATTTTGTGCGTGCAGTCTATTCGGGCGATGGGAACTACGGCGCCGTCGCCACCATGGGCCGGCCACAGTCGATTCCTCTATTACAATCTGGCGCGGCCGCCGCGGCTGCACGGGGTGCCGTCAAGCCGCTGACCTTCGAGGTCGTATCCATCCGCGAAGATAAATCGGGAGCACGTCCGGACGAGATGACAATGGGGGTGACACCCGATGGATTTCGTGCAAGAAACGTGCCTTTGCTTTCGCTCCTCCAGGGAGCGTATCGCCCGTCGGAGGGAAGTCTGACTTTTCGGCTGAAACAGATCATCGGTCTGCCGACGTGGGCCATTTTCGAAACTCGCTACGACGTGGATGCGAGGGTGTCTGAGGCAGATCTGGCCGCGTGGAAGGACCCGGCATTACAGCCCGAGATGCTTCGCACGATGTTGCAGGCGATGTTGGCGGACCGGTTCCAACTCGCCGTGCACCGCGAGACGAGAGTGGTTCCTGTTTACTACCTGACGGCCGGTAGCAGTCACCCCAAGCTGACCCCGTACAACGGAGCCACGTTGGCTGAGATCCAGCAAAAACATCCCAGCGCCCACGCGCTGAATGGCGACGCGATGTTCGCACCCGGTCCACAGCCGGGGCAGCAATGGTTCTTTGGCGTGACCGTGGCGCAGCTTGGCACGCTCCTTTCAAACCTGGCGGGGCGTCCCGTTTTGGATAAGACCGGTCTGAAGGGCAGGTATGACGTCACCTATGAGATTGAGCTGCCGCCTCCACCTGCACAAACCGAGGGCGTAGCGCCGCCGCCGAGCCCCGACGCAGATTTCTTCCGTTCGCAGATCTCGACCATCGTCGAAGGCCAGCTCGGCCTAAAACTGAAGCCGGGAACCGGGCCGGTTGAGATGCTCGTGATCGACCATGTCGATCAACTGTCAGCGAACTGAATCTCGAAGCGGACAGGCCGTTACTTGCCGGTGGGTTTGGTGGTGTCGGGCTTAGGGGTGGCGGCGGGAGTTGCGGGCGTGGGTGGCGCCGGGGCCACGTAGGGCGGTGGGGGTTGGACGCCTTCGGCGCGCAGGGCGTCGTCGATCTGGCCGAAGAGGAAGTCCACCGGGACGGCGCCGTCGATCTTGGCGCCGTTGATGAAGAGGGTGGGCGTGGAGTCGAGGCCTAGACCTTCGCCGATCTTTTTGGAGGCCTCGATGGCCGCGGTGTCCTGCCTGGTGAGGCAGGCCTCAAGCCTGGGCATGTCGGCCTTCTGGAACTGGCCCTGTTCGCGAGTGAGCTTGTCGAGCTGCTCGTTGGCGCGGGGGAGGGTCTTTTCGGCCTTGGGGTCCTTGGCGTCTGCGCCAATGTCGGAGGCGTGGGCGTGGATGTAGTCGACGAGGTTCCAGTAGCCGGTGGGCGACTGCGCGGCGAGGCAGTTGACGTCGACGGCGGCGCGCATGGCCCAGGGATGCTGCTCGAGCGGGAAGTCTTTGTAGACGATGCGGACCTTGTCGCCGTAGCGCTGGGTGAGGGCGGGGAAGATGCTCTCGTGCAGGCGGGCGCAGTAGGGGCATTCGAGGTCGTCGAAGCCGACGATGACGACGGGGGCTGTGGAGGGGCCGCCGCGTGAAGGGCGGCCGTCAGCCGCGATCATGGTGCGGGGGTCGGCGGTGAGGTCGTACTTGGAGAACTGCGCGAGGGTCTTGCCGTCCTTGGAGATGAGGAAGTTGGCGGGCTTGGAGGTCTTGCCTTCGGCGCTGAAGCTGACGGCGATGTTGTCATAGCCGGGGATCTCAGAGGGCTGGCGCGGACCGAGCTGCACGGTGGAACCCGGAGGAAGGTTGGCCTTCTGGCGGAGGAGGACCTCGACGCGATGCTGCTCGGCGGGAGTGAGCTGCGTGCCGGAGGGAGCAGGCGTCTGCGCGTGGCAGCCCAAGGTAGCGAGGGTGAGGGCGAGGAGGGTCGAAGGGAAGGATAGAGAGAACCGCACGGTTTGATTATCGCACTCGGAGCGGTACTTCGAGAGGAGGCGCGGCATCGTGGGAAGCCGTAGAACGAAGCCGTGGAGATGGCGGCTCGTGGCTTACGGAGCGCGGGAATGACTGCGCGGGGTGATCGATCTCAGGGGCAACGAATACGAAATGGTATGCGCGGCGACGGACAAGGCGGCTATTATAGTTCCGCCTTATCTATGGTTCCGCCTTATCTATGGTTCCGCCTTATGGGGGGGACATTCCGGGTGAGGAGTTTTCGGAGACCACCCGTGCACCGGGAACTGTTGAGGATCGGTGGCGCATGTGAGAACGATGTGCAGGTCGGCACTTCGTCGGCTGAAAGAGCGATGTGGTTTGAGCGGCGCGCTGATGCCGCGGAAGACATGTTTCGCTCAAGGAGCCTTGGCGCTCGCGCTTTTTCTGCCGTTTCGAGGGGCTATTGGACAGGATCTACCCACACCGACGGCGGTGAGCGCGGAGCATGGACGTCTCTCGGGCAAAGTGGCTGACCCGACGGACGCGGTGATCCCGGGGGCCCTGATCACGATTCAGTCGGTGAAGAGCGGAGTGGAGAGAAGGACCGAAACGGACAAGGTAGGCAAGTTCCAGTTTCAGGACCTCGCTGTGGGGCAGTACACGATCAGCATCAGCCGCGATGGCTTTGCCGAATTTCGCGGCAAGTTCGCTCTAACTTCAGGGAAGCCTTCGGCGAGTCTCGACGCGCGGCTGAAGATTGCGACGGCTGAGCAGCAGGTCGATGTGGACATGAAGGGCGATACGCTCGATCCCAACAACAATCCAGATGGACTCACGCTGAATCAACAGCAGGTCGACACTCTTCCCGATGATCCCGATATGCTTTCGCAGGAGATCCAAGGGCTTAGCGGAAGCTCGCAGCCGCAGATTTATGTGGACGGTTTTTCGGGCGGCGCGATTCCGCCGAAGAACATGATTCGAGAGATTCGAATCAATCAGAATTCTTATTCCGCGAAGAACGATACGGACCCGATCGAAGGATTCGTCGAGATTTTTACCAAGCCGGGCACGGATAAGATCCATGGATTTCTGATGGCTTACGGGAATCACTCGGCGTTGAACGCGAAGAATCCCTTTTACCCGGAGCAGCCCGACTACGATTCGTACTCGTGGCAGGGAAATTTTTCAGGCCCGTTGACGAAGCGCAGTTCGTATTTCGCGAATGGCGGCCAGTTCGTTTCCAATTCGAATCAGACGATTTCCGCTGTGATTCTGGACGACGATCTGAACCAGGTGCCGTTCAGCCAGGCACTGCCTCACAAATCGGATTCGTTCTTCCTCAATCCGCGGTTCGACCTGCAGGCGGGGAAGACTGACACTCTGAGTTTTCGATACCAGCTTTCACGTTCGATCACGAACAATGGAGGAGCAGGCGGCATCAGTCTGGCAAGCCAGGGCTACAACAGTGAGAGCCTGTTTCAGACATTCCAGATCAGCAACAGCCAGACCATTCACAACAAGATTGTGAATGAGACGCGTTTTCAGTACCTACGCCAGCGCACAAGCCAGAATCCTTACAGCAGTAATCCGAGTCTTGCGGTTCAGGGAGCCTTCGATGGCGGCGGCAGTCCCATGGGCCACTACCAGGACAACCAGGACAGGTACGAGTTTCAGGATTACGTTTCGCTTGCTGTGCGCAAACATTACCTGAACTTTGGCGTGCGCCTGCGAAGTGCGAGGGATGCGAACCACTCGGTAGCGAACTATAACGGGCAATACACGTTTCCTTCGATCGATGCGTACCAGATCACGGAGCAGATCCTGCAAGCGAATCCGAAGGCCGATCCCAAGGACCTTGATCCCATCATTCGTGCTGCAGGTGGAGGGGCGAGCCTGTTCACGCGCACTGCGGGTAATCCCTCAACCGCCGCCAGCATGACGGACCTGGGGTTTTTCTTCGAAGATGACGTCAGGTGGAAGCCGAACTTCACTCTGAGTTACGGGCTGCGCTACGAGGGTCAGAATCATATCTCGGACCACAGCAACGTTGCGCCGCGCCTAGGGTTTGCGTGGAACTTCGGGCCGAAGAAGACTCCATACACGCTGGCTGGTGGAAACGGGATGTTTTATCACCGGTTTCCTTTATCGAACATTCTGAACGCAGAACGGCAGAACGGCATCAACCAGCAACAGTATGTGGTGCAGTCTCCGAACTTCTTTCCGGCGATTCCTGATCCGTCCACACTAGGTACCCAGGTTACGCCGAGCACGTATGAGGTCAATCCGCACTACCGCGCCGAGAAGGTCTACGTAGCGTCAATCAACTTTAGTCATCCTGTTTTGAAGACCGGCCGCCTATCGGTGAACTATTGGTACGCACGCGGCATTAACGACCCGATGATCCGGAATATCAATGCTCCGCTGCCGGGGACGTACGATCCGAACGATCCGAACAGCGGCGTGCGTCCTTACGGGGGGAATAACAACATCTTTCAATATGATTCTGCCGGGCTGTCCCGTTATTACCGGCTGATGCCGAATTTTTTCTACCAGAACGGCAAAGGGATGTTTATTACGGCGAACTACCAGATGGTGTGGTACACGATGGATTCGAGTGGTGGCAGCTTTCCTTCAAATCAATATGACATTCGTGTGGACAAGGGGCCGGGGTACCTGGACATTCGGCACAGGATAACGGCAGGCGCCAGCGTTCCGTTGCCGTGGCACTTCAACACGAGCCTGTTTGTTAATGCAAATACTGAGCCACCGTTCAACATTGTGCTTGGACAGGATCTGAATGGCGATTCAATTTTCAACGATCGCCCGGCGTTCGCCACCGACCTTACGCGGCCCAGTGTGGTGAGCACGAAGTGGGGAACGTTCGATACCGATCCTCTGCCCACGCAAAAGATCATTCCCTATAACTATGGCCGCGCTCCGGGCATGGTTATCACGCAGTTGCAGATCAGCCGCAGTTGGAGCTTCGGAGCGGAGCAGAAGCGTCCGCCGGGTGCGAAGGGACCATCGCCGCGGAAGTACACGCTGCAATTTACGGCACTGAGCCAGAACATACTGAACCATCCGAATCTTGCGCCTCCGAATCCGACGCTGGGCTCGCCGCTGTTTGGGAAGTCGCAGAATATTTCGGGCGGTCCGCGAGAGATTCTCTTCCAGACCTGGTTGCGTTTTTGAGACAACGGGGACCCTGCGTTCAGAACTTGTAGATGAGGTCTCCGCCGAGGAAGAACTGATTGCGGGCTGTGCCGTTGTTGTAGCCGAGGCGATCCCAGCTGTGGTCGAAACGGATCTCGGGCCGGAACATGATCGTCGATCCGAAGTACTTTGTCGCGTACATCGTGTTTTCGGTGTACTTGCCGGGGATGCCGGTGCGCTGACCTTTCTTGTCGTTCAGCAGATCGCTGCGGAAACCAATCACGAGATGAGGATTCACCTCGCGATTGACGTAGTTGACGATCGCGTACTCGGGGGCAAGGCAGGTCTGTTGGCCGGTCGCGCAGGAAGCGCCGTTCGCACCGAGCTCGGTCGGCGGCGGATTTTCGACGTTGCCGGCAACGTTCGGCACATCGCGCTCATACATCGCCCAGGCCTCGGTGGCGGTGTGCCACTTTGCGTTGAAGCGGTGATACCAGGTGAGGTCGTAGTGCTGCTGGTTGTTGTAGGCATACTTGCCGTCGTTGACGCCATTGGCGCCAGGGCTACAGAGGAGGACAAAAACACGCCACACACGAAAATGCCGGTGCATAAGGTCCGCACCTGCCCAAAACCAAAACGGGATATCGACATAATGCTCCTGCCTTGCGCTGTTGGCGCAACCTTTCAAGCATGGAGCTGGAGGCGGTTAGTTTTCAGCAAGTAAGAGCTAAGAACTTTGTAAGTTTTTCTTCGCCGTCCGATATCAAATTTGCCGGGAACACATGCCGTTTCTTGTGCCTCCGTGTGGAAGACACGAGGCCGCGGCGGGAGGGTTCCCGCCACTGCGCCTAGCGGTTCTTCCTGCCTTTCGATTTTGATGCCCGCTCGGGAAGCTTCAGGCCCTTGCTCGATTCCTCCCACTCCTTTACGTCGACACCCTGCTTCTCCAGTTTCGCTTTGTTGGCTTCGAAATAGCGGCGCTGCGCTTCGCTCTTGAATGGCATAGGTAACCCTCCTACATCTCAGAAGAGGCGTTCGGCGCGGCGGAGGTTGCCGGCGGAGCCGATGTTGGCGAGGGTGAAGTTGAAGCGGTAGGTGTTTTCGTTGCGCACGGCGCCGAGCTCGTATTTGCGGTATTCGATGGAGAGGCCGCAGCAGTTCCAGTTGTAGTTGGTCTGGATGGCGGCGTACTGGACCTGGCCGAGGTTGATGTCGATGCCGGCGTTGGCCGCAACCGCGAGGCCGGGGCGGTTGGGGTCGCCGAAGCCGCCAAGGACACGCATCTGCTTGAAGTTCGAGGTGGGGGAGGTGATCAGGGTCTCCTGATCGTTGTTGTTGGTGTCGATGGTTTCCTTGGTGAAGCGGCCGGGAGCGTTGAGCAGGGCGTAGGAGACGCCACCGAAGAGCTGGCCCTTGCGCGCGTCGAGGAAGATGTTGGAGCTGGTGAACTTTTTGGCGCCGGTGTCGAGGTCGAAGTCCCACTCGACGTCGGTGTGGCCGGAGGTGCGGAAGCGCATGCGCGAGATGAGCGGCGAGATGTCGCGCGGCTCGGTGAGGAAGGCGATGCCGGAGAGCGAGAGGGTGGAGTCGAAGATGTTGCGGCGCGAGGTGATGACGGCGTGGCCGAAGGTGGGGTCGAAGAAGTAGCGCTGCATGAGGCGCCAGGAGAACCACTCGTGCTGCCTGGGGGCGGCGGCCTGGGCGCAATCTTCGTGCGGGGGGACGGGATGGGCGTGGGTGCGCGTAGGTGACTGCGGAGCCTGCGCGGAGGCGTCCGGGATGCCGTTAGCGTCGGTGCTCTGGTCGGGCGAAGGGTTGAGGACGTCGGGGAGCTCGGGCGGCGTTGTAGCCAGGGGGAGCGCGACGGTTGCCGGCGTAGCGGGGCAGCTGGGCCTGGAGGTGACGGACCTGGGGCGGAAATAGAGGTGCTGGGTGACGCCGTACTCGAGCTCGTTGGTGTCGGAGGCGAGGTCGACGTCATCGAAGCGGAGGATGGACAGGAAGTTGTCGATGCCGCGGGTGTTGCGGTAGGTGATCTCGGGCTCGACGGTGTGGCGGACCTCGGGGCCGAAGAGGCGCTGGAGAGACGCGGGGACCTGGAAGGTGCGCTCGATCGCCGGCGGGCGGATGGCGACGCGGAGATCGTAGTTGGCGCGGTTGACGGAGCCGGTGGCCTCGATGGGGGGCTGGCCGGGCTTGTTAGGGGTGACGCGGGAGCGGGTGTAAAAGGTTTCGCGGGCGGCGACTGAGGCGAGCAGGTGCCAGCCGTCGCCGCTGAGCGGAAGGGCGAGCTGGGGGCGGAGATCGAGGCGCTCGATGACGCCGGAGGAGGTGAAATTGGGTTGCGAGCGCTTGAGGCCTGCGACGGAGCTGGTGAGGCTCCAGAGAAGCGGCGTGTTGCCGAGGGGGTGGTCGACGGCAGTGAAGTCAAGCGAGGGGACGTGGAGGATGTGGACCTGCTCGCCGGGTGAGGTGTTGACGGGCACGCGTTTGAGGCCCTGGTAGCGGTCGGCGCGCACAGTCATGTCGAGGCCGCGGTCCTGGTTGGTGAAGTAGCCGATGGAGGTGATGTCAGAGCTGACGGCCTGGTTGAAGTTGTCGGTGAAGGCCTCGCGGTAGACGTAGGAGCTGAGGTACTCGACGTCGCCGACGACGCGGGAGGTGGAGGTTAGCTGCTGGCGAAAGGCGCCGGTGACGTCCTCGCCGCCCTGGTTGGTGTAGGTGCCGTTTTCGGGAGTGAAGCCGCGGTCCTGCAGCGCGGAGAAGTGAGCCTGGAAGAAGTCCTCCCCGGGGCCCTTGGCGCGAAAGGTGGCGGATTCGGCATAGCCGCGGAGGGAATAATACTGCAGGCCGAGGGTGAGGTCGGCGGAGCGGCCCAGGGTGATGTAGACCTGTTCGCCGATGATCCAGCCCTTGGTGCTGGACTGGCCGAGGACAGGGATGAGGATGCCGCTCTGGCGCTGCTCGGAATTGACGGGGTGCGTGGCGTAGGGGAGGAAGAAGAGCGGCATGCCGAGGAGATGGAAGACGGTGTTGCCGGCGCGGGCCTGGTCCTCGTTGAGCGAGAGATGGGAGGAGGTGAGGAGCCAGTCTGGGCGCGGGAGAAGGCAGGAGGTGACCGAGCCGTCGTAGACGTCGTAGCGGCGGGGGCCGGTTTTGACGACGACCTTGCCGGAGAAGAGGAAAGGGTTGGGCGTGATGAGGCCGGTCTTGCCGATTGTGTCGGGAGCAGCAGCTCCCACCCCAGCGGACGAAGAACGTCCGTTGGGGACCCCGGCGGAGCCATGCAGGCCGATGGAGCCGGTGACGTCGTAGAAGCGACCCGTGCCGGTCTTGAGGTTGTAGGTGCCGTGGGACGCGGTAAGGTACTCGTCGTTGTCGCCGCCGGAGAGATGGACGTGGCCGTTGGCGGTGAGGTCGTGAGTGTCCTCGTCGTAGGAGATCGTGTCGGCGCGGAGGAGGTGGTCCTGGTAGGTGACCTCGACGTTGCCGGAGAGGAGGTAGACGCTGTCGTGCCTGGACTGGGTGTCGGCGTTCCAGGAGACGATGTCCGGAGCCTTTTCAGGAGGGAGGGGGGTGGCGCGCGGGATCGACGCGAGGTCGGGGAGGGATATATCCGCGGTTGTGCCGGGACGCGGTGGAGGTGCCGGATTCGACACCTGTGCGATGAGGAGATGTGGATGAACAGCGAGAGGCGCGATGATAGACAAGAACAGGATGGCTCGGCGCAGTCGCGAACGCCAACGCACCCTCGAGCGATGTTGGATTGGGAGTGGGGCGTCGCGAGTCACTGACTTCAGGTTAAACGATGGATAGCGCGCGAAGCTTGGCGTGCGCGCAATGAGTAACGAGGCTTTCGGGGATGCAGGGTTCGGTGGGCAGGGCGGTGGGGGAGGAGATGGCGACGCAGGGACTCCTTCGGACGGGCACCGACGGCACGCTGTTTGATACCGGCGCGGCGTCTTTGCGGGAGGCTGCGGCGGCGAGGGTGGCTGCGCACCGGAGCAAACGGGCGGGTGCGCAGGCCATGGAGGCTGCGCGAGAGGAGGCTCTGCGGCAAGAGCAAGCGCGGGCGGAGCGGGATGTGCGGCGCGGGGCGTCGAATGTGCGCGATGCGGTGCGGGCGCGCTATGAGAAGTCGCAGAGCTACAGGGATTTTCTGGCGGCCGAGGCTGAACGCGCGGTGCAGCAGGCACAGGCCGAGGCGGAGATTGCGGCACGAAACGCGAAGGCGATCGCCGACGCCCAGATGCAGTTGCTGGAGGAGTTGAAGCAGGAAGAGAACTCTGCGGTTGAGGCTGCGCCGGTCTCGATGATGGCATTTGAGGAAGGGCGGCCGGCGTTCGAGTGGGATGAGCCACGGATTGGCCTCATGGAGGAACCCGTAGCGCAGAGTGGGGACTTGTTTGTTGAGCCGCCAGAATCGCTCAGGGAGGTCTCGACGGGCGGGCTGACAGTGCGGCTGTATGACGACGTTGGATCGATGCTCTCACCCCAGCGAACAAGTTCACTGGGGACCCCGATGCTAGCGGGGCTTTCGCCGGCCGGGGCGAGATCGCGGGTATTCGCCGAGGATCGGGCGCTGGAGTCGGAGGAGCTTGCCGAGCTGGAGCAGGAGATTGCGTTCCGGCGGGCTCCGGAGTTTGTGGACCACATCATCGAGACGATGCCACTGCCGGCGAATTTGATTGAGTTTCCGCGGGAGCTGGTGGCTACGCGGAAGGCACGGCCGCGGCTGGCGGAGGGACCGCTGCGCGAGGAGGCTGTGCCGGAGCCGCAGTTGCGGATTTTCGAGGTGGAGCCGGAGCAGATCTCAACGGAGCCGGTGACTGCAGAAGAAGATGTGAGCGAGGCGCCCGTGTGGCAGGGAATGCTGCTGGACGGGCCGATGATGGGCCCGCTGCCACGGCCGGAGGCTGCGACGGCGGTGGGACCGGTGGATATTGCACCGGTGTCGCGGCGGCTGATGGCCGCGATGGTGGATGGATGCTGCATCGGAGCGGCGCTGGTGGGGTTTGCGACGGTGGCCTCGTATATCTCGGGGCCGGGGTTGCAGGCAATGTCGAAGCCGATGCTGGCGGGCGCGGTGGCGTTCACGTTTGCGATTGCGGCGCTGCTGTATCAGCTGCTGTTCTTTTCGCTGAACGAGGCGACGCCGGGGATGCGGTATGCGCGCATCGGGCTGTGCACGTTTGCGGAGATGAATCCGACGCGAAAGCAGAAGCGGCGGCGTGTGATGGCGCAGGTGCTGGCGGTTTGCCCGCTGGGGCTGGGGCTGCTGTGGGTGCTGCTGGATGATGATCGGTTGGGATGGCACGATCGGATTTCGCGGATATATCAGCGGTCGTATTAACGCAAAGCAAAAAATTCCGGAAGTTTGGTACGCGCGGAGGATTTATGCGCGATGGGATGCACTCTGCAACTTTTTCACGGGAGGGTTATGAGTGCGCCGATCTTCTTACGTCTTTGCGCCAGGTGTGGGGAACGAGCGGCCGTATGGGGATGAGAGTGCGTGCTACGAGTTCACGTCGGCGGAGATTGATCGTCTGGAGGCTGCGGCGGACACGTTGCAGGAGATGTGCCTGGTGGCGGCGCAGCATGGGATCGATGAGAAGCGATATAAGGAGCTCGAGATTCCGGCGGAGGCTGTGCCGGTGATCGAGTGGGCGTGGAATGAAGAGAGGGTCGCGCGAACGTCGTGAAAGATGTTTAGTGCTGAATGTTCAAGGTCGTGGTGTACATGGTGTAGTTGGGCCATTGCATGAAGTTGTTGGTGAACATGATGGTGGGGGCGAGGTTGCCGGCGGTGTCGTTGAGGATGACCGGGTTGTAATAGCCCTGCGTGGGCCAGTCGGTGGTGTTGATCAGCGTCCAGGGACCCCAGGGGTGGGGTGACTCGTAGGCCTGCCAGAGGGTGTGTTGCGAGGCGGGCGCAGGTGGCGTGAGGCCGTCGGGATAGGAGTAAGTGAGCATCAGATAGCGGTTGAGCGTGGGGATGTACTGTACGTTCGGCTCACTGAGTTTGCCGGGGCTGGAGAGCACGGGCTGCGCTTTGGTTTCGTCGGTGGTCCAGCTTGCGTCGTTGATTCCGTCGCCGCCGATGAAGAATTGATAGTCGGAAGGCTGGAGGCGGCTCATTTTGGCGCGCGGGACGCGAGCGAGATAGAGGACGTTGCCGTTGTTCCAGTAGCCGTCGTTGGCCATGAGGTAGACGTAGGCGGTGGCGTTGTCGGAGAGGTTGCAGGTGTCCATGTAGCCGAGTGAGCCGTTGTCCTGGCAGTACATGACGAAGGTGGCGGAGCCGAAGTTCCCGGGGAGGCCGGGGAACATGGTGGCGTCGATGGGGCTGGTCGGGCTGCCTTGCGGGTTGAAGGTGGAGGGGCTCTGGAAGTTGTTCCAGGTGGCTCCGTGGTCGTTGCTGACGATCATCTGGCCGGCGTCCTGCACGTAGGCGGTGTTGGTGCCCATGCCTCCGGTGGCCTGGTTAAGCTGGCGGCCGACGAGCATGTAGAGCTTGCCGTCCATGCAGAAAAGGCCGGCATCTTTCTCGCTGCGGCCGTCAGTGGAGGTGGCGCTGCCGCCCTTGCCGTAGTTCTGGAACTGGTTGACGGTGATGCCGGCAAGGGGGTTCTCGGAGGTGAACTTTACGAGTGAGAGCGCGCTGTAGAAGGAGGTGGGATTGCCACTCTGCTGCCAGCCGTAGGTGTCGTCGGTGGTGAGGTAGGTAGAACCGTCGGAGGATTTGCAGTTGTAGAAGGTGTCACCGTTCATCTGGTTGGCGGCGTTGATGGCGTTGTAGGAGCTGACGGTGCCGAAGGAGAGGCCGGTGATGGGCGTGGAGGGCAGCGGCTCAGCGGTGTGGGAAGTGAAGGTGAGCGGCGCGGCGCCGGTGGAGTAGGTGAGCTGGCAATAGTAAGTGGTGGAGGACTGCAGACCAGCGACGACTCGCTGGCCGGAGGTAGCGGAGTCGGGGAGGTCGTTGTCGAGAGCCTGCACGCTGTACTGGCCCGGCGTGGTGCCGCAGGCGAGCGTCGTCGCGCCAGAGTCTGTGAGGCCGGTGCCCGCGACGATGGTGGAGGCCGTGACGCCGACGACCGTGCCCATGGTGGGCGTCGACGGAGACGAGGCGGAGGTGTCGCCAGATCTGGGCTTGCGTCTCGAAGCATCCGCGTTGAGGAGGTTGCTGGGGATGGTGATGGCGGGAACGGTGCAACCGAGGAGAGCGAGCTGCGCGAGCGCCAGCATCCCAAGAAGTCCCCATCGCAAAGATTGCATGAAACGGTATCCAGCGTGTGAAGTATCGCGTCGTGAGCGACCGCTGCGGAGGGCCGGAGCGGAGGATTTCCGCATGGAGATGAGGCCGGCCGTTTTGTTCGCGTTCGCCGGGAGGGAAGACGAGCGCAGCCAAACGGACCGCCCCCAGCTGAACGCAAGAAGCTGTCAAAACGTCGATCTGTCATCAGGTTCGCTGGTTTGAATGGGGCATCGGAATAGCACTTCGGCACCACGGGATGCGTCGACGCAGATAGACCTGGTGGTGCTGAAGCAGTATGTGCAGCAGTTCGATAATCAGTGCGTGAAGGAACTCAAGAGATAGAAGGGCTCGGTGCAGCGAATGATTCGCACCGGATAGAATGAAGGCATTGCGCCCACTTGCGCCACTGGAGTTAATTTGAAGATCGTTCTCGCTGAAAAGGTGTCGCCCGCTACCCTCGCGATTTTCCAGAAGGAGCCGGGCTGGAATGTAGTGACTGCTGACAAGATTGCTCCGGGAGGACTGCCGGCGGAGCTGGTGGATGCGGACGCATTGGTGGTGCGCTCTGCGGTCCAGGCGGATGCGGAGCTGTTGTCGCATGCGCCGAAGCTGCGGATCATTGGCCGCGCGGGCGTGGGTGTGGACAACATCGACTCGGAAGAGGCGACCCGGCGCGGCATCGTGGTGATGAATACGCCGGGCGCGAACGCGGTGGCCGTGGCGGAGCTGACGCTGGGGCTGATGATCGCGATGGCGCGCAGCGTGCCGCGCGCGAACTCCGGATTGCATGCGGGCAAGTGGGACAAGAAGAGCCTGCAGGGCAGCGAGCTGCGCGGCAAGACGCTGGGTATCGTGGGGTTGGGACGCATTGGTCTTGAAGTGGCGCGGCGCGCGAAGGCGTTCGGGATGAATTTGATCGGCTATGACCCGTTTGTGGCCCCGGTGATTGCGCGCGAGAACGGCGTGACGCTGGTGCCGATCGACGAGATCTTTTCGGGGAGCGACTATCTGTCGCTGCATGTGGGGCTGACGCCGCAGACCGAGGGCCTGATCAACAAGCACTCGATTGCGATCATGAAGCACGGCGTGCGGATTTTGAACTGCGCACGCGGCGAGCTGATTGTGGATGAGGCGCTGGTCGAAGGCCTGAAGAGCGGCAAGGTAGCGGGCGCGGCGCTGGATGTGTTTCGCAAAGAACCGCTGAAGGATTCGCCGTACTTTGAGCTCGACAATGTGATGCTGAGCCCGCATATTGCGGGTTCGACGGATGAGGCGCAGGAGGCGATTGGAATTCAGCTGGCGAACCAGGTGCGCGACTACCTGAAGCTGGGCGTGGTGCAGAACGCGGTGAACGTGGCCTCGCTGAGCGAAGAGGAGTACGCGGAGGTTTCGCCGTATATCGAGATGGCGGCGAGGCTTGGACAGCTTCTGGGGCACGAGGCGGGCGCAGGCGTTGCCGGCGACGGGTTGGGCAGTGTGGAGAGCATTTCGCTGACGTACAACGGCCGGCTGGCCCAGCTGAAGACGGACCTGATTCGCAATGCGGCGATTGAAGGCGTGCTGCACGGAGCCGATGGGATCAACCGCATCAATGCAACGGCGGCAGCGACGGAGCGTGGGATTCGCGTTCTCGAGGAGAAGCGCGAGCATGTTGCGGGTGGGACAGGGGCGACGCTGCGGTTGAGCCTGCACTGGGTGCGCAAGGGCGATCCGACTCCCGGACACCAGGCGCAGCCGACGCAGGGCGACTGGACCGGGCTGGCGACGGTGATCCATGGCAGTTCGCCGCGACTGCTGAGCTATGACGGGATTGATATTGAGGCGGAGCTGGCTGGGACGCTGGTGATCATCCGCAACCAGGATGTGCCGGGCGTGATTGGGCGGATTGGAACGATCCTGGGTGAGGCAAGGTTGAACATCGCGAACTTTGCGCTGGGACGCAGCCGCGGTGGACGCGTGCCGGAGGGTCATGCGCTGGCGGTGGTGCAGCTGGATGTCGCGCCGGGCGATGAGAGTGCGCTCGCGGCGGCGGCGGCGGAGTTGAAGAAGGTGGAGGCGATTACAAGCGTAAGAGTGGTGGAGTTACCCAAGCTGTAGGCGGCGATTTCACTGCGTTTGGGGAGGTTTCCTGTAGACTGAACTGACGGTCGGCCAGGCTGACCAGGAAACCTCCCCAATGCAGAAATCAGTACGTATTTTCAGTCTTCTACTTGCGTCGTCGTTTGTTGTGCTGACCGGTTGCCACCAGGTTCAGCAGAATGGCGTGGTCGCCACGGTGAATGGTCACCCGATTCTTCGGGCGGACCTGGATAAGCTCTACAACGCGCAGCTGGCGAATAATCCGCAGACGCAGACGCCCTCGACCGACCAGGCCGATGCGCTGAGACTGAACATCCTTCACGAGCTGATCGTGGAGGAGATTGTCGAACAGCGCGCGGCAAAGCTGGGACTGACGGCAACCGATGCCGAGGTGGATGCGAAGCTGACGGAGCTGAAGGCTCCGTACACCGAGGACCAATTCCGGCAGAAGCTGCAGGCGAGCGGCCAGACGATGGACGGACTGCGGCGGACGCTGCGGCGGAGCCTGACGTTCGACAAGCTGCTGAACAAAGAGATCAACTCGCGCATCACGGTGACGGACCCCGACGTGACGAGCTACTACAACGCGCATAAGGCGGAGTTCAACCTCATTGAGCCGCAGTATCACCTCGCGCAGATCCAGGTGACGGACCAGACGGCGGGGCAGGTGAACAACCTGCAGAACAACAAGGCTTCGGGCGATCTGGATGCGCGTAAGAAGATTCAGGCGTTGAAGAATCGCGTCGATGCGGGCGAGGACTTCGGGATGCTGGCGAGCCAGTTCTCCGAGAACCAGAACACCGCGCCGAACGGCGGCGACATGGGCTTCATCTATGAATCGCAGATGAAGCAGGCGACCGACCCAATGACGTTTGCGGCGATTACCAAGCTAAAGCCGGGCGAGACGACGGAGATTCTGCCGCTGATGGATGCGCAGTCGAAGAAGCCGGCCGGGTACGCGATCTACAAGTTGATCAGCAAGGAGCCCGCGGGGCAGAGGGATCTCAGTGATCCGCGGGTGCAGCAGTCGATTCGGCAGCAGCTTCAGAACAGCCGCTCGCAACTGCTGAAGAACGCGTACATCGAGATCCTGCATGATGAGGCGAAGGTGCGGAACTTCTACGCGGAAGAGGTCTTCAAGGCGACGGTTAAGTAGACGATGGCTGCTGCGGTTGGACGGCTGTCAGGCTGCGTGGGATTCTCAAAGGCCGCGGTGCTGTGTGCGGCAGTCGGGCTGATGAGCGGCTGCCACCGGCTGCCACCGCCGACGCCGGTGGATCAACTGAACGCGCAGCAGTTACGCGGGCATGCTGTGTTCCAGGCGTACTGCGGGCGGTGCCATCGCGATCGCGAGAGCGGTGCGCTGCACGGGCCTTCACTGCTCGGGATGTACAAGAGGCCGTATCTGCCGAGCGGAACCCCGGCGAATGACGAGCGGGTTACGTCGACGATATTGCATGGTCATGGGTTGATGCCCGCGCAGCCGAACATGGACCCGCAGGATGTGGATGATCTGCTGGCGTATTTGCACACGCTTTGAAAGTGACTGGTAGTGAGGGATGGCAGAGGAAAAGAAATCGCGATTTGAGGATCCCAAGGTTTCGCCCGCGGAGGATACGGGGTTTCGTGCGCGCAAGCTGCCGGGCGTGCCTGCAGGTGAATCCAAGGGCATGTTGCCGGGGATGGCGCTGATTGGCTTATACCTGCTGGTGCTCGCGATGCTGAATGCGTTTGCGGCGGCGCGCGGGAGCTTCGGCAACGGCGGAGCGAAGTACAGCATCCTGGCGGTCTGCACACTGCTTGTGGTGGGCGTGTTCGGGCTGCTGCGGCTGCTGCGCTGGGGATGGGCGATTGTGAGTGCGGGCTGCGTGCTGATGGCCGCAGGGTACTTCTACGGATTTCATCGCACGCATATTGCGCCGTACATCATCCAGGGGCTGTTTGCGATGGTGTTCTTTCTGTACCTGAGCCGGACAGAGGTTCGCGAGCGGCTGCGGTAATTGAAACTGCAGGTCGCGGGCCGAGTGTCTCGTAGAGGAGGGCATACCCCGTCACTAGAGGCCGCGGAGATTCGAACTTGATGGTTCGGGCTCTCAGAAACGAATCGCTGATAGAACTTGAATATGAGCCACAGATGGAAGACGCTGCTTGCGTTTGGCATTATCTACTTTGTCTGGGGCTCTACGTTTCTCGCGATCCGCGTGGGTGTGCTTGCGGTGCCTCCGCTGCTGTTTGCGGCGATACGTTTCTTTATAGCGGGGCTGGTCCTGGTTGCGTGGATGGCTTTTCGCCGTGAGCCCTGGCCGAGAGCGCGGGAGTGGCGTTCGATCTGCCTGTTGGCGGCGCTGATTTTTGTGGGAGATTACGGGCTGCTCTTCTGGGCTGAGCAGAAGGTGCCGTCGGGCATTGCGGCTGTGATGCTGGCGACGATTCCGGCGTTCATCGCGATTGCGGAGATACTGCTGCTGCGCACAGCGAGGATGACAGCGCAGCTTGGGTTGGCGTTGTTAATTGGGATAGCAGGTGTTGTGGTGCTGATGAGCCACTCGCTGGCTTTGGGCGGTGCGGCGATCAGCACGGTGGGTGCGCTGGCGCTGATTGTTGCGGCGATGTTCTGGTCGGTGGCATCGGTGATCACGCGCCGGCTGCCGCTGCCGTCGTCGAAAGTGCAGGGCGCGGGGGCGCAGATGCTGGCCGGCGGAGCGATGCTGGCGGTGGTGGCGGCGGTGTTCGGCGAACCGCGAAGATTTCATCCTGCGGCGGTGCCGGGGCAGGCGTGGTTCGCGCTGGCGTATCTGATTGTGATGGGCTCGATCGTTGGGTTCACGTCCTATGTGTGGCTGATCCATCACGAGTCACCGACGAAGGTGGGGACGTACGCGTACGTCAACCCGGTGGTTGCGGTGCTGGTGGGATATTTTCTGGGCGGCGAGGCTCTGGGTCTGCGCACGATACTCGGGACGGTGCTGGTACTGGCGAGCGTGCTGCTGATCACGCTCGGTAAATCCATGCGAAGCAGCGCGCAGACGGCGAAGCGGGAACGAACCAGCGGCGAGACTTGCACTGATTGAGGGTTGGCGAACTGGACCGGAGCCGGATAATCTCCGCGGACAGCTGCGGCAGGTTGAGCGGCGTTCACGCATTGTTTTTTGCGCCTTAGTAGAGTTTCCAGTTGACTCTGCGCAGGGTGCGCGGTAGCGTGTCATCGCTCGACCAAGTAAGCAAAATTCAGCGACTGCAGGTGTTCTATGCGATTTCGGAACTCCTCCCCCCTATCTGCCGGCGAGTTTTCAATCCAACTTGTACCCGTCGGGGCTTGCCGCAGCAGGCGTATGAGGCGGTATTTGCTGCAGGTGTTCCCTGCCCTGCTGGTGCTGCTTGCTGCGATTGCGGCGCAGGCGCAGCGGTATACGAAGATCGTGGTGTTTGGGGATTCGCTCTCGGACACCGGCAACGATGCGGTATTGAGCTTCCTTCAGTTTGGGGTTCCTATTCCCGGGCCCGCAGCGGACTACACGCTGGGCCGCTTCACGGACGGGCCGGATACGCTGCCGCCCGCGCAGAACTACTTCGGCGTGTGGGTGGAGCAGTTGGCTGCCTCGCTGCCGGCGCATCCGATGGTCGTGGCGTCGCTCGAGGGAGGAACGAACTACGCCTTTGGCTTCGCGAAGACGGGCAGCGGGACGACGCTGCTCACCTTCGAGCCGGGGTTCTCCATTGAGGTGGAGAACCTGGGTCAGCAGATCGATGACTATCTAGCGACGCATCCGCGGATCGACGACCACACGCTGTTTGTGGTGTGGGCGGGAGCGAACGATGTGCTTGAAGCGGGCTCGCCTGGCGATGTCATCGATGGAGCGTTTGACGAGGTGGAGGATATTCAGCGGCTGATCGGGGCGGGAGCGACGCAGTTCCTGGTGCCGAACCTGCCGCCGCTGGGACTGGTGCCACGCTTCAATACCTCACCGACAGCGGCGGCGACCGCGACGCAGGCGTCCGCGCTGTACAACACGACACTGGATGCAGGCGTTTCCCTGCTGCCGCTGTTGAACTTTGGCAGGCACCTTACGATCAACCGGCTGAATACGTTCGCATTGGTGAAGGGGATTGTTGCCTCGCCATCCAGGTTCGGGCTGCTGAATGTTACCGACAGTTCGCAGCTGATGCCGGTGGACCCGGACACCTACCTGTTTTGGGACGACCTTCATCCGACGACGCGCGGGCAAGACTTCGTGGCTATGACTGCACTCCAGTTGATCGAGCCACGAGGCTGCCTGATGCAGACCGGGCCGGGACAGTATGTGGGACGGCCGGCGCCGGGTTGCAGATAGGCGGCCTGACAAAAGGTTTGCGAGAAGCATGAGCGCAGCGGGTCGAGGGGATCCGCTGCGCACTTTTTCTTGCGCGGTGATGTGTGGTACGCGCGGCCTTGATGCGAAGGGACGTCGTGTACAACGAAGTAGATGGTGATGATTCGTCGTGCATGGTCGAGCCCGGTGGTGCTGCTGGTGGTCGCGGTGGCTCTGCTGACGGCAATGATTCAGTCAGGTGAGCTGGGTACGGCGGATACGACGCGGCGGTTGCAGGTTACGCACTCACTGTGGACGATCGCGCCGCAGGTGACGAGAGCGGACTATGCGGAGTTTGGGAGTCCGGGCCGCGGTGGGCGGATCTATGCATGGTATGGAATAGGGCAGTCGCTGCTGATGCTGCCGGCGGATGTTGCAGGCACGGCTGCCGCGCATGCGCCGTGGTGGCAGGGGTATGTGCACAGCCGCGCGACGCCGCAGATTCGCGGGATTGTGGTGAGCGTTTGCACGAACGTTCTGCTGAATGTTCTGACAGCAATGGTGGCGCTGCGGTTTTTGGAACTGCTGGGGTTCTCGCGCAAACAGTCGATTGTGGGAGTGCTGGCGTTGATCTGTGCGACGACGCATCTGCACTATGCGCAGAACATGCAGGAGAACAACTACATCTTTCTGCTGACGTTGACGGGTTTGTGGCTGCAGTTGCGATGGGCGCAGACAGGCGAGCGAAGGGCGCTGTGGCTGGGTGCTGGTGTACTGGGGTTGAATCTGCTGACGCGGATGACGACGGTGCTGGATGTGATGGGCGCAGCGATATTTTTCCTGCTGATGGGAGCGTATGCACGGGCTGCGGGTGAGGATTCGCGGCTCACCGAGTTGTTGAGTGCGCGCAAGGTGAAGGAATATCTGCGGACGGTGCTGCCGGTGTATGCGGTGTTTGTGTTCCTGGACCGGCTGTATCAGTTTGTGCGGTTCGGGTCGTGGACGAGTACGTACATGCGGCTGCAGGCGAATGAGTTGACGCGACGCGAACCGACGCTTCCGAAGAGCTTTCCGTTCAGCGGACACTGGTTTCAGGGAGGCGTGCACTCGGGGCTGCTGGGGCCGTTGTTTGAGCCGGAGAAATCGATCTTTGTGTTCGATCCGCTGTTTGGGCTGGCGCTTGTGCTGACGGTGGTGTTGTGGCGTCGTATGTCGGCGGTCGTGCGGGCGTATGCGGTGGCGACGCTGGTCCTGCTGGCAGCGTACATGGTGCTATACGCGCGGTACTTTGCGTGGGCGGGCGATTTCGCATGGGGCGACCGGTACATCTCGAGCGTGGTGGAGTTGTTTGCGATGCTTGCGGTGCCGCTGCTGATGCAGTGTCGCCGAGAGCTGGGGCGTGTGGTGCGAGTGTGCGGATGGAGCGTGGTGGCGGGGAGTGTCATGATTCAGGTGGCGTCGCTCGCGTTCTGGCTGCCGCTGGAGATCTACCAGATCGACGCGATGGGGCATGATGCGTGGACGGTAGTGCTGCGCTTCAGGAACATCTGGGCGTTGGCGACAGGGCGGCCGCTGCCGGCGGGGATCGATATGCCGGGTGCGGTAGCGGACTCGTGGGATGCGCTGCACGTGCGCACGTGGAACTTTATGCCGTCGCTGATGCGGCATGCAGGCGTGGCGCCGCTGTGGGTGGTGCGGTTGCTGGATGCGGTGTGGGTGGCGATGGCGGTGGCACTGGTGTGCGTGGTCGTGCGGATGGTTCGGCTTCTGCGTACGAGGACGGCAATGGAAGACGGCTAAGTGCCGGACGGTACAATGGAGATGCCGATGGCTCCCCTGATTCAAGCCGATGAGCTGGTGCAGATTGATCTTGCGCCACGCAAGCCGACGCCCAAGCCGGAGTGGCTGAAGGCGCGGGCGCCGATGGGGGAGACCTTTCACTCGCTGAAGAAGCTGACCCGCGACCTGAACCTGCATACGGTGTGCGAGAGCGCGCACTGCCCGAACATCGGCGAGTGCTGGAACCATAAGACTGCGACGTTCATGATGCTGGGCAACCTGTGCACGCGGCGGTGCGGCTTCTGTGCAGTGCCGAAGGGCAGGCCGGAGCCGATCGATCATAGCGAGCCGGAGCGCGTGGCGTATGCGGTCGCGTCGCTTGGTCTGAAGCATGCGGTGATAACGAGCGTGAATCGCGATGACGATAATGTGGGCGCGGCGCTGGCGTTTGTGAATGTCATCAAGGAGATTCGGCGGCAGGCGCCAGGGTGCCAGGTGGAGGTGCTGACGCCGGACTTTCAGGGTGTGGATGAGGCGCGACGGATGGTGGTCGATGCGCGGCCCGAAGTACTGAACCACAACATCGAGACGGTGCCGCGGCTGTATCGCGTGGCGAAGTCGGGCGGGCGGTATGAGCGGTCGTTGAGGTTCCTGGAAGCGGCGAAGGAAGAGTCCGCGGCGCACCCGGATGGGCAGATTGTGACAAAGACGGGCATCATCGTCGGCATGGGCGAGGAGATGCACGAGTTGCTGAGAGTGTTTCGGGATCTTGCCGACCGCAAGGTGGACATCCTGACCATTGGACAGTATCTGCGTCCGAGCAGAGATCACCTTCCCATGGCGCGGTACTACACGCCGGATGAGTTTGCGTTCCTCAAGCACGAGGCGCTGGGGATGGGCTTCCGGCATGTGGAGTCGGGGCCGTTGGTGCGCTCGAGCTATCATGCGCACGAGCAGGCGCAGTCGATGGGTCTGATGATGGGCTCAACTTAAACGCTAATCGGTGTAACCGATTGGCTCGCCCGGAAAATCCAATTTTGGATTTTCCGGAGTGTTGTCGCCAGAGCCGGGTGACAGAGACGAGAGTCGCGTGGGACTCAATCGGCCCAAATGCCCAAACCAACTGTAAATGGGGCACTTATGTCCCCCATAGTTAGCGTCCGGAACGCACTGGCCGACGCCGTGATCAAGGGGCAAATGTAAAAAGATATTTCCGTGTGATGAATACTGTTGACAGAAGCCATGTATTAGCGGAACGTTTATATGCTCTCACAAAATACGATTTTGAATACGTAGGCCAGGTGACTTTTCATGATTAAGCGACTTCTATCGTGTGCTGCCGTGTTGTTTGCGGTAAACGTTTTCTTACCTACTCCAGCAGCGTTGGCACAGACCACGGCTGGGTCGATCACCATCCAGACGATGGATGCCACAAAGGCCCTTTTGCCCGGCACGCACCTGGTATTGACGGACAAGGACACGAACGTCGCCCGTGAAGGTACGACGCTCAGTTCCGGCACATTCACCTTCGAAGCGCTGCCGCCGACTCGCTACCGTCTCAGTGTCGAGCATGCGGGCTTTGCCACCGTCAAATACGACGACGTCGTGGTCACGGCCGGAACCGCAACGCCCTTGAACATCGTGCTCAAGGTCGGCTCGACGAATCAGGAGGTCAACGTCAGTTCAGTCCTGGGACCGGTGATCGAAACCTCGTCGAATCAGCTATCGACCTCAATCGATCTTAATCAGGTCAATAACCTGCCAGTGTTGGGCCGCAGCCTGCTTTCGCTGCAGGCGTTGTCTCCGGGTTACACCTCGGCCACAGGTACAGGCACAGGCACATTCAATGGGACCCCGAATGCTTCCTATGGGGCAAGTATCGATGGCGTTAACTCGACGTCATTGCGTATGGATTCCGGCGGGGGGCCCGGCGCTGCTATTGCATTCCGCACCGAAGATATTCAGGAGTTTACGGTCCAGAGCGGCGAGCTAGACCCCAGTCAGGGCGGTGGGCGAAGTGCGACGCAGTCCCTCTTTGTCACCAACCGCGGAACGAATAAGTATCACGGCCGCATCTTTGAAGATTTCCAGAATGCGGCGCTAAACGCCAATACATGGGCAAGCGGTATCACTCATCAAAGAAAAGGCCATCTTATTCTGAACGACTTCGGGGCCAGTGTGGGTGGACCGGTCCTGAAGGACCGCCTGTTCTTCTTCGGCAGTTATGCGCAAAATATCAGCCCAAGTACCCAGAGTTTTGCCCCTGTGGTGCCAACGGCTGCCGCTCAACTGGGAAACTATACGTATGCAACAGCCGGGGGCGGGACTAATACGATCAATGTCTTGCAGTTTGCACAGAATGCGGGTTTTGATCCTAACGTCAACCCAGCTACGACCCTTGACTACGAGCTGATCAAAACGTCCTATCAATACGGAAATTTCACCCAGGGGCCAACCCAGTACAACACGCAGACCCTCAACTTCCTGACGCCTCTGCACGTGGTCAATTACTATCCGGCCGGCCGGTTGGATTACACAATGACCAAAAAGCTTTCCTTCAATCTTTCAGGCAATATGTCGAAAAACGTAAGGCAAGGTCAATACCCGGGTAACTTCCCCGGACCCTACTTTCAAAAGAAATTTACCGGCTCGTCGGGAAAGAGCTACGTCCTTTCGTTGGGGGCAAACTACACAATCACGCCCGCCGTCCTGAATCAGCTCAAGGTCGGTTTTCTCTATACCAATGGATTCTTCAGTCCTGAGGCTGGCAGCTACTGCACACTCTGCCAAGGAGCTCTTTCTCAGGGCTTCGGTCTCACGAACCCGATCATTACTTATGGCCTGGGTGGCAATTACTACCCATACTTAACGATTGGCGACGACGTCATTTGGCAGAAGGGACGCCACACGATTAAGTTTGGCGGCGACGCCTGGCATCAACAGGACCATTACTACAACGCTCCTCTGGGCTACGACAATATCAACTTGGGTCTGGTCAGCCAGGATCCGGCCTTTAATCCGATCACAAGTCAAATCCCTTCAGGGAAGGGTAATCCCCTCGCTCCTGCAAATGCCGGCGGCGCTCAATCGGATGTTGCGGCCCTGTATGCGTATCTCAATGGCCGTATCAGGAGTGTTTCGAACCAACTTCCAGTGGATTTCGCGACAGGAAAGTATGACAAACCGGGAGGCTATAACCTGGATGAATTAGCGGTCGGCGGGGGCGTCTATGCGATGGACTCGTGGCGCGTGCAGCCCACGTTTACCCTGAACTACGGCCTTCGCTGGGACTTTATCGGCGATCAGCACGATCTCAAAGCCGCCTACACCGGGCCATCGAGCGTTGATCTATTTGGATCGTCAGGCTTCATGAATATCTTCCAGCCAGGCGCAAACAGCGGTCCCTCAAACCCTCAGTTCACGACTTCTTCACATAAATACAGCCCCAACCTGGTTTTGCCGCAGCCCCAGATCGGTTTTGCATGGAATCCGAGCACAACGGATAGCTGGGTCGGCCGGCTTCTTGGCCAGGGTAAGAGCGTGATTCGCGGCAGTTACACGATCAAGAACTATACCGAAGGCGGACAGAACTTCTGGAACAACGCCTCCAACTCCGGATACAACTTCTTCAATAGTGGAAACACCTCGGCCAGCAACAGTGTAGGCCCGCAATTCTTTACTCCCGGAACGGTGCATCTTGTGGCGCCATCGGGCTATGTGCCCGGAGTGACCGATCCCCAGAAGGCATGCCCCGATCCTATCCAGAGCTGCATCAATGTATCGACGGAAGCGGCCGGGGTGATTCCGCCTCTCGCGCAAACGCCTTCGACCTACCAGACGACGCTCAACCAGTCCAACCTGTTCTTCCAGGGTGCGGGCGGAGTCGCGGCCATCAACCCACACATCAAGCAACCCTATACCGAGTCGTATACGCTGGGCTATCAGCGGCAGATAACCAGCAGAAGTGCAATTGAAATACGGTACGTTGGAAACCGCAGTATCCACGACTGGCTCAACCTTAACTACAACGAGGTCAATGGCCTAAATAACGGGTTCCTGCAGGACTTCCAGGCTGCGCAGCAGAATATGGCGATCAATAACCTTTCTCTTCCGCCAAATAAACAAAACACGGACTTCAGCAATCACGGAACGGGACCTGCCATGCCAATCTTGTCCGCGGCTTTTGCGGGCGGTTCCGCCAGTGGCTTCCAAAACTCCCAATATGCCACCTACTTAGTGAATGGCAGCCTCGGCGGCTTGGCTGCGGCAATAGCGAACAATCAAACTTTCTTTTGCAACGTCGTCAGCAAGTCATTCGCACCTTGCGCAGCGGCGGTTCCAAGTGCGCCGTCGTCGTCCAAGTTCGCTCCCAACTTGTTCCAGGTGAATCCGTATATGGAAGGCAAATCCGTCTCTTACCTGGACGCTGTGGGCTCATCCAACTACAACTCGTTACAAGTGGAGTTCCGGCAACAAACCGCGCACGGCGTTTCACTGAACGCAAACTATACCTACGGCAAGATCCTGGGCATCTCGCAGCAGGGGGGTATCTCGTCCTTTCCGGCCACGGTTTTCACGCTTCATAATCTACGCCTCAACTACGTACCCAGTGCCTATGACATCCGCAACACGTTCCATCTGAGGGGAACGTACGATCTGCCCTTCGGCAGTAACAAGATGTTCCTGAACCACAGCCGCGCGTTGAACTATCTGGTCGGTGGCTGGACTGTGGGTGGCATCTTTATCTACCAGAGCGGTGCTCCCTCTTTGCTGACTGGAGGTCTTACCTCGACCGTCAACAGCGCTTCCGACGGCGGTGTCACGTTCGTTGGCGGATCCGCGAAAACAATCCAGTCGCAGGTGCATATCCGTCCGGCCGCCGCAGGCGCTACCTACGTCAACTTCCTTCCCGCGTCGCTTCAAGGCACGGCTTCTGCAAACCCAAATGTGGTCGTTCCCAATACCACTCCTGGAGTCATAGGTAATCTGAATTACATCTACGGTCCAAAGTGGAACACTCTTAACATGGCGCTCACGAAGGACATGCCCGTCTTTGAGCACATTCACATGAACCTTCAGGCAGAGGCGTTCAACTTGCCCAATCACCCGGCATGGCTGCTTGGAAACACCACTGTGGAGAGTGCCACCTTCGGGACGACGAGTTCTTTGGCCGCCGGTGCACGACGCGTCGAGCTTCGTGCGAACATCACCTTCTAACCCGTCCTTTACTAGCAACGTGGGCTTGTGTCGTCTCAAACGGCACAAGCCCATTTTCTTGCCGCTGCCAGGTTGAATGCGAGGCGAAATCCAAAGGGAAAGTGACCTGTTCCGGGGAAAACTTTACCAGGTCTGAATTAGCGATATTTTGACGCTGGCCTCGTAGTCACCTTAGGCGCTAATTTGTACTGAGCAACGGTCGCCATGCAGTTCCAGGCTGTTTGTACTGGCAATTCAGTCGGGCTATCCCCTGAAGTAAGTGGGTGCTCGCGATGTCCTTGTTGGCAACAACTCGGGGCCCAGTCGTAATTCCCGCACCCTCAGCGACGGGTGCCCCGGTCTCCGCTGCGCAGACACGCCTGCAGTCGCTCGATGTACTGCGTGGCGCCACCATCGTGTTGATGATCGTGGTGAACACCAGCGGCGATCTGGCGCACAGCTATCGCCCGCTCGTGCACGCGGCATGGAATGGCCTCACGTTCGCCGATGTCGTCTTCCCATGCTTCCTCTTCATCGTCGGCATCTCACTGGTGTTGTCACTGAGCGGCCGCCTGCGACGCGGTGCGGGACTGCCGGCGCTTGTGCGGAAGGCGCTCAGGAGGGCCGCGATCCTTTTTGTGATCGGTGTCGCACTCAACGGCTTCCCCTGGTACAACCTTGGGACCCTGCGCATCTATGGTGTGCTGCAGCGGATCGCGTTATGCTACTTCGTCGCGGTGTTGCTGTATCTGTGGCTGAAGCCGCGAACGCTGGTGATCGTGACGGCTGCGATTCTGCTCGGCTATTACGCGCTCCTGCGCTGGGTTCCGGTGCCGGGATACGGTATGCCTGGTGTGGACGTTCCGTTTCTCGATCCGCACGGCAATCTGCCGGCATGGCTCGATCGGCACGTCTTTCCGGCGAGCCACCTCTATCTTCATGGTTTCTACGATCCGGAGGGCCTGTTGAGTTCGCTGCCCGCGGTTGCCTCCACGCTTATCGGCGTGCTGACCGGCATTGAACTGCTGAAGGAGAGGGCCGGTTCGTTGAAGTGGACCCTCGTCGCCGGAACGAGTTGTCTCGCGACTGGTCTGATATGGAGCCACTGGTTCCCGCTCAACAAGCGCCTATGGACCAGCTCGTTTGTTCTTTTGAGCGCTGGAATCAGCCTGATCGCGCTCGTGCTCCTGCGGTGGTGGCTGGATGGACACAGCGAGCGAGGTCGCGCGCTCACTCCGTTCAAGATATTCGGCATCAATGCGCTTGCAGCCTATGTTTTCTCGGATTTTCTCGCTGTCTCGCTCACGTCGGTGCGGCTGCCCCACTCAGGGGTCACACTCATACATTGGTTGTTCCATCCGCTTCCCGCGTTCCTTCCCAACCGATACGTTGCCGGCCTGGTTTGTGCAATTCTCTTTGCCGGCGTCTGCTTCCTGCCTGTATGGCTGCTCTATCGAAAGCGGATATTCCTGAAAGTCTAGCTGCCAGCGAAGTCGGCTGTTCGGGCTGATGCACCGGCCGATAGACGGCCAAAAAATATTTTTGAAAATCGTGGCCCCTTTTTCGAGGCGATCTCGCTTTATCGGGTGTAGGCGGTTGAGAAGTGCCGCCTCCCCGAGGAGAAGTCGCCATGCCGCCTTTTACCGCTGCTGACAAGACTCGTATTGCTCTCATCGTCGCGTTTGCCACTATTCTTGCTGGGCACACGGCGAAGGCGCAGGCGCCCAATAACGGCGTCGTCGCCAACATTCCATTTGCATTTCAGATCGGCTCCTACTATTTGCCCGCCGGCACCTACAGGGTCCAGATGCAGGGCGATGATTTTCTGTCGATCAAGGGTGATTCGGGTATGGCTGTGATGCTGGTGACGTGGGAGTCAGCGAGCAAACCGTCCACCGACAGCGCGATTGTGTTTCATCACTATGAGAACCAGTACTTCCTGCGGGAGATTCGCACCGAAGGGAGCCAGGGGTTCTTGTGGTCCGGCGAGACGAAGGCGGAGCGCCGGGCGAAGCTCGAGGAAGACGCCTCCGCACCCAATTCAGACCCCCGTGAAGATTCGAAAGTGGAGATCGCACTGCTGACTCCACCCAGATAGTTATCTTCTGAAAATCTTCACATGTGGGAGGGAAAGCGGGGATCTCAGGGGAGGTGATCCTCGCATTCCTTTTGCAGCGTTTTGTTTTTGGCTTATGAAGCTTTGTTGCAGAGACGATGTTCCGGCTCCGTCTTCGACCCACAACATGGATGTATGCTCAGTCATTGATTGAGAGGTTTGTGAGAAGGAGCGGAGCCGATGCGTGTTGGCCTGATGACTCGTGAGTATCCGCCGTATGTGTACGGCGGCGCCGGTGTGCACGTGGAATATCTGTCGCGAGAGATGGCGAAGACCATCGGAGTGGAGGTGCACGCGTGGGGTGAGCCGCCGGAAAAGGACAAGGAACCGGCACAGTTATCGGGTGAAGGAGCGCGTAGAGATCTTGAGGTGTACTTCGAGCAGCCATGGGATGCGATCACAAACGGAACAACGGCGAAGTTCAAGGGTGCGCTGGAGGCGCTGTCGCTGAACCTGCTGGAGCAGCTTCATCTGGAGAAGATCGATGTCGTTCACACGCACACATGGTACGTGTCGATGGCGGGGTTTCTGGCGAAGAAGCTGTATGGGATTCCGTTTGTGCTCACCACGCATTCGTTAGAACCGTTGCGCGCCTGGAAGGCGGAGCAGCTGGGCACCGGCTATGCGCTTAGCTCGTGGATGGAGCGCACGGCGATTCTGGATGCGGATGCGATTGTGGCGGTATCGAATGGGACGAAGGCGGATATTCAGCGCGCGTATCCGGATGTGAATGCGAAGAAGATTCATGTGATCTACAACGGCATCGATTTGCAGCAATATCAATGGACGCCGGACGGGAGTGCGCTCGAGAAGTATGGCGTGGACCAGACGCGGCCTTATGTACTGTTTGTGGGGCGTATCACGCGGCAGAAGGGCGTGACGCACCTGGTGGATGCGATTCCGTATTTGCCGCAGGGGACGCAGGTGGTGTTGTGCGCGGGGGCTCCTGATACGCCGGAGATTGCGGCCGAGATGCGGGCAAAGGTGGATGCCGCGAGTGCGAAGGCGGGCCGCGGGCCTGACGCGGCGAAGATCGTGTGGATCGATAACATGGTGACGAAGCAGGAGGCGATTCAGCTGTACTCGCACTGCGCTGTGTTCTGCTGCCCGAGCGTGTATGAGCCGTTCGGGATCATCAACCTGGAAGCGATGGCATGCCGGGCACCGGTGGTGGCGTCGGCAACGGGGGGGATTCTGGAAGTGGTAGTCGACGGACTGACGGGCTACCTGGTGCCGTTTGTGGCGGACCCGGTGACGAGCTTTCCGACGGAACCGGAGCAATTCAGCCGCGACCTTGCGCTGCGAATCGCGGAGCTGCTGGATGACGCGAAGAAAGCGAAGGCGATGGGCGAGGCTGGACGCAAGCGCGTGGAGGAGCACTTTTCGTGGACCGCGATTGCGGCGCAAACTATTGATCTTTATCGGAGTTTGATTGCCGCGCGGAAGTGAGGCGTGACGGGTGCGTAACGATGCGGCGGTGCGAAGAGGACTATACTAGAGACATTGGGCGCTCCGGACACATGTGAGCGCTACTTTGCTCTTACTGGAGTCAGCTATGGCGAACCTTCTCGATCAGCTGAAGTCGATGACCACGGTGGTCTCGGATACCGGCGATATCAATGCGATTAAGCAGTACAAGCCGACCGATTCGACAACGAATCCGTCACTGATTGCGACCGCCGCAGGCATGCCGGAGTATCAGAAGATTGTGGACGACGTGCTGGACGAAGCGCGTAAGAAGCTGGGCGATAAGGCAAGCGACAAGGACGTCGCACACGAGGCTTTCAATGGACTGGCGGTTGCCTTTGGCCGCAAGATTCTGGAGATCGTGCCGGGTCGTGTGTCGACCGAAGTGGACGCACGGCTCAGCTATGACACGGAGAGGTCGATCGCTGCGGCGCGCGACATCATCAAACGGTACAACTCCGCCGGGATCGGTAACGAGCGCGTGCTGATCAAGCTGGCATCGACGTGGGAAGGTATTCGCGCGGCCGAGCAACTGGAGAAGGAAGGCATTCACTGCAACATGACGCTTCTGTTCGGCATGCACCAGGCGATTGCTTCGGCAGAGGCGAAGGTGACGCTGATCTCGCCGTTCGTGGGGCGCATCCTCGACTGGTACAAGAAGAACGAGCCGAACCGGAACAATGATGGGCCGAACGATCCGGGTGTCCAGTCGGTGACGGAGATCTATCACTACTACAAGAAGTTCGACTACAAGACGGTGGTCATGGGAGCGAGTTTCCGCAACTCGGGCGAGATCAAGGAACTGGCCGGCTGTGATCTGCTGACAATTGCGCCGAAGCTGCTCGAGGAGTTGCAGGACACCGAGGGTGTGCTGCCGCGCAAGCTGGATGTTGAGTCGTCGAAGAAGCTGGACATCAAGAAGATCACGGTGGATAAGGCGACCTTCGACAAGATGCACGCGGAAGACAAGATGGCCAGCGACAAGCTGAAGGAAGGCATCGAGGGTTTCTCAAAGGCGCTGGAAGATCTGGAGAAGATGCTGGCGAAGCGCGTGGGCGAGCTGGCGAAGGTGTAAGAGATCAGACAGTAGAGGGTAGACAGTAGAGAAGGCCGCTCGGGTGAGCGGCCTTTTTGCGTCGGCGAACTTTTAGGGGCTTC
This sequence comes from Acidobacteriaceae bacterium, assembly GCA_035605855.1. GTDB lineage: Bacteria > Acidobacteriota > Terriglobia > Terriglobales > Acidobacteriaceae > Granulicella. The sequence goes on along the minus strand of DATNGO010000110.1, from coordinate 20,939 downwards.
TTGGAGCCATGCAGCTACCGCAGAGCTTCGCCTGTGGAGTGCGTAGCGGTTTGCCGCAGTTTGAGCAGGGCGGACCGTAGAGCGAAAGACGATGGTGCATCACTGCGTTCGGGTTCGTCTCAGAATAGCCGGTTAGTTCTTGGTAGCGTGCAAGTACCGGTGCGAAACGTTCATCACGAGAAATATTCTTCACCGCCGCCCGTATTCCAGCCTCATACAGGGCTGCGATTTGGCCATATTCATGCGCGTCGAGCATCGGCATTTCGGATTTGCAGCGCCAGCACCAAAGCTTCATCATCGCCGACGTAATCCTAAGAGGCTGAGGAAGAAGCTGGCGAAGCAGACTTCTGTGCCGAGCATGAGGCAGAGCATGGCGGGCAGTGTGTGGCGCATCATCTGGACCGGCGGCAGCGGGCCGTAGCCGGTGTGCGCCCAGGAGACGACCGACGAGATTGCAATGCCGAGGCCCGCGAGCACAAGCAGCACGCCCGCGACGAGGCCGGTCTCGAGCGTGATGTATCGAAACCAGCGGTCGAAGCTGGGGTCCTCGGGCAGCAAGCCTTCCGTGATGGCAAAGACTTTGGCGGCGACGCCGAAGAAGACGAGCTGGAATCCAAGCAGGACTGCGGCGGCGGCGTAGGCGAGAGTGTCGACGCCGAGGTTGACGTGACCGAGCGGCCGCTCTGCGGGCAGCAGCCACACCATGAGTGCAAGGCCGAGGATCATCAGCGCGAGGCCGGGGATGAGGAAGAGCCAGCGCGGCGAGTACATCAGAAGGAAGCGCAGGTGACGCCAGCCGTCGCGCCAGGTGCGCAGATGCGGCGGGCGGCTGCGGCCGTCTTTTTTGAGCGTGGTGGGGACTTCAACCATGCGCTGGCCGAGCAGAGCGGATTTGACGACCATCTCGCTGGCGAACTCCATGCCAGTGGTGCGGAGGTCGAGGCGCTTGTAAGCGTCGACGGAGAAGGCGCGGATGCCGCAGTGGAAGTCGCCGATGGGCGTGCGGAAAAGCCAGCGGCCGAGGAAGCTGAGCACCGGGTTGCCGAGGTATCTGTGCAGTGGCGGCATGGCGCCGGGGCCGATGCCACCGCGGAAGCGATTGCCCATGACGAGTTCGCTGCCCTTGCGCAGCTCGGCGAGAAAGCGCGGAGCGTGTGCGAAGTCATAGCTGTCGTCGGCGTCAGCCATCAGAACGTACTTGCTGCGCGCCGCGAGGATCCCGGCATTGAGCGCGGCACCGTAGCCGCGAATCGGAACAGGTACGACGCGAGCGCCGTGAGCTTCAGCGATAGATTGTGAACCATCGGTCGAGCCGTTGTCCGCTACGATGACCTCGCCGGCGATGCCGTTGTCGCGCAGCGCGGCGTTCGCCTTGTCGATGCAAATAGCGAGGGTCTCCGCCTCGTTGAGGCACGGCATGACGATTGTGAGTTCCAACAGATCTGCCGGAGCTTCAGTGGTGAATGGAGCGGTGGAGCTCATGGACCTCCCTCGCGCGCCGTGTTCCATGGCAGCGTTGCGGGCGTTGAGGATGGGTGGCGTGCACCTGGTGTCAGGGTATCGCGAAGAGTGAGTGGATAGGCGTAGAGATCGGTGTCATCGAGGCGAATCCAGCCCTGCGCTGCGGCGGGGTCGTCGCCGAGCGATGCGGGGTCAAACTGTGCGACGAGAACTTTGGCGTTCTGCCCGCGAAGGATGTTGAGCACACTTGCGCGGTTCGGCAGGCCGGCCCACTGCCGGAAGAGCTCGCCGTTGGGGTTATACACCTCAGTGAGGATACGCACACCTGCGAGCCGCGCCCAGTAGTTATTGTTGAGACAAGCGTAGCCGCCCATGCAGGCGACTTCGTCACCAGGTTGCACCCCGAGCTGTTGCAATGATTGCGCCGCACCGAACATCTCCGCGTTGTACCAGGGATGCGGCAGCGTGGTTTCGTCGCGGCGCTGCTCAAGCGCGATGCGCAGGCTTTCGCCAGCAGTAAGGAAGGCGAACAGCACGATCATCGCGGTGGAGACAGAGGGCAGCCATGCGGACGGTGTCGTACCGAACTCATCAGCTTCGGGGTGCGGCGCGCGCAACGCGGCGAAGACCGGTAGCAGAACGACGAGGTAGGCGAGCGTGACATAACGTTCCTCGACGTTGACGAGGCCGTAGAGCACCCACATCGCGAGGCCGAGCAGGATCATCGGCAGCCAGAAGTTAGCGCGGCGCCAATTGCCAAAGCGCAGGCGAGCGCCGAGCACGATGAGCAACAGCAGGAGGATCCAGGCTTCAGGGTGGTTCAAGAGATAGCGCACGACCAGCACCGCATTGCGGATGTCGCGCTTGATCAGTATGGGTGGGTTCAGGTGCGGGATGACGCGCTCGTTGAAGAAGGTAGTGTCGAACCAGTCGGGGTAGGTACCGTACGGTTCCGCGCGGTAGCTGTAGATGCCGGGTGAGGCGAGGAGTTGCTGCTCGGGGTGGATGAGGTGAACGGTCGCGGGGCCGAAGCTCGAGGTCATCCACGGTTCGAGGTGCATCTTCTCGACGCCGCCGGTGTACCAAGCGTAGTTGAGTGCGCCCGAGTCGCCGAAGTCGAAGCGGTGCTTCTGGTGCGAGAGCGCGGCGACGTACGGCCCGGCGATTGCGCCGAAGACAACCAGGGCGAGCGCAGCATTCGCAATGACTCGAACCGGCCTGCGACGCTGCAACCAGAGCTGAAAGACGAACATCAGCCCGATCGAGAGCAGGGCTATGACGAATGCGAAGGACTTAGTGAGATACGCGAGGCCGAAGAAGAGGCCCATCAGCGGCGCGCAAATCAGGCTTTCAGTTGCCAGCGCGTTCAACAACATAGCGAAGGCGAGCAGCATGAGCGCCTGCAGGAGTGCATCGGGACGAACGAGTCCGATCGCGAGCTCACGCTGAGAGGCGACGACGATGAGTGCGCTGCCGAGCAGAGCGAGTGCCTCACGCGAGAGCAGCGGCGCTGCGCTGTCGTTCAGCGTGCGCGCGCGCAGGCGGTCGAGCGCGTAGGCGAAGAGCACCATCGCGATGAGCTCGAGAAGAAAGATCGCGTAGTTCGCCGCATAGTAGGCGTGGATTTCGTTCCAGCGTGTCGGATGAAAGATGATCTGAGCGCTCGCGAGCACCGCAGGGTAGAGCGGATGCCAGTAGCCATTGACCGCGCCGGCCCAGCGGTGCGCGTGCAGGAGGTCGGCGATGTCCATGTAGGAGACTGCATCGCCGTCCAGCAGAAAGGGCTCATATTTCATCGCGAGCCAGCCGATCGGGACCAGAAGCAGCAGGTACACCATCAGCAGCTTGCGCAGGCGCGACTGGGACATCCAGGGGGCTCCGGGTGCTTGGTTAAGGATACCTTGCGGCGCGCATGAACTGGTGCGTGCGGGCTACAGGATGTAACGGCTCAGGTCCTGATTTTTCACGATACTGGCGACCTGCTGCTGAACGTATTCGCGTGTGACCGTAAGCACTTTGTCGTTGGCGCCCTTGTCGTTGGCGCGCTCGTGCAGCGTAGGCAGGTTCGGCTGATGAGCGTCGAGCTGCGGGCTGGGTGAGGCGGGAGGTTTGACGAGGTCGGGCGCGTGGAAGCTGATCTCGTCGAGCACCTTTTCCATGATGGTGTGCAGGCGGCGCGCTCCGATGTTCTCCGTGTTTTCATTGACCTGGAAGGCGAAGCGGGCCATCTCCTCGAGCGCCTCCGGAGCGAACTCAAGCTTGAGGCCTTCGGTTTCGAGCAGAGCGATGGATTGTTTGGTGAGCGAAGCACGCGGCTCGGTGAGGATGCGGAGGAAGTCTTCGACGGTCAGCGGCTTCAGCTCCACCCGGATCGGGAAACGACCCTGTAACTCCGGAATGAGGTCTGAGGGCTTGGAGACGTGGAAGGCGCCTGCGGCGATGAAGAGGATGTGATCGGTCGCGACGAAGCCGTACTTCGTATTGACCGTCGTGCCTTCGACGATGGGCAGGATGTCGCGCTGCACACCTTCGCGCGAGATGTCGGGACCGTGGCCGCCCTCGCGTCCGGCGATCTTGTCGATCTCGTCGAGAAATACGATGCCGGAGTCCTCGACGCGCTCGACGGCGACGCGCGTCACCTGGTCCATGTCGAGCAGGCGCGATTCTTCTTCCTGGACGAGATAGTCGAAGGCCTCGGCGATCTTGAGCTGGCGCTTGCGCGTGCGCTGCGAGAGCAGACCGGAGAGCATGTCGCGCAGGCCGCTGTTATCCATCTCGTCGGGCGGCTGGTTGGAGAGGATCTCGATCTGCGGCTGATTGCGGTCGCGTGTCTCCAGTTCAACGAGCCGGTCGTCCAGACGGCCCTCGCGGAACTGCTGGCGCAGACGGTCGCGCTCACGGCTGCGGTCGTTCTCGGTTGGCACGGGAAGCGGCAGGCGGGCGTCTTCGATGCCCTCCTGCCCCGCGATGAACGCAGGGGGCTGGGCCTCCGGCACTGCGGCCGTCGCGGGCGGGGTTGCGCTCGGCTGCATTAGCAGCATCTCGAGCAGGCGATCTTCGGCGGCGAGCTCGGCGCGGTCTTCGATCTCCTCGAGCTTCTCCTCCCGCACCATGTCGATGGCCACCTCGACGAGATCGCGCACGATGGACTCGACATCGCGGCCGACGTAGCCGACCTCGGTAAACTTCGACGCCTCGACCTTGAGGAACGGCGAATTGGTGAGCTTCGCGAGGCGGCGCGCAATCTCCGTCTTGCCCACGCCCGTCGAGCCGATCATGAGGATGTTCTTCGGCATGATCTCCTCGGCGAGCTCGGGCCCGAGCTTCTGGCGGCGCGTGCGATTGCGCAGCGCGATGGCAACTGCGCGCTTGGCAGCAGCCTGCCCGATGACGTACTTGTCGAGTTCAGCGACGGTCTCGCGGGGCGTGAGTTCTTCAAGCGAGAGCGGCTGGTCTTCTGCGGTGCCGGGTAGGTATATGGCCATCGATACTTTACTGTCCTGAGGCTGTCAAGCCGCGTTAATCTCTTCGATCACGATGCTCTGGTTGGAGTAGATGCAGATGTCGGCGGCAATCTTCATGCTGCGTTCGACGATTTCACGCGCGGAGAGCTCAGTGTTTTCCATCAACGCCGTTGCCGCAGCCAGCGCGAAGCTGCCGCCGGAGCCGATGGTCGCGATGGTGCCGTTGCCGACCGGATCCGGCTCGATGACGTCGCCATCGCCGGAGAGCACGAACATTTGTTTGCCATCGGCCACAATGAGCAGCGCCTGAAGCTGGCGCAAGAGCTTATCGGTGCGCCAGTCCTTAGCGAGTTCGACGGCGGAGCGGCCGAGGTTGCCGCCATACTGCTCGAGCTTCGCCTCAAAACGCGTGAAGAGTGCGAAGGCATCAGCAGTGGAGCCCGCGAAGCCGGCAAGGACCTTGTCGTTGTACAGCCGGCGGATTTTGCGCGCGGTCTGCTTCATCACCGTGGAGCCGAGCGTAACCTGGCCGTCGGCCGCCATCACCATCGTGCCGCTGCGCTGCACGCACAGTACCGTGGTGGAGCGAACACGACGTCCCTCGCCGAGGTCAAGGGGCGGTGGTGTCACGCGATGCGACACGGTTGGGTGATTGCCGAGGTCCTGCCTGCGCCGTGATCCTATACCTGAAGTTCTTCCGCTCATGAGCAACCTGAAGTATATCGCCGCACCACAATGGATTCCTCTCCCTATGGCTGGCGTGGCGCTTGCAGTCGCGGCCTGCGCTATTCTCATCTCATCTCCCGTGAGGCCCTCGATCCAGCACATGACGCACCTGTTCCACGGGTTCAATCCGCGGCTAGCTGGTGGTGTCGCAGCAGGCGTCGCGGTCGCTGGAACTGCCTTGTGGATGTATGCGCGCTCGCGCCGACCGACGGCGGAGGAGATGGAGCGCCGCCGCCGGGACCTCCTGGCGACCATGGGGCGCATCACCGACGGCGTGCTGATTGACGCGCGCACACTGGGTGGCGAGGAGACGACCGAGCCCTCACCCGAGGTGTTGATCTATAGCTACCGGCTCGCGGGAGTGACCTACGACTGCGCTCAGGATGTCTCCAAGCTACCCGAACGCGTGACCGGTTGGCGGCTGGACCAGCCGCTGCAGGTGCGCTACGACCCGCGCAACCCCGGTAACAGCGTAGTGGCCGCCGAGAGCTGGAGCGGTCTGTGGCAGGACCGCGCCTAGCAGCACCGCTCTTCCAGCCAAAGCGCCAACCCACGCTAGACGTTGAATCTGAAGAAAAGAACGTCGCCGTCCTTTACTACATACTCCTTGCCTTCGGAGCGCATAAGGCCTGCTTCTTTAATGGCTTGCTCGGTGCCGAGGCGGAAGAGATCCTCACAGTTGTAGGCTTCCGCACGGATAAAGCCCCGCTCGAAGTCCGAGTGGATGACGCCTGCGGCGCCGGGAGCTTTCGTTCCGCGGCGAATCGTCCACGCACGACACTCGTCCGGCCCGGCGGTGAAGTAGGTGATCAGGTCGAGCAGCCGGTAACCCGCGTGGATGAGGCGGTTCAAGCCGGGCTCGGTTAGACCCATGTCGGCGAGAAACTCGGTGCGTTCCGCCGGTTCCAGCAGCGCAATCTCCGCTTCCATCGCGCCGGAGATGCGGACGACCTGGGACCCCTCCTCGGCGGCGCGTTGTTCCACCTGCGCGGTGTAGGCGTTGCCGCCGGCGAGCGAGCCATCGTCAACGTTCGCGACGTAAAGCATCGGCTTCGCGGTGATGAGCTGGAGGTCGCGGGTGGCGGCGAGCTCATCGTCGGTCAGGTCGGCGGCACGCGCGGGTTTACCGTCCTCGAGCACCGCCTCGATCTTCGCGACGCCGGAGACCTCGCTCTTGATCTTCGGGTCGGTCGAGTTTTTTGCCAGCTTCTCCAGCCGCTGCGAGCGCTTCTCGACGGAGTCCAGGTCAGCGAGCATCAGCTCGGTGTTGATGACATCAATATCCGAGAGCGGATTGACACCGCCCGCGACGTGCACAACTTCGGGGTCGTCGAAGCAGCGAACGACGTGCACGATCGCATCTGTCGCCCGAATGTGGCCGAGGAACTGGTTACCGAGGCCCTCACCCTTGCTCGCGCCGGCGACCAGACCGGCGATGTCGATGAACTCCATCGTGGTGGGGACGAACGACTTCGGTTTGAAGATGGCGGCGATGCGATCCAGCCGCTCGTCCGGCACGCTGACGATGCCCACGTTGGGGTCGATGGTGCAGAACGGATAGTTGGCGGCCTGCGCTTTCGCGGCCGTGAGCGCGTTGAAGATGGTGGACTTGCCGACGTTCGGCAGCCCTACGATTCCACAATTAAGAGCCATGTATCGGGTAGTTTTCCTTCTCTTCTATTGGAACATGGCGAGAACGGATCGTGGGCTCAGGAGCCAACGTGCGCCGCAGCCTTGCCAAAGGCCTTCAATCCGCGCGCGATCTGGCGGCGTTCCTTCGGGCTCAGCACCTCGGCGAGGCGGTCGACCTGCCGTGCATGTGCAGCGAAGACCTGCTCGATGAGCCGGCGGCCGGATGCCGTGAGGTCTACAACGCGTACGCGGCGGTCCTCCAAGCTGTTCGTGCGCGTGACGAGCCCGCGCTTCAGCAGGCGGTCGACAGCGACGGAGATGGAGCCCGGCGTCAGGAAGACCTTGGGGCCGATAGTATTTACGGGCATCGGGCCCTTGTGCAGCAACGCCTCGAGGATGCGAAACTCGGATTCACCAAGGCCGCTGCCCTTCAGAGTGTGTTCGGTGAAGCCGAGCAGTGAGTGATAGGCCTTGATGAGCACGAGCCAGAGCTGCGTGCCCGAGACCTTGTCGGGCTTCCGGTCTCTGTCAACTTTGCCGGCCCGCTCGTCCTTTCGCTGCCTGGATTTAGCGGTCTTTAGGGGCTTTTGAGATCTGGCGGATTCTGTTGCCTTCGCTGCAGTCTGCATCGTTTCAATACCTATTGGCATCAATATATTTGAGATTGATGGAATCGGAGATAAAAATTATGCGGATCGGAATCGATAGCTTCGTCGAGATGCTGAAGGACGGCCGCCCGGCGGGAGAGCAGGGCCGCGACCGTGTCGCGCAGCTCCTGGAAGAGATTGAAGTTGCCGACCGTGTGGGCCTCGACAGCTTCGGCATTGGCGAGCACCATCGCGAGGAGTACGTCGCCAGCTCGCCTGCGGTCTTGCTGGCCGCTGCCGCTACGCGCACGGAACAGATTCGCCTCACGAGCGCCGTTACGGTGCTCAGCTCGGACGACCCTGTGCGCGTCTTCCAGGACTTCGCGACGCTCGACCTTGGTCTCGAACGGCCGTGCGGAAATTATCGTCGGACGAGGTTCGTTCATTGAGTCCTATCCGCTGTTTGGCTACGACCTGAAGGACTACGACGAGCTCTTCGCTGAGAAGTTGGACCTGCTGCTGCAACTGCGCGAAGAGGTCAAGATCCACTGGGAGGGCAAGCACCGTGCGTCGTTGGGCGGGCAGGACGTTTGGCCGCGGCCCGTTCAGCCAGTGCTTCCCATCCGGCTGGGTGTGGGCGGAACGCCAAACTCGTTTGTCCGCGCGGGCATGCTCGGGTTGCCGCTCACCGTGGCGATCATCGGCGGCGAGCCGCATCGCTTTCGCTCGCTGGTGAATCTTTACCGCGAATCCGGACGCCGCGCCGGGCATGCGCCGGAGTCGCTGGATGTGGCGGTGCATTCGGTCGGCCACGTTGCAGACACGGATCGGCAAGCGGCTGACGAACTCTGGCCCGCATACTCGCATACCTTCAGCCGCATCGGCAAAGAGCGCGGCTGGGGGCCGATGACGCGTGCGGCATTCGATGCGCAACGCGAGCCGACGGGTGCGTTCGTTGTTGGCTCGCCGGAGACGGTGGCCATGAAGATGCGGCACATCAGCGACTCGCTGGGCGGCGTTTCGCAGGTCAGTCTGATGATGTCCGGCGGCCCGCTGTCGCACGACAGGATGTTGCGGGCGATTGCGTTGCTGGGCAACGAAGTGCGGCCCCGCGTGCAGGAGGAGGTCGCTGCGTCTATTGCCTGACGGACCTGGGGTACCCCTCCCCTGCTCTTTTGCGCGGGAAAAGACTTGCATAAATCTAAAGGATTTGATGAGCGGGCGCGACTTGCAATCCGAAAGGTTCGTGCCGCGAAACAGCTAGAGGCACCCATACTGGGTGCCTCGGCTGGAGCGGAATATTGGTCATGGGGGAGAGAGTGGACGAACTCTCTCGCCGCCTATTTGCGAAGCATCTTGCGACGGAGGCCAGCGCCAAGGGCCAGAAGGCCGCTGCCGAGCAGGCTCAGGGTCGAGGGCTCCGGAACATTCGATGGTGCAAAGCCGGTCCCGGTAAACGTTGTGTCATCGATCACCGACATCGGGCCTGAGGTAAAGGTAGTCGCGTTGGTGTCAACGATCAGGAAGTAGCTCTTGGCCCCCGGCAACAGATTTGGATTGAAGTCGAAACCGACCACAACTCCGGTGCCGGCGCTGCGTGTCGCATCGACCGGTGCAGTAGTTCCGCCGCCGTCGGCGTTGTCAAACACATCGGTGGTGAAGCCAGCATAGCTTCCACCGGTGACGCGCGCTGCGACGCCACTAGCTACGGTCACCTGGTAGACGAACACGATATGGTCGCCGGCGACCGGGTTAGCAGACCATGTGCCAACCCATTCCTGGATGGTTCCGCTGTTGCTGCCAGAGGTGTAGGCCACCGCACCCGTGTTGCCGAGTATGGTGAAGTTGGCAGCGCCGAGGAAATTGGCGGTGGTGTCGAGGGTCGGAGTTACTGTCCCACCCGGTGCCAGTGACGTCGCAAACGAGGGCGTCGCTGCCCCCGCCAACATAATTGCCGCTAGAGAGATTCCACTCAGAAACTTCATTCGCTTCCTCCCCACAAGTTCCCCAGAATTTCGGGTAATTCTGCATAGGAAGAGGCAGTTAGGTGGCCAATCTCTTAAAATCTAAGCTGTTGAAATCGTGACAATAATCTTTTGGCGACCGTTTCCCTTAAGCAAGATCTTGCAGGCGAAAGAGTAACAATCTGCCAATGCCATCGGCATTAGCCATTGAGTCAACGGGCTTTAGCGGCGATGTCTCTCGGAGAAAGACCGAATTCACGCCCTGCCAATCCTGCTGAATCGCGCCCGAAGATAAAGGTAAGTGGATCGCGCACCGAACGCTGAAGGGCCTGTTTGAGGGAGGTGGGAGAGTCAAACTTCGACCCTCCCCACAGACTGAGCCCGACAGGTTGGTTTGCGCTTTACGCGCGGCGCATCTTGCGACGGAGGCCAGCGCCGGCGGCCAGAAGGCCAGTGCCGAGCAGGCTCAGAGTCGAGGGCTCCGGTGTATTCGCAGGTGCGAAACCGTTCGTGGTAAAGGTGTTGTCATCAATCACCGACATCGGCCCGGTGGTGAAGCCATTGGCGTTGGTGTCGACGATCAGCAGGTAGCTCGTGGCAACCGGAAGCAGGTTCGGGTTGAAGTCAAAACCCACCACGACTCCGCTGGTACTGCGCGAAGCATCCAATGGCGCGGTAGTTCCGGAACCATCCACGTTAGTAAAGACATCCGTGTTGAACCCGGCGTAGCTTCCACCGGTGACGCGCGCAGCGTCACCACCAGTAAGGTGCACCTGGTAGACAAAAACCATATTGTCACCGGAGACAGGATTACCCGACCACGTGCCAACCCATTCCTGGATCGTGCCGGAGTCATCACCCTGGGTATAGGGAACAGCGCCGGTGTTGCCGAGTATGGTGAAGTTAGAAAAGAAGTTGCCGGCAACAACGGTCGGAGCTACGGTCGCGCCCGGTGCCAGTGGCGTCGCAAACGAGGGCGTTGCGGCCCCCGCCATCAGAAGTGCAAGTACAGAAATTCCACTCAGAATTTTCATTCATCCTCCCCACTTATGTGTGGCTTGACCTTCTATAAAGCAGCTGGAGAGCCATTTGTGAAGGCTGTAAGTCGTTGATAACAGGCACGAGTTCTTGGATCAAGTGAGCAATTGTGCAAGTTCTTGCATATGAATACGGCAGTCGTGTACCGACTGTGCGTTGTCGATGTTGCAAATACGCAACTTAAGTACCGTGTGCAACGAGTTGCAGAGAGGCTGGTCCTCAAGCCAGCTCCGGCTGGCGGGAGTGTCCGTTTCGGTCGCGTTCGGACAGTGCCCCAGGCTTAACCTGGACTACGGGTAGATACGGTTCAGTGTGCGGGCGAAGGGGATGGTTTCGCGGACATGCTCGAGGCCGCAGATCCAGGCGACGCAGCGCTCGATGCCCATGCCGAAGCCGGAGTGGGGAACCGAGCCGTACTTGCGCAGGTCGAGGTACCACTGGAAGGCGGCGAGCGGGAGATTGTGGGACTCGATGCGCGATTTGAGCAGGTCGTAGTCGTCGATGCGCTGCGAGCCGCCAATGATCTCGCCGTAGCCTTCAGGGGCGAGGACGTCGACGCAGAGGGCCTTGGTGGGGTCGGCGGGGTCGGGCTCCATGTAGAAGGCCTTGATGTCAGCCGGGTAGCGGTTGACCATGACCGGCTTGTCGAACTGCGAGGAGATGTAGGTCTCGTCGGGTGAGCCGAAGTCGTCGCCGTAGGTGTGCGGGTTTTCGAGCTTGCCGTCTTTGTAGGCCTTGTCGAGCATGTCGTGGGCGACGTCGTAGGTGACTCTCGGAAATGCGCCGGGTGCAACGATGGTTTCGAGCTTCGCGATGTCGCGGCCGATGACGGCGAGGTCGGCGCGGTGAGATTCGAGGACGCTCTTAACAATGTGCGTCAGAAACTCTTCGGCCAGGTTCATCAGGCCGTCGAGGTCCATGTAAGCGACCTCCGGCTCGATCATCCAGAACTCGGTGAGGTGGCGGCGGGTTTTGGATTTTTCGGCGCGGAAGGTGGGACCGAAGCTGTAGACCTTGCCGAGCGCGAGCGCGGTGGCCTCGACGTAGAGCTGGCCGGACTGCGTGAGGTAGGCCATCTCTTCGCCGAAATATTTCATCTCGAAGAGGTCGGAGGTGCCTTCGCAGGCGTTGGGCGTGAGGATGGGCGGGTCGGTGCGGACGAATCCATTGACATCAAAGTATTCAGCTGCGGCCCGCATGATGGCTGCGCGAACGCGCAGGATGGCGGACTGGCGCGGTGTGCGCAACCAGAGGTGGCGGTGCTCCATGAGGAAATCGACGCCGTGCTCTTTGCGCGAAATGGGGTAGGGGGTTTCCTCGGGAATGCGCTGGGTGACGGTGACGTCCTGCACGTCGAGCTCGACGCCGGAGGGGGCGCGGGAGTCTTCGCGGACGGTGCCGGTGACGGTGAGCGAGGACTCCAGGGTAAGGTTCTTGAGAGTCTCGAAGACCTGCTCGGGGACGGCGGCCTTGGGGACGATGCCCTGGACGGTGCCTGTGCCGTCGCGGAACGTGGGGAAGAGGAGCTTGCCGGAGCTGCGCAGGTTGTAGAGCCAGCCGCGCAGCACGATTGGTTGCCCGATGTGCTGCTTGAGGTCGGCGATGGTCGTGAGGACGGGCGTCGTTGTGGCTTCAGACATGTCAGGACAGATTGTAGTGGTTTGACTAAGGCCGGAGGACGAGTGCGACGCGGGGGATGGAGGCGTAGTCGTCAAGAAAGCGAACGGAGTTCCAATTGGCGAGGAGTTCGGCGAGGGAGTCGCGCTGGCCGTAGCCGATTTCCAGGGCGAGAAGACCGCCGGTGCGGAGGAGATCGAAGGCCTGAGGTATGAGGCGGCGGTAGATATCGAGGCCGTTGGGGCCGGCGTAGAGGGCGAGCGGGGGCTCATGGTCGCGAACCTCGGGAGCGAGGCTAGCGGCATCCTCGAGAGCGACGTAGGGAGGATTGGAGGCGACGACGTCGAAGGTGGGTGTGTCGAAGACGGCGTCGGAGCGCACGGTCAGGGGATCGAACGGGTCGGAGCCGGCGAGGAGCGAATTAAGGGGATCGCCGGTGAAGAGGGGGTCGCGTAGGGCGCGGGCAGCGAGCAGCGGGGTGAGGAGATCGCCCTGAAGGAAACGGATGCGTTTGGCGACACCGAGGCGACCGGCATTGTCGCTGGCGACGGCGAGGGCGGCGGGAGAGATATCGATGGCGGTGAAACGTGCGTGCTCGAGGACAGAAGCCAGAGCGATGGCGATGGCGCCGGAGCCGGTGCCGACGTCCACGATGTTGAGGTGGGGATCAGGCTGGGCGCGGGCGAAGTCGAGGACGGCTTCGACGAGGTGTTCGGTCTCCGGGCGGGGAATGAGGACGTCCGGGGTGACGCGGAGGCTAAGGCCGAAGAACTCCTGCGTACCGGTGAGGTGTTGGAGAGGATGTTGCACGGCGCGGCGCGTGGTGAGGGAGCGGAGGGCGTCGAGGTGGCGCGCGGAGAGGTCGTCGTCGGCGTGGGCGAGGAGCCACGCGCGGTCGCGATGGAGGACGTGGGCGAGCAGGGTCTCGGCATCGCGACGGGAGATGGTAGCGGAAGCTTCGAGGAGCGCGTCGCGGAGTGTCATTGTCTAAGAGCGAGGATAAAGCTTGCGGATGCAGCTAAGCGACGAGTTGTGCTGAGTGACGGCCGAGGGCCAGCCCTTGAGGAACGGGTGCATGTCGCGACCGTTGACCGAGGCCTCGAGCGTGATGGTAGAGGTGTGGCCGTTCCGGCTGAGCGTGTACGTGGCTTCGTCGGGTGAACTGCCGAGGCCCAGGCCGAGTGGTAGACGTTCTTGTGGTCGGCCACCATTGCCCGGTGCATGAATTGCAGGTCTTCGCGCCATTGGGCGTCGTTGAGATGGCGGGTTGGAGTTTGTGCGAGGAGTGAGGACGCAACAAGAGTGAGCCCGGGTGCGGGATCGCGCATGGAAAGAGATACGCAGCGAAGTGTGGCAGGTTCCGTTATGAGCGCGTGTGATAGTTGTGCTCGAAGAATTCCGCGAAGAGGTTGCAGCGATGCAGCACCCGGTTTTTAGTGCAGTAGTTTTTCTTGTGGCCGTGATTGGCGGAGCTGTTGCCGGACTGAGCGGGTTTGGAATCGGAAGCCTTCTGACTCCGCTGCTGGCGTCCACGATGAGCATGAAGGCCGCGGTGGCTGCGGTTTCTATTCCGCACTTCGTCGCTACGGCGGTGCGTCTCTGGGGTCTGCGAAGGCATGTCGATCGTCGCGTACTGATCCATTTCGGAATCTGCAGCGTGGCGGGCGGACTTGTGGGTGCTCTGCTTCAAACGAGAGCGAACAGCCCGATTCTGACGGGAGTCTTCGGCGCTCTCCTGCTGTTCGCGGGTCTGTCGGGACTGGCTGGGTGGTTGGATCACATGCGCTTTCGTCGCGGGACTGCGTGGGCGGCAGGAGCCCTGTCGGGGCTGTTCGGCGGCCTGGTTGGTAATCAAGGCGGAATTCGTTCGGCCGCACTGATGAGCTTCCAGATGGAGAAGCAGAGTCTCGTCGCAACGGCGACTGCGACGGGCATCCTCATCGATTGCGCGCGGATGCCGGTCTATGCGGTGACCCAGACGCAAGCGCTGCGTTCGGCCTGGGGCTATATCGTATTGGCGCTCGCAGGATGCCTGGTCGGCACCTTTTGGGGTGTGCGCTACCTGGAGCGTATTCCCGCGGCGCGATACAAACAGCTTCTCTCGTCGTTCATCTGCGCCCTGGGTGTCTATATGGTCTTGAAGGTTTGGCTCTAACGGCTCACGGCTTTTCAAAGACGAGGAAGTAGTCGTTCTGGTCGCCCTTGGTGAAGTCGTACCTGCCGACGAAGCGGAAGCCGGAGCGCTCGACCTCGGCGCGGACGACATCGGCGTTGATGCCGTGGTCGTCGCCGTGGCCGGGGTGGTCGATGACGCCAAAGAGGCCGCCGGCCTTCATAGACGTACGGAGGTTGGCGAGGAGTGTGGGCGGATGCGCGACCTCGTGATACACGCGCAGCATGAGGGCGGCGTCGAGGGAGTTGGCCGGGAGCCTGGGGTCGTCCGGGGTGCCGAGGACGGCGGCGATGTTGGGCAGATTTTCCTTGACGGCGCGGTCGTGGATGGCTTCAACGGCGTGGGGGTTGATGTCTTCGGCGAAGACGGTGCCGCTGTGGTCGCCACCGGCGACGCGGCGCGCGGCGCGGACGGAGAACCAGCCGCCGCCGGCGCCGATGTCGGCCACGTTGGAGCCGCGGTGGAGCTTGAGAGTGTCCATGACGCGATCAATCTGGAGCTTCTGGTCGCGGCCCGCCTCTTCAAAGACAGAGAGATCGCCGGTGTAGGGGATGCTGGTGGGGTGGGTCGGCGGTGGGGTCGCCGGGGTCTGGATCGGAGTCTGCGCGGCGAGCGGAAGCGCGAGGGCGAGGAGGGCGGCAATGAGGCGGAGACAGCTCATAAAAATCATTAGATACCTGCGCGGCGATGGCTGCGAATCGCCAAGTTGGTGAGTCTGAAGGGCAGGTTCAGGCGTTCAATTTCGAAAATCGTGTGACGAGCGGCCGGTTTTTGGGGTGCATGGAAGATTTTGCATCCTGGGACGCCGCGGCCTGCGTAATAGGGGAGTGTAGGCATGCGGACTGAGGCGACTGAGTTCCGGGGCGTTGTGGAGCGGCATCAGCGGATGGTGTTTTCGCTCGCCTTGCGGGTGACGGGCGAGTACGGGACCGCCGAGGAAGTCGCGCAGGATGTGTTTCTGGAGCTGTTCCGGTCGGCCGAAAAGCTATCGGGCGACGACCATGTGCGGTTCTGGCTCCGCAAGGTGACGGTGCACCGGGCGACCGACGCGCTACGGCGCCGGGCGCACCGTCCGGAGACGCAGGCCGAGGAGTGGATGGACGATGCGCCGGCGGATGGCGATGGCGGAGCCGGACTCGGGACGGTGCTGGAGGCAAGGCTGGAGGAACTGCTGGGGTCGCTGCCGGAAGCCATGCGCGTGGCTGTAGTCCTGCGGTACCAGGAGGAGATGCTGCCGGACGAGATTGCGAAGCTGCTGGGACAGCCGGTTGCGACAGTGAAGAGCAACCTGCAGCGCGGACTGAAGCTGCTGCGGCGCAAGGCAGAGATCACGATGAAGGAGTACGTGCGATGAACGGGCCAGAGAAGAACGAGAGAGAGCAACAGATGGAATTTGAGGTCGAGGATCCGCGGATGAAGGAGTTCGAGCAGGCCCTGAGCCGCGCGATGCAAAGAGTTGAGGTGCGGGCGGAGACGTCCGCGAAGTTCCTGGCGCTGGCCGAGGAGGCCGAAAGAAAGCGCGCGCACACAGGTGACGGCTTCCGGCTGATCAAGCTGTCAAACGGCGGGCGTGTGTTTGCGATGCCGCGGTTTCCGCAGGCAAGGGCGTGGATGGGCGGAGCGATTGCTGCGGTGCTGGCGATGGGGATCTTTGCCGGCACGCACATTCACGAGCAGCACGAGCGTCGGGCTGTGGCACAGGAGCAATTTGAGACGGCAGAGCGAATCACGGATCAGACGCTCGCCCGCACGAGAGCAGAGCTTGAGCAGCGAGGGATCAACCTGGAACAGTAATTTTGACTTTTTTGCGCAGAGCGCAGGACAGAAAGGCAGGAGGGCGAGATGAAACAGATGATTGCAATTAGATTGGGTGCTTGGCTGCGCGGGCTGGTGTGGACGGCGATGGTTGGGGGATGTGCGTGGGCGAGCGCACAGAGCTACCTGGTGACGCCGCCGGCGTCGGGGCACTATCACACGGTGGCAATGGCCGCTGGCGAAGGCGTTGGTCTCGGTGCAGGTGTGGGCGCCGAGGGCGCGCAGAGCACTCAGCCGCTGCCGAAGGATGATCTGTTCGCCGGCGCGGAGGTATTTGCGAAGGGTGCTTCGGACATTACAGAGATTACGATGGATCCCGACACGCTGAACCTGGTGGGTGGTCCGGACAGGGGTCGCGCGCGCAACACGGTGTTGAAGGTTGTGCGCACGTACACCTATGACAAGCCGGGGATGTACAACATGGCGGACGTGGAAGCGATCCGCAACAAGCTGAACACGGGCGACTGGCACTGCTCGGTGCACGTGCGCGACCTGAAGAACGGATCGGGTTCGGATGTGTGCGGGAAGCGGCGCACGGATGGGATGCGGGAGACGGCGATTATCGAGGTTGAACCGAAACAGCTGACGTTCATTCATACGATCAGCAAGGGTAGTGGCCCGGGCCAGAGCGAGCTGGGGTTCTTCCCCATGCTGCCGGGTATGCACGGTCTGCCGGCGATCGCAATGATGGATCCCGATGCGTTCGTGGATATGCAGATCGGGCTGCACGGGATGCCGATGGTATTGACGCGGCCGGGCGCGATGACGCTGACGATGCCCGGAATGCACGTGTTCACGCTGAACTCACAGGAGAACAAGGTGAGGGTGAACGAGTTGAACAAGCAGCTCAAGGAGCTGAAGATTCATCCGCCGGTCGACCCCGAGAAGATGGAACGGCTGAACAATCAGATGAAGGACTTCAACAAGGACCTCTACAAGGATAAAGACTCCAAGGCACCGGCGGCACCGGCCATTCCGGCAACTCCGAAGGCTGCTCCGGCTCCCGCAGCGCCGCAGACTCCGCAGTAGAACGCGGCTGACGCAATAGAATGAGGAGCGATGTCGCTCCTGTTTGAGGTGGGCGCGGCGTGCGCAGAGGGCGGACGTCGCGGCGAGATGACACTGCCTCATGGGGTGGTGCAGACGCCGGTGTTTATGCCGGTGGGCACGGCGGCGACGGTGAAGGCCGTGCCGCAGGATGTTATCGAAGGTTTGGGTGGGCGCGGCGCGGAGATCATTCTTGCGAATACGTACCACCTGTATCTGCGGCCGGGGCATGGGTTGATTCGCGAGCTTGGCGGCGTGCATCGCTTCATGAGCTGGCGAAGGCCGACGCTGACCGACTCGGGCGGGTTTCAGGTGTTCTCCCTGGCCAAGCTGCGCAAGATTACGAGCGATGGTGTGGAGTTTCGCTCCCATCTGGATGGAAGCAAACACTTCTTCTCGCCGGAGCACTCGATGGAGGTGCAGATCGCGCTGGGCGCGGACGTGATGATGGCGTTCGACGAGTGCGTCGAGACGCCGGCCAGCTGGGAGCGCACGCGCGATTCGATGGCGTTGACGCATGCGTGGGCGGCGAGGTCGAAGAAGTACTGGGAGGAGCATCGGCATGAAGTGCCGTGGGCGGGAAAAGCAGATGTTAGATCCCAGATTTTAGATGTTAGAGAAACGGCGTTTGAGCGTGAGTATGATGCGGCGCGCTTTGATGACAAGCATCAGGCGCTGTTCGGGATAGTGCAGGGTGGGATGTATCACGACTTGCGCAAGGAGTCGGCCGGGCGGTTGGTGGAGATGGACTTTCCCGGGTATGCGATCGGCGGCCTCGCTGTCGGAGAGCCGCGCGAGGTGACCCGCGAGATGATCGCGCTGTGCCTGGAGATGCTGCCCAAAGACAAGCCGCGCTATGTGATGGGCGTGGGATATCCGGACGAGATTGAAGAGTACGCGCGCATGGGCGTCGACATGATGGATTGCGTGCTGCCGACGCGCGCGGGACGGCATGGTCTGGTGTTTCTGCGCGAGGATCCGAAGGACCGCCGGAGCGCTGTGGTGAGGTTGAACATCAAGCGCAAGGATCTGGCGGAGGATCAGGGGCCGATCGACGCAGGCTGCACGTGTCCCACGTGCATGCGGTATTCGCGAGCGTACTTGAGGCACCTGTTCTCCAGCGGAGAGCCTCTCGGCGCGACGCTGAACTCGATCCATAACCTCGCGTTTTACTTGGAGACAATGGAGCGCGTGCGCGCAGACATCGCAGCCTCAGTTCTCTGAGGGCGGGTCGATGTGGTCGATGACCAGAGTGACGGTGGGCACCTTCGTGGGAATAGTGCGCAGACCGAGAGCGCGAAGATCCCAGACATTGGCCGGATCTTTGACCTCACCGTCATCGAAACGAATTCCGTCGGGCGCCATTGCGAGTGCGAAATCATAGTGGCCGGTGAGGCCGGTCTGGTCCAGGATGCGAGTGTGAGTGCTTATGGACATGAAGTTAGTGAGCGAAGCGATCGATGCATCTTGAAAGTGCCAGGTTGTGGTGCCGTCTTCTAGCCTTTCCCCGTGTGCGATACCACCGTCGGTGAGCTTCATGCTGCGGTCTGCCAGACTCTCGTCCGGAGTTGAGGGATGGAGCGACGCACCGTGATGGCCGAGGGCAAGCGCGAAACCCTGCATCTCTGCAGGAACAGTGTGCAGTTGCAGATGACAACGGTCGACGAGCATGGAGAGGAGCATCGCGCGCATGACCGTGGGTTCTGCGAGGCTCTGATGGGTCCATGCATCGAGATCCTGAGGTGCGACTTTGGCATTGATGTCATAGCGATCCTTCGAGACCCATGCAGGCACGTTTTGGATGCGGTCCCGTGACAAGAGCGCGAACGGGAAGTGAGTGAGGAGGATGACCTCAGCAAGAGGGATTCCCGTGGCGCGAAAGCCATCCGCGGTGCGCTGGAAGCTGAAATTGGCGTCGGGCGGGCTGGGACGGATGGACGCGACCTCGAAGGCGTAATGGGCCGTAGCGGGCGAAGGCTGCGTTGTCGCGGCGCTGTCGGGATGTTTGACCGGCCTTTGCGCGGGACTGTGGTTTGACGTGAGGAGCAAAGTGGCAAGACAGAACAATAGAGAGGGCCGTGAGCTCAACATCCCGGTTTTCTCCTGCAAGGTGCAGCGGGGCCACTGTAGCATGGCGGCGGTCCCATGCGGACGGCCACTGCAGCTTGTGAATGGACGGTTTGGCTAGTTTTTTGGCGGCGGTGGCCGGGACGGGGAATTGACGGAGCTATTGGGGCGGGTGGAACGTCTTTATGGAAGGGACCCTGGAGAATTCTGCATGGAGCGTTCTGGCATGAAGATGGCTGGGCGAGTTGTGATGGTGGTGTTGGCAGGCACGTTGGCGTGTGGCACGGCGTGGACCCAGGATGGGCCGCCGATTGTGGGCAACACGGTGCAGTTTGGGTCTCCGCAGGTAAATCAGCAGCGGATGCTGGCGACGGTGACGGGCAGGGTTACGTGCTCCGACACCCAGCGGGCCGCGCGATTCGCGACGGTGACGCTGATTGGCACAGACCCTGACGTGACCTCTGTGCGAGGGGGGACCTCCTATAACTTTGGCCGGCGGGTGACGGCGCGCACGGATCTGGACGGCAATTTCACGGTGGAGGCGGAGCCGGGGGATTACTATGTGACCGCGTCGGCGACGGGATATGCGTCGCCAGTGGCGGAGATGGCGGCGAGGATGCGCTCGGGTGCATCGGCGGCAGATCTGCTCGCGACGCTGCCGCAGGTGCATGTGGCGGAGGCGGGCGGCGGATCAGCGAACATTACGCTGGACCGCGGCGCTGTGATCCAGGGCAAGGTGCAGTGGGATGACGGCAGTCCGGCGACGGGTGTGAACGTGAGCGTGCAGACAACGGCTTCCCAGACGAGTACCTCACTGGATCTGGTCAGGGTGGTGTCGCAACTGGGCGGAGCGTTTGGGGGTGGCTTTGGGGGCTTCCAGGCAACGGACGACCGCGGCATGTTTCGAATTACGGGGCTGCCGCCCGGAAATTACTGGGTGAGAGCGGTGGTGATGACGCCGTCGGCGGGGGCGGGGACGGGGGGTTTGACGGCTCAGCGGCTGACCTCGATTGCGCTTTACGCGCCGGGGAAGGTAAGGCAGTCGGAGGCACAGGTGATCACGCTGAAATCGGGGGACGAGCGGGATGATGTGCAATTTACGCTGGACCTGTCTGCGCTGCACACGGTGTCCGGACATGTGGGTGCGACGGACCAGGGAAGTATAGCGACGGGAGTCGTGCGGCTGACGGACACGCAGGACTCGAGTCTGACGCGGATGGGGATGATTCAGCCTGATGGGAGCTTCGTGGTGCAGTGGGTTCCGCCCGGGACGTACACGCTGGCAGTGTCGAATGCCAGCAATATGGCGAGGCCGGCCTTTGGCGGAAGACGCGGCCAGCAGGGCGAG
>DATNGO010000109.1:0-15922 GCA_035605855.1 Acidobacteriaceae bacterium | reverse complement strand
TTCGTCGGCGTCACCAACCCTCCGCCCGGCGACTGGCCGAAGCCCACTTACACAAAGATCGACCGCACGCCCATCTCGCGCGAGAAACCCTTCCTCTTCGCCGACGCTCACAATAATTTCAGCGTCCTTGTTCCCGCGCTTCAGCACGACACCACCGGCATCACCTGGCACAACGGCTCGACTCCCGGCCGCACCGTCCCGCTCTCTCACTTCTACATCGCGCACCCCGCCGACAACGCCACAACCATCAACGCCGCTCTAGCTTCCGGCAGAGATCTCCTCTTCACGCCCGGCATCTACGACCTCACCGAACCCATCCGCGTCACACGCAAAAACACTATCGTCCTCGGCCTCGGCTACGCGACCCTCCACCCCACCAACGGCACTGCGGCCATGACCGTCGCCGACGTCGACGGCGTCACTCTGTCCGGCCTTCTCTTCGACGCCGGTGAAACGAAATCCCCCGTGCTCCTCGAAGTCGGCCCTCCGCACAGCCACGCAAACCACACTTCGAACCCCACTTCACTGCACGACATTTTCTTCCGCGTCGGCGGAGCAGCCGTCGGCAAGGTCACTGCCAACCTCATCGTCAACAGCAACAATGTCCTCATCGACCACACATGGATCTGGCGCGCTGACCACGGCCATGGCGTCGGCTGGACCTCCAACACCAGCGCCAACGGCCTCATCGTCAATGGCAACGACGTGACCGCCTATGGCCTCTTCGTCGAGCACCACCAGCAGTTCCAGGTGCTCTGGAACGGCGAGCGCGGCCGCACCTTCTTCTATCAATCCGAGATTCCCTACGATCCTCCGGATCAAGCCCCACCCGATCAAGCCTCATGGCGCAGCGCCCCCAACCTCAACGGATGGGCCTCCTACAAGGTCGCCGACGCCGTTCACGACCACGAAGCCTTCGGCCTCGGCATCTACAGCGTCTTCCGCCACCCTGACGTCACGCTCACTCAAGCCATCGAGGTACCCGAACGTCCCACCGTCCGCTTTCACCACATGATTACGGTCGCACTCGACAACCTCGGCGAGATCTCCAGTGTCATCGATGGAACCGGAGGCGCAGCGAAAACCAACCCTCGAGTTACTCCAAAGATAGAATTGTTCCAGCCAGCAAGAACCAAGCCGGCATCCGCGCCCGGCAGATAGCGAACTGTCGGGATCGCTGTCATGGAGCCCGCCTATATGTTTCGCCTCCGCACTCTTCTGCTCGTCGCGCTCGTCGTATTCCCCCTCTGCGCTCGCGCCCAGTCAGGCGCTGCCTCCGACCGCCCCTGGATGAACCCGTCCACTCCTCTCGAAGACCGCATCAACTCGCTCATCTCCCGGATGACGCTCCAGGAAAAAGTCCAGCAGATGGGCGACCGCGCGCCCGCCATCCCGCGTCTCGGCGTCCCGGCATACTTCTGGTGGAACGAGGGCAACCACGGCGTCGCCGTCTCCGGCACGGCCACCAACTTTCCCCAGGTCATCGGCATGGCCGCCACCTGGGACGTGCCACTCATTCACCGCGAAGCCGAGGTCATCTCCACCGAGGCCCGCGCCAAATACAACGAGGCCATACGCCACGATCAGCACGAGCAGTTCTACGGCCTCACCTTCTTTGCGCCCAACATCAACATCTTCCGCGACCCGCGCTGGGGCCGCGGGCAGGAGACCTACGGCGAGGACCCATTCCTCACCGGCCGCATGGCCGTCGCCTTCATCACCGGCATGCAGGGCGCCGATCCCAACTACTTCCGCGCTGTCTCCACAGCCAAGCACTTCGCCGTGCACTCCGGCCCTGAGTCCACCCGCCATCAGGCCAACGTGGACGTTTCCGTGCACGACCTCGAAGACACTTACCTTCCCGCCTTCCGCGCCGCTGTCATCGAGGCCAATGCACAGTCCGTCATGTGCGCCTACAACTCCATCGACGGCGCGCCCGCCTGCGCCAACACCATGCTCCTCCGCGATCACCTCCGCCACGACTGGTCATTCTCCGGCTACGTCGTCAGCGATTGCGCCGCCGTCGCCGACATCGACACCGGTCACCACTACGCACCCGACATGGCTCACGCCGCAGCAGCCGCCGTCAAAGCCGGCACGGACCTCGAGTGCGGCTTCGGCAAGGGCCAGGCCTTCTCCGCACTCGTTGACGCCGTCCATCGCAACCTGATCACCGAGGCCGATCTCGACGTCGCGCTCCGCCGCCTCTTCCGCGCGCGCTTCCGCCTCGGCATGTTCGACCCACCCGGCAGCTTCGCCTACGGCCGCATCCCGTTCTCCGAAGTGAACTCGCCCCAGCACCGCCAGCTCTCCTTGCAAGCAGCGCGCGAATCCATGGTGCTCCTCAAGAATGACCAACACATCCTGCCGCTCAGCCGCTCCATCCACAGCATCGCCGTCGTCGGTCCTGAAGCCGAACTCCTCCAGTCGCTGCAGGGCAACTACAACGGACCTCCGCCCTCGCCCGTCTACCCGCTCGACGGCATCGAGAAGCGCTTCTCATCATCAATCGTCCACTACGCACAGGGCT
Organism: Acidobacteriaceae bacterium; assembly: GCA_035605855.1. Lineage (GTDB taxonomy): Bacteria > Acidobacteriota > Terriglobia > Terriglobales > Acidobacteriaceae > Granulicella. Next base: position 13,392 of record DATNGO010000109.1, on the reverse strand, counting down.
CCACTCTCGTCGATGGCTTCGCTCTCCCCATCGAGCACACCGCACTCCATCCCCCGCATAGCTCCGCCAACGGCCTCACCGGCGAGTACTTCGCAACCCCCGACCTCTCCGGGACACCCATCCTCACGCGCACCGACCGCCGTATCAACTTCAACTGGGACAAAGTCATCGGCGTAGTACCCGGCCTGCAGCGCAACAACTGGTCCGTTCGCTGGACTGGAACCTTCACTCCACCCGCTCCCGGCGCCTACAAACTCGGCGTCCGCATCAACACCTGCTATGCCTGCGAGAACAACGAGACCTTCCGCCTCTACCTGGACGGCAAGCTGATCCTCCAGAATTCCGGCAAGACCGCCGAGCGCGGCGCGACCTTTGACGCCCCCACCAACTTCGACGATACGAAGCCTCACACCATTCGCCTCGAATACCTCCACGGCACCGGCTCTGCCGGCATCGACCTCACATGGCAGGCCCCACCCGCCATTCTTCGCGACCAAGCCGTCGCTGCCGCCAGGCAATCCGACCTGACCATCGCCTTCGTCGGCCTCTCGCCCTCCCTCGAAGGCGAGCAGATGCCCGTGCATCTCGAAGGCTTCTCCGGCGGCGACCGCACCAGCATCGAGTTGCCTGCCGTCCAGCAGCAACTCCTCGAAGCCGTCGCCGCCACCGGCAAGCCGCTCGTCATCGTTCTGCAAAACGGCAGCGCACTCGCTGTCAACTGGGCGCAGCAGCACGCCGCCGCCATTCTAGAAGCCTGGTATCCCGGCGAAGCCGGCGGCACCGCAATCGCCGAAACCCTCGCCGGCGACAACAACCCTTCCGGCCGCCTCCCACTCACCTTCTACGCCTCGCTTTCGCAGCTCCCACCCTTCGACGACTACGCCATGGAGCGCCGCACCTACCGCTACTTCACCGGCCAGCCGCTCTACACCTTCGGCTATGGCCTCAGCTACACCAGCTTCTCCTACAGCCGTCTCCATGTCCCCGCCAGCGTTCACGTCGGCGACAACGTCACCGTCGAAGCCGACCTCCGCAACAACGGCAACCTCGCCGGCGACGAAGTCGCAGAGCTCTTCCTCACCCAACCCCGCGGCTATCAGACGCCTGTCCGCAAGCTGGTCGGCTTCCAGCGTGTTCATCTCACCCGCGGAGCCTCAACGCATCTGTCACTGACCATCGACTCACGCTCCCTCAGCCAGGTCGACGCCCAAGGCAACCACATGATCCTCCCCGGCGAGTACACCCTCTCTCTCGGAAGCACCCAGCCAGGCGCCGGCGCAATCACGCTCACCGGCCACTTCACCGTCACAGGCCAGCGCGAACTCCTCAAATAGTCCGGCCGCTCCACCGATGCATTGATATCAATGCATCTCGCATTAGCCTATGAAAAGATGCGAGCGGCCCTTTCGAGCCGCTCGTAGTGATAGCCTCTGGCTGCATGCGCTTAGAACATCACGCTCGCCCCCAGCCAGAGCTGTCTGGCTCCTGAGTCCGGACCGAAGAACCCGCCCGGCGATGCAGTTCCCGTGACGATGCCGAAGTTGTTGGGGCTTCCCGGGAGAGTGCTTCCTATCAGGCTGCAATTCTGACCGCTTCCCGTTGTCGGATCGACGACGGTTGCGCTGGCAGGGCAGGATGCATTCGGATTCGCGAAGTGTGGTGTATTCGTCAGTCCGAACGCGTCACCTCGCACCCGTAGGCTCATCCGTTCCTTAATTTTGAAATCACGTACGATGCTGAGGTTCGCCAGAAAATAGCCCGGCCCGCGGAATTCATCGCGGTTCGTGTTGCCGTAGTGTGCGTTCGCTGCACTGGTAATCAGCGGCGCCGCAAACGAAGTCGCAGAGAAGTACGAGCAGCTCGGATCACCTTGTGTGCAGGTCACACCCGTACGCGGAGGCCTTCCCTTGGTGATGTGGAAGTTAGAGACAAGATCCGCCGTCTGCCCGGAACCGTTCGCGTTAAGGTTGCCGCTGGCAGTCACGGTAAACGGCACACCGCTCATGGCACTCACCACCGGGTTAATCAGCCAGCCGCCCAGAATCGCAGCTCCAACACCGCTCTGAAGCCATGGCTCACCCTTTCCGAAAGGCAGGGCAATCACGCCGGAGAGCTCGAAGTTATCGGTTCTGTCGAAGGCTGCCGGGCCGTAGTTCTTGTACCAGTACGTTGGATACGGGTAGTTCAGCGATCCGAGGTCCTCATTATCCGCATAGCTCAGCGCTTTCGACCATGTGTAGCTTGCCCTCAGATTCGAGCCGCCCGCAAATCGGTAGACCACTGAAGTCTGCATTGAATCGTAGCGGCTGTGCTTGAACGGACTCAGTACATTGATCGTGCCCGAATAGGGATGGCTCGGATCCCCGTACTTCAGTTGCAGAAGTCCCCCGGCTTGGCCGGTTCCCGGAGGTGAGGCGTTCGCGTTCATATTCACCACGGGCCGAACAGCATAGGTACCTACGTATGCCAGCGAGTACGTGACATTCTTACCCATCTGTTGTTCCACCGCGGCATTGAAGGAGTTGAAGTAGCCGCGGTTGATTGGATTCGGAATCGTCGTCGTGCTGACGTTCGTCGGCAAGGGAATGGTGCCCGAACTCAAATTCGGCTGCGGCGTCAGGACAATTCCCGTCGGAACAGAGTAGCTTCCGCTGCCCAGCGCGCTTCCATTCAGTCCGGTCAAGCTTGCCGCAGGAATATAGTCGGCCGTGTTCGCCGGCGTATTTGTATCCAGCAGCACCGAAGGATATGCATTCCGCAATACGTGCCATGTATACGGGTCGGCGCTCATTCCATAGCCGGCACGGAACACCGTCGTCGGCGTAATGGTATACGCCACACCCACGCGCGGAAGGAACTGCCCGATTCCCGCATCGATGCCGTCGTTCCGCGGCACATTCCCGTATCCGCCGATCAGAACCTGGCCGGTCTGCAGGTTCAGATACCGCAGGCCCTTGTTGTTGTCGCTGTATCCAAACGGGTAGTACTCCCAGCGCAGTCCCAAAGTCAGCATCAACTTGGGATTGACCTGGTAATGGTCCTGCACATACCACGCCCATCCCGTCCACCGCAGAGCATTCGGATTGAAGAGTGCCCTCGCCTTTCCCGTTGCGTCCGGCAGACCGAGCAGGAAGTCCGCCCATGAATGGAACCATGTCGGCGTCGTGCCCCGCAGGTCTGTAATGAAGCCATTGAACTCAAACGCTCCACGTGCCTGCTGGAACGTTCCGCCCTGTTGCTGGAAATGATTAATTTGCGTGTGGTTCCACTCGACACCGCCGCGGAAGGCGTGCTTGCCCTTGTTCCAGCTCATGTTCGCTCCCGTAACGAACTGCTGGTCGCGGAACAGGAATGGGTTGGCCGGTTGTGCGTTGCCAAGAGCGAGGTTATTGCCGTAGGTGCTGCCCGCAGGTGTGGTATTCGGGGCCGCTTGGCCTGTCGGGAACACGAAGCCCGGGTAACCGTAGTACAGCGACGGATCTCCGTTAGCTCCCGCGTTATTCGTGCCCGGGATCTTCAGGTCGTTAAGTCCTCTGGCCGATGTCAGATCGAAGGTCGACCCGAGCCGCTGGCGCGTGAAACCGAAGTTCCAATCGATCAGCAGCGACGGCGTGAACGTATGAGTCACGCCGAGACCGACGCTCTGAACGAGACCTGGTGCATTGCCCAGCTGTCCACCGTTGGTGGCGTTACCGATCGCCGGCCCCAACAGCGGTGGGTCGAACACCAGCGTCTTCGAAAAGCTGTAGCGCCCGAAGATCATTGTCGCCTGGCTCATCACGTAGTTGATCTTGCCGTCCGCGTTATCGCGGTTGAACAGTGCGGTGCTGCTGCCAACCCAATTGTTCAGTCCGTTTGAGGTCGTGAACTCCTGCGCCGCCAATGGCTGCAGCAGCTTGGTCATGTATTGGGCCGCGGGATCGATGCGGTTTGCGCAGATAACGTTCAGCACGCCGTTGCAGGAGATTTGCGTTTTGCCCGCGCCCTGCTTATCGCCCGTCGCGGGGTCGTAGATGATCGGATTTCCGGGCAGATTTCGAAAATCGCCCGTCATCATGGCCGCCGTTGGCAACGTCTGCGTGTCCGGTCCCGCCAGTTGACGCTGCGTCGTGCGTTCATAGTCCGTGAAGAAGAACAGCTTGTCCCGCTTGATAAAACCGCCGATCGCTCCACCGAACTGGTTCTGATTATTTCGGTTCTTCTTCGGGAAGAGCTTGGGATCTGTCTGGAAGTAGTTCCTCGCTGCAAAGTTCTGATCTGTATGGGCCCAGTGAGCATCGCCGTGATAGTGGTTTGTGCCGGATTTGATCTGCACGTTCACAGCAGCGCCGCCCGCATTGCCCTGCTCGGCATTGAACGAGTTCGTCACCACATTGACCGTCTCAATCGCATCCGAAGGAGGGACATACGCTACGTTCGCAGGCAGATATGGATAGGCATCCTGCACCCCGTCAAGCCGGGTGTTGATGCTCTGGTTCGACAGCCCGTTCACGTTCGCGTTGATCGCTCGCTGCGGATTGCCGGCGAGCGAGTTGGTCTCCGCCGTCAGACCCGAACCCGGAATCGTACGGATCAACTCCTGGAAGTTTCCTCCCTGCGATCCCATGATCGGCAGGTTTGCGAGCTCATGCGACGTGATGTCCCTGCGCACATCGGCAGTGTCTGTCTGCAAAATCGGAGGAGCCGTAGTGACCGTCACCTCTGCCGCCACGTTTCCTATCTTGAGTTGTGCGTCTACGGACTTGATGTCATTGGCGCGCAAATCCACGCCATTCGTCTCCTGCTTCGTAAAGCCCTGCGCCGTAATGGTCACCTTGTACGTTCCCGGCAGAAGCGCTGGGAACCGATAGATACCGCTCGCGTCGGTCGTCTGCGTGTTGCTGACTCCTGTCTGTGCCTCGACCGCCGTAACCTGGGCGCCACCCAGGGCCGCCCCGGTGGAATCCGTCACATTTCCGGTGATCGTGCCATACAGTACCTGCGCCTCGGCCACCGTCGCCCCGGCAACCGTCAGCAGCGCCAGCACGAGAACCGCCAACCCGCGCCGCGCCCATTGCCCTCTCCTCCGCTCTCTTCCTGCTTCGATGACACGCATCTTCGGCTCCTCCATGAAAAGCAACCTCTGCGGCCCTTTCAGGTGTTCCGAACAACACACGATTTGTCGAGCCGCTCTTTTTTATGCGTCCCGAACTATAGGATGTCGAGAAAAAGACTGTCAAGGGCTTTTCGGCCCGAATGTCTCTTCGATGTAAAAAAAACGTCATTTTCCGAAGGATTCTCGCCCTTCATCAGCAACTGCGAACAAGCCCTTCATCCGCCGCCCGGAGCTTTGCCGGCCTGCTTTCCTGGAAGGAAAGATAATTTGTGGAACCCGCGCATTATGTCGGAATACGCTCAACGCAGGTTCGGCAATTGCACCCTGGCTATTCCTTAATCCGCCGGCGCGACCGTTCCCACGGACTCGCTCTCAGCCTGCCCCCGGCCCCTCGGCCGTGAATGCATATGCGTCCTGTGGTATCCCGAGTGCCGCTGCAGAACCAGCGCCGCCGCACCCCTCAGCCGCGCAAACTCCGGGTTCAGCGTCGTCATCACCCGAGGCGGCGGTCCCGCCAGCATCTGCCGCTTCAACTCCGCCTCCACAATCGGTCCAAACCGCTGCCACGCCGACGTCAGTTCACCCGTAAACAGGATCACCTCCGGCGACAGCGCCGCAGTAATCGCGTGCAGCCCGCGGCCCAGATTCTCCGCCTGCCGGCTCAGCGCCTTTACCGCCGACGGATCATCATCCACTGCAAGGTTCAGCAGCCTGGTCCCCGTCATTCCGCTGTCTTTCTTCCCACTCGCCTCGTGGTAGTAGCGCACCGCCGCGCGCGTCGAAGCGAACATCTCCCAGCAACCCGTCCGCCCGCAACCGCACGTCGGCCCGGTTGGGTCCAGCACCACGTGCCCAAACTCCCCCGCCAGCCCTCCATGCCCCGTGATCATCTGTCCGTTGCTCAGCACCGCGGTTCCAATGCCTTCTGAGATCGCCACCAGCACCGCATTGCTCACACCATCCAGTCTTCCCGACCAGATCTCCGCAATCAGGCAGGCGTTCGCCTCGTTCTCCATCTCCACCTTCAGACCCAGCGCCGACTCGATCACCCCTCCGATCTCATGTCCCGCCCACCTCAGGTTCGGCGCCAGCACCAGCTGCTGCGTCACCGGATCGACTCTCCCCGGCATGCTCAGCCCGATCCCCTCAAACGTCTTCGTCGGATGCATCTCGCGCATCCGCTCCAGCGCCGACACCAGCTCCGGCAGCGCGCGTTCCACATTCGACGGCAGCACGATCGCCTTCTGCGACAACAGCCGGCTGTTCATGTCCACCACTGCAATCGTCGCCTGCTCCGGCCGCACATCCACCGCCAGCATCACGATGTCCTCATTCAGCGACAGCAGCGTCGGCCGGCGTCCTCTGGGCAGGCGCTGCGTCCCGCCCTCAACCACCCATCCCTCTTCAATCAGCTCCTCGACGATCGACGACACCGTGCTCGGATACAGTCCCGACGCCCTCGCCAGCTCCACCCGCGCCACTGGCTGCTTCGCGCGCACCAGTTCCAGGATCACGTCGCGGTTAATATCGCGCGCCACTTCGCTCGAAGCCAGCCTCACATACGCCAGGTCCGCCCGTCGCAGCGCGTGCGTCGTCTCATGCGCCGCCGGCTGCCTTCCCCCGTTTGTTCCCGCGCTCTTAGCCACGCTTGGCTCCTTCCCCTTCAAATCAGCCGACCGTCTCAACTCGCCAAATCATCAATCGCAAAACTCACAGCGAAACCTATTGACCCGCTCTTACACCTGCGGTCCCGGCGACACCCGCATGAAAGCTCTCCGGCGGCCCTAAATAGCTGGGCTTGAGTGATCCACCAGCTCCATTCGCCCCATGGCTCACAACCACTCTCTCCACAACCAGCGCCGGATCCACCGCCCAGATCTTCAGTGTGTGATATCCCGGCGTCGCAATCTTCAGCGGCACCGTCACACGCCGCACTCCGTCGCTCACCGCCTGGGCCCAATCCTTATCCGAGTTATGTTCCAGCGCGTCCACCATGGTCCGCGGCCCGTCGCGGTCCCCGGCGGACTTGTCCACTGGGGTGATCCCATCCACTGATACCGCGAAGCGCAGTCCGCGCCCCGGCACAAAGTTCAACGTCGGCGCCAACGTCATTTGCAGCTCGAAGTCTCCAGAGTCATAAAGGTACATCCTGTACTGCAGCGATGTCTTCGAATTCATCTCACTCGCCGCCGTCACCGGATAAACCGTCATCCCAGACTTCGTCGCGCCATACCCCGGCAATTCCACCCACCGCATCTTGCCTTGGCCCCCGCCATCCGCCGTCCGAGCCGTCGTGTCCGCCGCCTCCATCGCCACGTACCCATCGCCCTCGACAAATCCCTGCGCATTCTCCCGCGTCACCGGCAGCTTCCGCGCGCGCAGCGTGTACATCACCGGTCTGGCGTCGCCGGAGCTCACCGTCACCGTCCCCTCAGCCTCATCGCCCGGCACCTTGCTCCAATCCACGCGCACCACAACGCGCTGCTCTGCACTCTCCAGCGTCCCTTCACTCTTTGAAACCGTCAGCCACGGCGCGCTTGTCTTCACCGCATAATTCACCGGCGTCTTCCCGCGATCGAACAGCGTCAGCGTCCGCGTCTGCTGTGTCACCGAATCAATCGTTCCCAGCGAAAATCCGAATCTCCCGCCCGCGCGCGTCAACCTCGCATCCTCCGCGTCGACGCCCAGCGACCCCGCCTCCGGCACCTGCACCCAGCTCACCGCCGGCATCACATTCACCGGCGGATCGCTCCATGTCACGTATCCGATGTGCGTCTGGTCCATCATGTGATCCCACTTGCCGTTCAGCAGTGTGTGGTTATACTCGTCGCTCAGCGCCGCGTCGCGCGCAAACATTCGCTGCACCGCGGCCGCCTCATCATTTGCCTTCGGATTCCCGAGCCGCGCATCCAGCGCATTGCGCCCGGCGGTGATGTACATCTCCGTCAAATTCGCGCATGCATCGACCGGATACTGGATTAGTTCGAAGTAGCTCGCCCGCTCATTCTCCGGCAGCTCTGTCGCGAGCTTGTCCACGCGCCTGGCGAGCGTCTCCCACTCGTCATATACGCGATCCGCCTCGTGAAAGTTCGCCAGACTGAAAGTATTTGAGTCAATTAATTCCGGCTTCCGTCTGCCGTTGTAACGGGTGTAGTCCTCCATCGCCGTCGCGATCTCCTCCGCGTGCTCCGGCCCGAACTCCCGCGTTGCCCAGTCGCGCGTGAACTCACCCAGGTGATCTTGATCCCACCGTTCTGGCGTCCGCGCATAGCTCAGAAAGAACTCGATCGGAAACTCCATCGGCTTTCCATCGCCGACATTCACCACCCACAACCGGTCCGCCCCATACTTCAGCGCCAGGTGCATCTGCTCCTGCACCTTCGGGATCGGGTTCGTATTCAGCCACTTGTAGCTCCGCGGCCCACCCACATAGTCGAAGTGGTAATAGATCCCCGCGCCGCCCGAGCGCTTGCGCTCCTCCGCCGTCGGCAGCCGCCGCAGATCGCCCCAGTTGTCGTCGCTCCACAGCAGCGTCACATCGTCCGGAACCCGCATTCCCTTCTCGTAGTAGCCCTGCACCTCCTTGTACAGAGCCCACACCTGCGGCACCTTCGTCACATCCGGGTTCACCGTCTCCTTCAAAATCTCCCGCTGATCCGCAACGATCCTCTCCAGCAACTGTGTCGGGCCCCCGACGGACGTTCCCTGTCCGGCGGGGTGATTGTTCGAATCGGCCGACATCGGCGTGTCATTCTCGCCGCGCATCCCCAGCGTCACGACCTCTTCGTAGTTCTTGTCGCGCTCCATCCCCTTGCGCCAGAAGTCATCAATCGCCTTCTGATTCGTCGCGTAGTTCCAATTCCCGTGGTTGCCGCGCGTCCACTCCTTCTCCGCCCGCATCATCGGCTCTTCATGCGAGGTGCCCATCACAATCCCGTACTCATCCGCCAGCTTCGGGTTCTCCGGGTCGTCCATCGCGAACGCGTTGTTCCACATCGCCGGCCACAGGAAGTTCGCCTTCAGCCGCAGCAGCAGTTCAAACACCTTCGTATAAAACTCGTGATTCATCCCGCCGAACTTCTCCTTCGTCCAGCCCGACAGGCAAGGCGCCTCATCGTTGAAGAAGATCCCGCGATACTTCACCGCCGGCACCGGCTGCACTACCCTGCCCGGCATCACATACAACGCATCCTTGTGCGGCACCCGCACATCCGCCCACCAGTACCACGGCGAAACGCCAATCTGCTCGCTCAGGTCATAGATCCCGTAGATCGTCCCGCGCTTATCCGCTCCCGCAATCACCAGCGCACGCTTCACTCCCGGCATCGGCCGTTCGACAATCGTCGTCACCGCGGACTCCCATTTGCCCGCAATCCCGCTGACATCCAGCTTCTTCGCCTTCACCAGCCCATCGATCAACGGGCTCTTCCCAATCGTCCCAATCAACACCACGTCCTCGGCCCCCGCGTCTCGAACAGAACCGGCCGCTCCCACATCCTTCAAGACCGTTGCGGCATGTCCCGTCACCCGCTCCACATCCGCGCTCAAGTCCCCGGCCGCCCGCACCACACCCGGCCAATCCGCATCGCTCACTATCAATGGCGCGGCCTTTCCGCTGGTGTACAGAACAAACCCGCCCTCTACCGGTGTCGTGCTCACGTACCTCCGCGCCCCGAGCGCCCACGCCCGCCCAGTCATCAGCAACATGCCCGCGACAATCCTACTCCCCAACCACCTTCGCACTCTGGTACACCTTTTGCACTCAATGCGTGAGAACCTTACACCTTCACGATACTTTGTGTCTCGAAGAAAACAAAAATTTGTCTACACCAACGTAATACCCACTTCCGCCAGCCGCGTCTCAACCCCCGCATCTCAACCCCCGTGTCTCAACCCAGCGTGTTAACTTCCACATCAGCCCTTGTACGAAGCAGCAGCCCGAAGCAGCAGCCCCGAAGGAGAACCCACCGATCCCCCGCGCCCGCAAGCCCCGCCCAACCGGTCTCCGTCTCCTTCCGCTCGTCGCGGCCATCTATTTCATGGTCTCGGGCGGTCCCTACGGTCTGGAAGACATCATCGGCATGGCCGGCTTCGGCCGCGCGCTCCTTCTCCTCGCCATCGTTCCCATCCTCTGGAGCCTGCCCACCGCGCTCATGGTCGGCGAGCTCGCCTCCGCCATCCCCGACGAAGGCGGCTTCTACGTCTGGGCCCACCGCGCCCTCGGCCGCTTCTGGGGCTTCCAGGTCGCCTGGCTCTCGCTCGCCTCCAGCGTCTTCGACATGGCCATCTATCCCACCACCGTCTCGCTCTACCTGATGACCGTCTTCCCCGAGCTCAGGCACGGCCACTACGCTCTCCTGCTCAAGCTCTCCATCGTCATCATCGCCACGCTGTGGAACCTCCGCGGCTCAGTCTCCGTCGGCCACGGCTCGGTCGGGATGATGGCGGTCTCACTGTCTCCCTTCGCCGTCATGCTCGTCATCGCACTCTGGCGCATCACCCACGGCGGCCTTCACCTCGCCGCCGGTCCGCAAACACTCACTTATGATCTCGGCGGCGCGCTCGCCGTCACCATGTGGAATTACATGGGTTGGGACAACGCCTCCACCATCGCCCAGGAGGTCGAAAACCCGCAGCGCGATTACCCGCGCGCCATGTTCATCTCCGCCCTCTGCGTGATGTGCGTCTATATACTGCCGGTCCTCGCAGTCTGGGCCGTCGGCATCCCCGCCGCACGTTTTTCTACGGGCGCGTGGGCCGACGCCGCCGGCCTCCTCGGCGGTTCCGTCCTCGCCATGTCCGTCGTCCTCGCCGGCTCGCTCGACGGCCTCGGCACCTTCAGCGCCCTCACCCTCACGCTCACCCGATTACCGTACGCGATGGCCGAAGATCGCTTGCTCCCCCGCATCCTCCGCCTTCGCACCCGCAACGGAGTCCCGTGGGTCAGCGTCCTGGCCTGCGGCATCACCTGGGCTCTCGCGCTCGGCCTCACCTTCGAGCGCCTCATCTCCATCGACCTGCTCCTCTGGGGCTCCTCTCTCATCCTCGAGTTCCTCTCCCTCATCGTCCTTCGCCGCACCGAGCCCGCACTCCCGCGCCCCTTCCGCATCCCCGGCAACCAGCTCGCACTCATCCTCATCGGCTGCGGTCCCATGCTCCTGCTCGCCTTCGCCCTCTTCAACGCACGAACCGAAAAACTCGGCAGCATCAACGCTCTGCTCTTCGCCTCGATCATCGCCCTCGCCGGCCCCGTCGTCTACGCCCTCATGAACCTCACCCGCCGCACTCAAACCACATAGCCGCAAACAAAAACGCCGCACTCTCGCGCGACGTCTTTGCTTTTCTTTTTGTCATCCCCGCCGGGGATCTGCTTCTTAAACCAGGCAGCGCTACTTCTTTCCCGCCCCCACCGCCTCCAATACCTTCCTGGCCTTTCCGTCCTCAAACGACTGCGCAGCCTCGGCAATCTTCGCCCTCGCTTTCGCCGCGTCTCCCCATCCCTTCACCTCGACCCGCTTACCCTCCAGGTCCTTGTAGATCGAGAAAAAGTGCGTCATCTCCTTCAGCACATGCGGGTACACATCCGAGTAGTTCCACACGTCCTTGTATCTCGGATTCGCCTGTCCCACACACAGGATCTTCTCATCCGCCACGCCCTGGTCGGTCATCTCCAGCACGCCGATCGGCCGCACCGTCAGCACGCACCCGGGAAAGCTCGGCGTATCCACCAGCACCAGCACATCCAGCGGATCACCATCCGCCGCCAGCGTGCTCGGAATGAATCCATAATCGCCCGGGTAATGCACCGGCGAGTACAAATTCCTGTCCAGCCGAAACACATGCAGTTGCTTGTCGTACTCGTACTTGTTGATTCCCTCCAGAGGAATCTCGATCACCGCATTCACCAGCTCCGGCGACTTCGGTCCCACGGGCAGTTCAAGATAGTTCGGCATAAAGATCGGTGCGTCTCTTCCAGAAAATTTTTGACTCCCTCGCCGCAGTACAGCCGCTTCAGCAACCCTCAAACCCGGCGAGAAGCCTTCATCCAGTCTACCCGCTCCACAGAAAGTGGCCTGACGGAGCGTGGAACAGCGATGTTTCACGTGGAACGTTCAGTTGCCGACAACTAAGAACTGTGGGAAACGCAGTTTTCTGTGGATTGCGCATTTCGCGCGGCCGGATATCGCCCAATCCTGCCCTCTCGATTCGCGGTGCTAGCCTCGTAGGGTGAGTTCCGCCAGCACCTCCCGCTTCATCCGAGCCTGCCTCCGCCAGCCCGTCGACCGCACGCCCGTCTGGTTTCTCCGCCAGGCCGGGCGGTACATGCCCGAGTACATGGCGGTGCGCAAGCACCACTCGCTCCTCGACATCTGCCGCACCCCCTCCCTCGCCGCCGAGGTCACCATCACCGCCGCCGAGCGCCTCGGCGTCGACGCCGCCATCATCTTCGCCGACCTCCTCCTCCCACTCACCCCCATGGGCCTCGACTTCGAGTTCGTCAACGGCGAAGGCCCCGTCATCCACCATCCCCTCCGCACCCTCGACCAGATCCGCGCCCTCCGCACCGACCGCACGCCCGAGCTCAGCTACGTCGCCGAAGCCATCACCAAAGTCGCCGCCCACTTCAACAACCGCGCCTCCGCTTCGTCTTCTGCCGTCGCAAGCCGCGCTTTGAAAGGGACGGGTTTCAGCCCAGCGCCCGCTTTGAAAGGAACTTCATCGCCTTTGAAAGGGACGGGCTTCAGCCCAGCACCCTCTTTGAAAGGAGCTTCATCGGCTTTGAAAGGGACGGGCTTCAGCCCGTCCGTCCCGCCCACCCCAGGCTCCGGGGCTTTAGCCCCTGAGGGAATCTTCCCGGAGAATCAGGACACCCTCGGCATCATCGGCTTCTGCGGCGCTCCCTTCACCCTCGCCAGCTACATGATCGAAGGTGGCTCCTCCCGAAACTACATCGAAACCAAAAAGCTCATGTACGCGAGCAGCACCTCTGGCCCCCGGCCCTCGGCCCTTGGCCCTGAGCCGGGTGCCCCACGTCTCGATTCTGAGACGTGGGCTCGCGGCCGAGATACAAACGCCGCGAGCTGGCCGCTCCTCATGGACACGCTCGTCACCGTCCTCGCCGACTTCGCCCGCCAGCAGGTCGAAGCCGGCGCCGACGTCATCCAGGTCTTCGACTCCTGGGCCGGCGCTCTCTCCGTCGCCGACTACCGCGCCTACGCGCTCGCCCCCACCACCGAGCTCATCCGCCGCATCCAGGCCCTCGGCGTCCCCGTCATCTACTTCGGCGTCGACACCGC
>DATNGO010000108.1:0-14310 GCA_035605855.1 Acidobacteriaceae bacterium | reverse complement strand
GCGCACGAAACGCTCGCCGGCGCAATCGTGAGCAGAACTGCTGCAGCGGCACAGAGCATCGGGCTGCGAAGAGTCGGCATGACCTTCCTGTAAGTGGTGTTAGGTCCAACTGCCCGAATCGCCTGAGCGTGCGATGACCATCGAGAAAAGCGAAAGAAAGAGGGTGCGCCAACTGGAGCACCCTCGATCTAACGCGACTACAGCCTAGAAGCTGAACCGCGCCTGCAAGGTGATGGTACGTCCGCCGAGCGCAACCGTATCAGTTCCAAAGTTGCCCGCAACAACGTTATTCGAAACGCGACCTGGATCGAGACTCAGGATGTTGAAGAGGTTGAAGATGTCGGCGCGAACCTCAAGCTTCGCGTTCTCTCCAAGCAGACGAGTGTTCGGCAGGCCAAAGCCCTTCGCGATCGAAGCGTCGAAGTCGCGATAGTTCGGACCGACGAAGGCGTTGCGAAGCAGGCCCGGCAACGGAGGCAGCGAAACGTTCGGGCTCAGCGTCGCTCCGTTTCCAGACACCGCCTGCATCGCACTCGCGAAGTTTGGCGTTGTGAAATACGTAGTGGACTGCTGGACGGTCGTGCTCGAGCCATTGACGGTCTGCTTCACCGGCGCATTAGCGACGTTGTTGGCGAAGTTCTTGCCGTTGATAAAGGCGTTGTTGCTGTGATCATGGCCGCCCGTGCCCAGGTAGTACGGACGGATGTTCGAGTAACCGCAGTTGGTGCAATACAGCGACAGCGGTATGCCGTAGGTCGGCGAATACGGGAAGCCGGTGTGCAGTTGGAGAATACCGCTGAGCGACCACTCGCCGAGGATCTTCTCGAGGAATTGGTTGCCGCCGTGGAAGATCACCGGCTGCCAGAGACCGAAAGCCTTGAACTGTTTGCCAACGTTGAAGTCCGACGGACCGTAGGAGTACCCCGCATACAAGGGATAGTAAGGATCCTCATAGTACGGTCCGGAACCGTCCGTATCCATGCTCTTGGCCCACTGGAACTGCACGTCTGCGGAGAAGTGGTGCACGAACGGGTGCTTCACCTCGACCAGCATGGCGTTGTTATTCGCCATGCCTTCGTTGATCCAGAAGTCGCCGCCGCCGTTGGGCACGAGCGGATTGAGCGTCCAACCGGCAACGACCGCGGCGGAGTTCGGAGTCATGTGGTTGATCAGGTGACGGCTGACGCTACCCTGATAAGCGAGCGACGCGACGATCTCCCTGCCCAACTCATAGTCGCCCTCGAGCGAGAAGTGCTGGACGTAGGTCGTCGGAAGGTTACCGTGGCCATCGCCGACGATTGTGACGCTCGCATTGCCCGCCGTCGGAAGACCATTGGCCGTGTAGCTGGTAATGGCGTGCGGGTTAGGCGGGAAGCCATTAAGTGAGTGTATGTCGCTCGACACGGCATAGATGATGTTGCCGCCGTTGGCGCCCGGATTTGTCGGGCTCGAGAACGAATAGTTAACGAAGTTCTGCGTCGGCGGGTTATTGGCGAGGTTCGCCGTAATAGCGATCTCGTCCTGATTGAAGTTGAGACCATAGCCGCCGCGGATGACGAGCTTGTTCTCGAATCTGCCGGGACTCCAGTTGAACCCAATCTGCGGACCGAGGTTGGTCTTCGGCGACTCCCAGAGGTTGTGGCCGGGAGCAACATTCAGGTTGGTGAACGCCGACGTTCCCTGACCCAGGAGCACGCGTGGAATGTTGTCCTGATTGGCGAAGAGCGCGCCGAAGTACGAGTAGCGCAGACCCGCGTTCACTGTGAGGTTGGGCAGAACCTTCCATGCGTCCTGGATGAAAGCGCCAAACATGTTCTCGCGCTCGTCCGAGCGATTGCCGCCCGGCCGCCCAGTGAGGCTGTTGAAGCCGCCGTTCTCGACAGAGGGCGCGTCGTTCAGGAAGTCCCAGATGTTGTAGAAGTTGTAGCTCGGCCGGCCAGTCGGATTGTTGAGGTAGTAGAGCTTGGTGAACTCTCCGCCGAACTTGAGCGTGTGGCGACCGGCGACCTTCGTCGCGATATCGCGGTAGCCGTAGGTCCACTGGTTCAGGTGACTACCGATCGAGGTGCCGAACTGATTGATCGACGCGCCGGAGGCCGGTCCGAAGAAGGTGATGTTGTCCTGCGGCAGGCCGACAGGCTGTTGCGGGTTGGAGGTGAGCTCGTTCCAGCGCCAGCCCGAGGCGTTGGCCCGGGCCTCGTTGAGAAAGTTGGGGGTGAAGATGTGGTTCCAGATCACCGAAAACGCATCGTTGACCTGAGTGTGGTGGAAGAGGTTATAGGCGCGCGCGCCGCCGTTGTAGAAGTTGCTGGTGTAGGGCACCCAGTAGATCGCGAAGGCGAGGCGATCCTTCTGGGTGAGCTGAGTGTCCAGGCGGCCGTTGTATTGCTGGTAGGTTGACGAAGACGGCGTGCTCGTCAGGAAGAAGGCGACATCGGCGATGCCATCGAGTCCGCTGCCGACGCCCGGATTGGCTGCGGTACCGGTTGCGGTCGGGTCCTGTTTGCCAAGACCGATTTTGAGCGGTGAGCCGATGTCGAGACCCTGCCCTGAGATTGTCCTGCAGTTCACACCTTCCACGAGGCCGACGGTGGCGCAGGTCTCGCCACTGGTGACGATCGTGCCGCTCGGCGCGCTGCCAGGGAAGCCCAGAAATGTTGAGGCGATGCTGCCCGATGGTGCAGCGGAGCGGAACTGCGACGTCTCGTACCAGCCGGTGCTTGTAGCGGTCGAGCTGTTGGGGCTGCTCTCATAGGCGAAAAAGGCGAAGACGCGATCCTTGATGATCGGGCCGCCCAGGCTGCCGCCCCACTGGTTGTACCGCGCAGTATCGCGTTGCGGTGAACCGATGCGGGTGCCATTGGAGGTGCGAACCGCCGGCTGGTAGGCGTTCAGGCCGGGCCGGTGAATTGCGATGAAGAGGCTGCCATGAAGCTGGTTGGTTCCACTCTTCGAGGTGATCAAGGTCTGTGCCCCGGCGAACCGCCCGTTCTCGGCGTCATAGTTGTTGGTGACGATGCGGACGTTGTCGATCGAATCCTCATTGGGTGTGATGACGCTTGATCCTCCCCAGACCGCGCTGACCGTGCTGATGCCATCGATGGAGATCCCGTTGTTGGAGTTCTGCTGACCGTTGGCCATCGCCTGCGGACGGTTCTCAGTGGGCATCTGACCCGAGTTGCCGGAGCCGCCCGGGCCCTGGTTGCCGGGAGCGGAATAGACGCCGCCGCTGGCATTTTGTGCGCCGTCGCTGACCGTGCCCGGCACAAGCTGCGTCAGCGTAAATACGTCACGGTTGAATGATGGCAGATGCTGAATGTCGTTGGAACTGATGGTGGCGCCGATGTTCGACGTTGCCGTGTCAATGGCGGAGATTGTATCCGCCGATACCGTAACCGATGTCGAGACGGCACCCAGCTCCAGCTGGATATTGATCGAGTTCGCCTGCTCCGGAATAATCGCGACGTTCTGCAGAACCTTCTGCGTGAACCCGGACGCCGACGCAGTAATCGTGAAGGAATCCGGAGGCAGCTGCGCGAAGTTGTAGATACCCTCGCCGCTGGATATCGCCGTCTGCGTTGCGTTTGTGGCGTTGTCCTTGAGGATGACCGTGGCGTTGGGGATCGCAGCTCCCGTGCTGTCCGTTACAGTGCCCTGAATCGATGCTCGAAACTGAGCACGGGCCGTGACGCTGAGAAGAGAGACCGTACCGGCGAGCAGGAGACCGCAGGCTGGGCGCAGAGAGATTCGCATATTGCCTCCAAAGCGATACAGCGTCGTCCGGCGATACAGCCGGATCCTAGGTTCTTTAGGCAAACCTTTGCCTAAACGAAAAATGTTCTACGCGCTGTCGACGTTGGATGTCAAGCAGTTCCTTAGGGATGTCAGGCCTGCATCGTCTTTGTGGCACACTTCCAACGTGACTCTCCCCAGCAAAGGACGGGATGCGAACCGTCCGGCCAGCCTCAAAATAATCGCCGAGCACCTTGGACTTTCAGTGGCGGCTATCTCGCGCGTGCTGAACGGCGCTCCCGCGGCAAAATCCATTCCTAAGACGACACAAGACCGCATCTTTGCCGCTGCGGCTGAACTGAACTATCGCCCCAACGTGCTCGCGCGCTCCTTGCGTCGCGGCCGTTCCATGATCGTCGGCGTCCTGGTTCCGGAGGTCTCGGAAGGTTATGCAACGGCCGTTCTTGCCGGCATCGAGCAAGCTCTTCTCCAGGCCGGCTACTTCTATTTCCTGATCAGTCACCACCATCGCGCCGAGCTGATAGATCGTTCTCAGACCATGATGGTGGACCGGGCCGTCGACGGCATCATTGCCATCGACAGTCAGCTCTTGAAGCATCCGCACTTACCCATGATCACGGTCTCCTGTCCGGATGAACATGAAGGCATCACCAACATTGTGCTCAACCACAAACGTGCCGCCGAGCTCGCTATCGATCACCTCGTCGGTCTCGGCCATCGGGACATCGCGTTCATCAAGGGTCAGAGCTTCAGCTCGGACACGGAGCCGCGTTGGCAGGCAATCCGTCACGCTGCCGCGCGCGCAAGGCTGACGTTCGAGCCCAAGCTGGTAGCCCAGCTCGAGGGCGACGCGCCCGGCCACGAGCCCGGCTACTTCGCCACACAGCGACTTCTGGCTTCCAACACTTGCTTCACCGCACTGTTTACCTTCAACGACGTCTCTGCGATCGGGGCCATCCGCGCTCTGCGTGAGGCCGGCTTGCGCGTTCCGCAGGACGTCTCTGTCGTCGGCTTTGATGATGTGCTATCAGCCGCTTTCCAGAATCCCGGCCTGACAACCGTTCGACAGCCGCTTCGCACCATGGGCATGCTGGCGGCGGAGGCCGTCGTACGCCGCATCACGTCTCCTGAGGAACATCCTGCGGCGAAGCAGATTGTCGTCGACCCTGAACTGGTAGTGCGTGACTCGACCTGTCCTCCACCGAAGCGTGTGAGGGCTTAGTGCACGAACCGAAGATCGCGATCATTGCAGCATTGCCGCGCGAGATTGCCGGACTCGTACGGGGAACACGTCCTGACCCGGAGCTGCGACAGCGTGGCATTCACCTGTATCGCATCGAGGGTGCAGTGGTTGTGGCTGCGGGAATGGGTCCGGCACGTGTCACGCTTTCCCTCGAAGCTGCACTGCGCATAGAAGGAATCGAGCTCATCATCTCGACCGGTCTCGCAGGTGCATGCTCGCCCAATATCCACACAGGCGAGGTAATAGAAGCGGCGACAGTCGTGGATGCGAAGACCGGTGAGCGCTTTCCATGCGCCGCGCCAGGCGCGCATCTTGTTCTCATAACCACCCAGACAATTGCAGGTATCCGGGAGAAGGCCCGATTGCGCGAAAGCTACAACGCGGCGCTGGTCGATATGGAGGCCGCGACAGTAGCTCGACTCGCACTCGCAAGAGCGATCCGCTTCCGCGCCATCAAAGGTATCTCCGATGCACACGACTTCGAGATGGAAGCTATGAGCCGGTTTGCGGATGCGCACGGCCAGTTCCGCACTGCTGCGTTCGCGTTGCACACCGCGCTGCACCCGCAGACGTGGAGCTCAGCGGCGCGGCTTGGCCGCGAAAGCAATCGCGCTCTCACAAAGCTCTGGGCCGAACTTCGGACTTTAATCAGTTCCTCTGGCTAACTTCGCAATATTCGATATCCTTGATGAGATGAGTGACGCATTACCGCTGACGATGCGGGCCGCAGTTTACCGCGCACCCGACGACATACGAACAGAAACGATTTCGGTTCCGAAGATTGGCCGCGGCGAGGTGCTGGTTCGCATCGACACCTGCGGCATCTGCGGCACCGATCTCAAAAAGATTCACACCGGCTCGCACTCGGCTCCGCGAGTCTTCGGTCACGAGATGGCCGGAAGGATTGCCGCCGTCGGCGATGGCATTCGCGATTTCGCCATTGGCGATCGCGTGATGGCTTTTCATCACAGCCCTTGCGGCGAATGCTTCTACTGCCGCAAGCAGACCTTCGCGCAATGCGAACGCTACAAAAGAGTTGGAACAACTGCAGGCCTCGGTGAACCATCCGGCGGTGGATTTGCGGAGTATATCCGGGTGATGAACTGGATTGTGGGGGACGGGGTCAGGCCGGCGGGGCTGGTGAAGGTTCCGGAGGATATTCCCTTCGAGCAGGCGGCATGGATCGAGCCGGTGAATACGTGCTTCAAGGCGGTGAGGCTGCTGGCCCTCAAGCCGGACGAGACGGTGCTGGTCATGGGGCAGGGAAGTATTGGGATACTGCTGGCGGCCCTGGCGGCGCAGACGGGGACGACGGTGCTGACCAGCGACCTGTATCCGGAGCGGCATGCGATTGCGGCTCAGTATGGACTGAAGCATCCGCTGGATGCTCGTGGCGATGTTGTGGGGGCGTGTAAGGCGGCGACGGAGGGGAGAGGAGCGGATGTGGCGCTGGTCGCGGTTGCCTCGGACGCGCTGATCGAGGTTGCGATGCAGGCGATTCGTCCTGGAGGAAGGGTGATGCTGTTTGCGTCAACGCAGCATGGGACGGCTTCGTTCGATCCGGCCACGGTGTGCATGGATGAGAAGACGCTGATGGGTTCGTACTCGTCCTCGATGGCAATTCAGCAGGAGGGAATTGACCTGGTGTTCGAGGGTTACCGTTCGGGCAGGCTGGATCTGACCAAGCTTATTTCGCATCGGTTCGGGCTTGAGGATGCGGCGGAAGCGGTGAGACTTGCGTCGAATCCGCATCCGGACTCGATGAAAATTGTGTTGAAGCCGTAGGGCCCCCTCCCCCGGCACCTTTTTGCGCAAAGTCTTCAGCCGATTGCGGTTAGGGGTGGACTTCAGGTGGTAATAATATACTTGACACACCATGACCCTTTAGGCATAATGGTTGTGTCATGGAAATCAAGGAAAGAGACGACTTTCCCGCCAGCCTACTAGAGGCGACTCGCTACTTTAGCGACCCTGACGTATGCGTAGAGTTTATGGCGGCAATGCGGTGGCCTGACGGCCCGGTATGCCCCCACTGTGGCGGCACGAAGCAGTCTTATCTCTCCACCCGGCGCATCTGGAAGTGCATGAACAAAGAGTGCCGGAAACAGTTCTCCGTGAAGTCGGGAACGGTGTTTGAGGATTCCCCGATTGCGCTCGACAAGTGGCTCACTGCAGTGTGGCTTGTCGTCAACTGCAAGAACGGTATCAGCAGTCACGAGATTGCGCGTGATCTTAACGTCACGCAAAAATCGGCATGGTTCATGCTTCATCGCATTCGCTTGGCACTGGAGAGCGGCATTGAAAAATTAGGTGGCCCACATAGTGGCCCGGTGGAAGTCGATGAGTCGTTTGTGGGGGGCAACCCGAAGAACTGGCACGCCGCAAAACGAGTGAAGCACCATAAAGAGGTTCGTTCGGAGCGTGTACGCGAGTACCAGAATCGGTTCACGCACAAGACTGCAATCGTGGGAATGCTCGACCGTGAGAGCCGCCAGATTCGGGCGAAGGTCGTTCCGAATGTAAAGCGCGAGACACTGCAGAATCACATTCTCGCGACCATCAAGCCCAACACGCACGTCTATACCGATCAGGCCGTCGCCTACAACTCGCTCGCAGACGACTTCGTTCACAAGACCGTGAATCACGCGATGGAGTATGTTCGCGGGAACGTCCACACAAACGGGTTGGAGAACTTCTGGAGTCTCTTGAAGCGCAATCTGCGCGGCACATACGTTGCCGTTGAGCCGTTTCATCTCGACCGCTATTTAGCAGAGCAGGTATTCCGATTCAACAATCGCCGCATGATGAACGATGCTGACCGTTTCAGGCTGGCCGTGTCGCAGATTTCAGGGAAGAGACTGACTTATGCAGAACTGACCGGCAAGGTGGGAGAAACCGGGGCAGTCGCCTAACGCGAACTCTTGGATGAAGAGGCAGAACCGGGGGAGGCGGAAGGTCTAGTTCGCTTTCCGTCTTTCTCTGCTTCGATGCGCCGCTGAAGTTCACCCTTCGACACTTTCAGTATGTCGCGCATTGCGTTTGTGAATCTGGCAAACTCAGGGGTCGCGGGAGGTGGCTTCATCTGGGACATATGATAGCGCCAAAGTTATTGAAACGACCCAAGGTACCCAAGCGTCTATTACCTTAGTGTGACGAATTGGGCACACTGGGAGAGTTACTCTTAAGGACAGATGTGACGAGCGCCATCGATTAGAAGCATTTTGACTTTGAGGGAGGTGTGGAGGTCGTGGTACAAATGCTCAATCGTAAAGGCTATCAGCACGCCGTTCTCGTAGTGTCTGCTCAATCTGCGTCGACGATACTCTTTCTCGCCCTCAGCAAACTCTACGTCGTCGTCGATGCGGTCTTTGCTACAGGCATCAAGTCGGGCTCCCCAGCCGTCTTGAACGTACGTTTTGTATAGCTCATCTGGGGTAGTAGGAACGTCCGGTGTGGAGGTTTTCGCCATGGTTTTTCTCGATTATTTGTCAGGCAAAATCGGTTTGGTAGAACTGCGCAAGAGGTATGCCTCAAGGTCGATGGATGACGTATGCTCCAGCGACTCCGAAGCGGTTCGTGTTGCCAACGCAATCATCGGAGCCTTCTCGGACTATGACGAAGGGTTCCTGTCTGAAGACCAGCTGAGGCAGCAACTGTCGGATCTCCTTTTCCCTTCACCATCGCCCACCCCGATTAAGCAAGTTGGTTTCATTGGCTCTGAACTGACAGTCAAGACAGGAACTGCCATCACTGTTGAGGAAAGATCACCTGCATTTGCTGGTGCAGGACGCGCATTGGTATTCGCGTAATCAGCGCCTGTTCAAAATACACATCGAACCAATACAACCCGGCTTCTGGGTTCGGCATGGTAATGGGCGCAATGACCGCGATCCCGTTGTCATCGCTGCCATTGAAGAAAACCTGAAAATCATTTTTGGGGAGCGAAGATCCGTCCGGCTTGTTGAGGGTCACCGAGACGATATAGCTTCCTGCTGGCAGCGATCCCGCCTTAAGGGCCACAACCAAGAAGAACTGCAATGTTGGTTGCGGAAACTGAGTTCCCTGCGGGAGGACGACTCCAGGTGGGAGCGGTGGCGCGATGGGGACCGTGAAACGCTCCACCACACGGATAAAGCTTGGAACGTTGTCACGTTCGGTGAGCACCTTCTCGCAGAGGAATGCCGACTGCACGTGTGGCCCTGATATGCCTTGTTCGATAGCCATCTTGTTGCCCCTTTCAAGTCGTTTTGAGACACAACTCTCCTGAGACTTTTCCACTTGACTTTTGAGGGGGGTCAAACTAGGCTGGGATTGTCCAGATCGCCAGCGCGTCAAGCGCACAAAGTCTAGTTTTCACACTCAGCTCACCTCGCCGGTGAGCTTTCGTGCGTTAGCGCGGCACGATCTGCCGTATTGAGAATTGTCGCTGATTCCAAATCGGGACGCAATAGAGAAACGCAAGCGATGGCAAGTTAACCTAGAGAAACCACAATATTTTGTGGTTGCACTGTAGATGCCGTCGATCCGTAGGATTTTTCACAGAAAATATTTGCGGGGAAAAAGCTTTTACGGTCAGTGATTTCCACCACAATGACCCAAAAACACACAGGTGCGCGATGCACCTGTGACAAGAAGGGCAGAACCATTTATTTACACCTCATGGTGTGCCAAGTATGTTATTGCCCTTCAGGTGTCGTTGTGGCCGAAAGTCCTGATTTTTGCAGGGTGTTGGCTGCAAAGTCTTCAGAACACAGGGTTTAGAGGAGCACGAAAGCAAAACCCGGCGAGGTCCGGGTGGGATTCCCTCTACTTTCATTATAAATGGGGTGTCAAGGGGGCCTGGGTCTTTGAGACGCTGCGGGTTGATCGAAATTCATTTTTCAGCAGATTCATTTTTCAGCAGAGGTGCGGTGTGGGAGAGAACACAGAGATCGTTCGCCCAGCCACCACCCCAATGAGCAAAGAACGCTCACTGGGGGACCGTACGGCTGGCTCAGGATGACGCGGCGGAAGGGGTCAGGATGGCTGCGGCAGGGTGCGGTTCGGGCGGGGCAGCTTCCGGTGCGGGCAACTTCCAAATCTCTGAGCAGTATTGCCGTATGGTGCGGTCGGAGGAGAACTTGCCGGAGCGTGCGGTGTTGAGGAGGGACATGCGGCACCAGCGCGCGACGTCGCCGAAGCATTTGCTGGCTTCGGACTGTGCGGCGGCATAGGCGTCGAAGTCGGCGAGCACGAAGTAGCGGTCGGCGTTCAGCAGATCGTTGACCAATGGCGCCAGGGTGTCTTTGTCTCCATTGCTGAAGCGGCCATCGCGCAGGCCGTCCAGAACTTCACGCAGCAGAGGGCTGCGTTCGTAATAACTGCGTGGGTTGTAACCGTTTCGTATGAGATCAGCGATCTGCGGCGCGGTGAGGCCGAAGAGGAAGAAGTTGTCTTGGCCTGCTTCCTCGCGGATTTCAATGTTGGCACCGTCGAGCGTTCCGAGGGTGACTGCGCCGTTCATCATGAATTTCATGCAGCCGGTGCCGCTGGCCTCAAAGCCGGCGGTGGATATCTGCTCGGAGAGATCGGCGGCCGGATAGATGCGCTGGCCGAGTGAGACGGAGAAGTTGGGCAGAAAGACGACCTTGAGCAGGTCGCGGACCTGGGGGTCGCCATTGATGAGATCCGCGACTGTGCAGACCAGCTTGATCATGAGCTTCGCCATGACGTAGCCAGGCGCGGCCTTGCCGCCAAAGAGAAAGGTGCGCGGCGCAAGGTTTTTCGCGGCGCCGTTCTTGATCTGGCAATAGAGCGAGAGGATATGAAGTGCGTTCAGGTGCTGGCGCTTGTACTCATGGATGCGTTTGACCTGAACATCGAACATCGAGCGTGGGTTGATGGAGATGTTCATCGTCTCCTTGATGTAGGCTGCGAGGCGTCCCTTGGCGCTCTCCTGAGTTGTGCGCCAGCGGCGGAGGAAGTTCGTGTCGTTGGCATAGGGCTCGAGTGCGCGCAGCTGGAAAAGATCTTTGTGCCAGGCTGTGCCGAGGGTTTCGTCGATGAGGCCGGTGAGCTCGGGGTTAGAGAGCATGAGCCAGCGCCGTGGCGTGACGCCGTTGGTCTTGTTGCTGAAGCGTTCGGGGAAGGCCTCGTAGAAGTCGCGCAAGGTGACGGTCTCGAGCAGGTGTGTGTGGAGCTCGGCGACGCCGTTTACGGCCTTGGAGCCGACGACGGCGAGGTGCGCCATCTGTACGGTGCGCTCGCCATCTTCACCGATGATGCTCATGCGGCGCATGCGCGCGTTGTCAGCGGGGAATCGATTGTGCATGGCGTCGAGGAAGCGCTGGTTGATCTCGTAGATGATCTCCAGGTGGCGTGGCAGCAGGTTGCCGAACAGGTCGAGCGGCCAGCGCTCCAGTGCCTCCGGCAGAAGCGTGTGGTTGGTGTAGCCGAAGGTTGCCTGCGTGACCTTCCAGGCGTCGTCCCATCCCATGCAGTGGACGTCCATGAGCAGGCGCATGAGCTCGGCGATGCCGATGGAGGGATGGGTGTCGTTCAACTGCACGGTCCACTTGGAGGAGAACTCTTTGAGCGGTTTACCGAGCGAGAGATGAATCCCGACCATGTTCTGCAGTGAGCACGAGGTGAAGAAGAACTGCTGCATGAGGCGCAGGCGTTTGCCTTCGATCTTTTCGTCGGGCGGATAGAGGACCTTGCTGAGGGTCTCCCATTCGATCTTGTCGCGTACGGCGCCGGCATAGTCGCCGGTGTTGAAGATGCCGAGGTCGAAGTCGTCGACCGCTTCGGACTTCCACAGGCGCAATCGATTGACGGTCCGCGTCCGGTAGCCTGGAATCGGCGTATCGTACGGAATGCCTCTGACCCTCTGTCCGGGCACCCAGCGGTGCCTGAGGGCGCCCTGATGGTCCCTGAAGGTTTGGGTGTGGCCGAAGAAGCCGACTTCGACCGGCTGCGTCGAGGCGATCGCCCAGGGGTTACCGAATTGCAGCCATTTATCGGATTTTTCGACCTGCCAACCGTTTACGATCTCCTGGCGAAAGATGCCGAACTCGTAGCGCAGACCGTAGCCGATGACAGGTAACCCGAGCGTGGAGAGCGAGTCGAGAAAGCAGGCAGCCAGTCTGCCGAGACCGCCGTTGCCGAGGCCAGGCTCGGGCTCTTCGTCGGCGATCGATTTGAGATCGAGGCCGAGAGAACGAAGCGCCTGTTCGGTTTCGGAGGTGAGGTCGAGGTTTAGGAGATCGTTTTCGAGATGGGGTCCGAGCAGGTATTCCGCGCTGAGGAAGGCGAGGACTCGAACGTCCTTTTGACGGTAGCTTTCGATGGTCTCAAGCCAGTGGTCCATGAGGCGGTCGCGTACGACGGCGGCCAGGCCGTGATACTTCTCGAGCGTCGTGGAACGCTCGAGCGGATGGCCAACGGTGTGGACCATGTGGTTCCGGAGCGATACTGCGATCTCCTCGGCGGATGTGCCGGAGCGGTTTTCATTGCGTACGGTGTCGGTCTGTTGTTGTTCCAGGTCTGGGGAATATGGCGGCGGGTTTTGTTGATTCTGCAGGGGCACATTTGTCTCCAGAGCGTGCGGTGGTGATTCAGTCGATGCGTTCCGGCACAGCTTACAGAGTGCCAAGTCTTCTACTTCTATTTTGCAAAATTTCTGTGACTCGGCCGTCAGCGTGGTGGAGGGTCTGAAGGGCGTCGAGGCTCCTTGTGATAGGCTTGGGCCCTCTCTAAATTTAGTCTGCCTCAATCCTCCTGGCGAGGAGGCTTAGCCCCGATGACTGACAAACCTGATTTTTGGGAAGGCGGGAAGTCGAACGTGTGGGAGCGTATTCTCGCGATTTCCACGGCGGTGGGCGCGCTGGGCAGCCTGGTGGCGATACTGATCGCCGTGGTGCTCGCCAATATCCAGATCAAGGAGGCTCGCGCGGGCGCGGAAGCTCAGTTGAAGGAGACTCGGGATGAGGCGAAGGTTCAGCACCTGGTGGACGAGGGGGTTCGGTTCAACCAGCCGCCGCTCGCGTTGAGCAGGGTGGCTCTTGCGAAACAACGATTGGATGAAAAGCACAAGACGGTCCTGCCGTTGGACGCGGAGAATCCGCCATCCGAGATGTGGGATGTTTTGAACGAGTGCGATCAGTTGGGGATTCTGACGCGCAGGGGATATCTGGATGTCAAGGATGTCTACGACGAGATGGGATACTGGCTTTTGAATTTTTATGCCGATGCGGAGCCGGCCGTTCTGGCCGACCGGAAGGAGTATCCAACCTCAGAGAAAGATTGCACGTGGCTCATTGAACAGATGAAGCCGTTGGAGATCCAATACGACGCTGGAAGGAATCTCCGGCTGAGCAAAGAGGATCTGTACTGGTTTTATGAAGAAGAGTTGCATACGCAGGTGGGGAAGCCGTTGCCTCGCAGCCGGCGCAGATGAGCAAGGCTAGCGCCGGTGGAGGGTCTGGACGAGGAGCCAGGCATTGAGTGCGGCGATGAGGCAGGCGACAGCGTAACCGACATACTTGAGGGCGCGGGTGTTGGTGAACTCGCCCATTTTGGAGCGGTCGCTGGTGAACTGCACGAGCGGGAAGACGGCGAAGCTGAGCTGCATGCTGAGGATGACCTGCGAGAGGATGAGCAGGTCGGCGGTGCCGCGCTCGCCGTAGAAGAGCGTGACGAAGATGGTGGGGACGATGGCGACCGAGCGCGTGATGAGGCGGCGGAGCCAGGGTTTGAGGCGCAGGCTGAGGAAGCCTTCCATGACAATCTGGCCGGCGAGGGTTCCGGTGATGGTGGAGTTCTGGCCGGAGGCGAGCAGGGCAAGCGCGAACATGGTGCTGGCGCCGGCGAAGCCGAGCATGGGGGTGAGGAGCTTGTAGGCGTCGCCGATCTCTGCGACCTCGAAGTGGCCGTTGCGATGGAAGACGGCGGCAGCGAGGACGAGGAGCGCGGCGTTGACGAAGAGCGCGAGCATGAGCGCTGTAGCGGAGTCAATGTTGGCAAAGCGGATGGCTTCGCGCTTGCCAACGGATGTGCGCGGGTAGTCGCGGGTCTGCACGATGGAGGAGTGCAGGTAGAGGTTGTGCGGCATGACGGTGGCGCCGAGGATGCCGATGGCGATATAGAGCATGTCGGGGTTGGCGATGATGGCGCGGGAGGGGATGAAGAGGTTGTGCGCGATGGGCAGCCAGTCGGGGTGGGAGCGCAGGACCTCGATGCCGAAGAGAATGCTGATGGTTCCGATGAGCGTGATGACGAGGGCTTCGAGGTAGCGGAAGCCGCGGTTCTGCAGGAGCAGGATGATGAGGACGTCG
>DATNGO010000107.1:0-9617 GCA_035605855.1 Acidobacteriaceae bacterium | reverse complement strand
CTGGCGGCTAAGCTTGAACTCGGCCGCGGCCTCCTTCAAGCTCAGCCGCCCCGACAGCACCGCCTTCGCCATCTGCTCCCGCTGACAAACCGTCAGCTTCGAGAATGCGTGATATCTCATCCCTGACTCCCTCCATAAGACAATAACCTAGAGAAGAATCACATCTAAAGCCGCGCAACCACCAGTGTTTCCCCCGATGATGGATGTTTCGG
Organism: Acidobacteriaceae bacterium; assembly: GCA_035605855.1. GTDB lineage: Bacteria > Acidobacteriota > Terriglobia > Terriglobales > Acidobacteriaceae > Granulicella. The sequence goes on along the minus strand of DATNGO010000107.1, from coordinate 9,405 downwards.
CAAATCATGCCACCAAATCCGGAATGGGTGGAGTCGAGACCTGCAAAACCATTTTCAGGATACGGATCCGCAGAACTTTCCTCGGAAATAAATACCAGCGCCTTCGCCTTGACGCGAGGATGGACAAACAACATGGCGATACCCATGAAAGTACAGTTCTTGTCGAAGTTCTTCTGCAAATGGTTCTGATAGTTCTGAAGCTTCTCTACATCCGACCAATATCCGCAGTCCCCGTACCCTGGCTGCCAGAGCTTAGTATGAACGCTTGCGGGTACCAATCCATAGAAGCCCTCAATGCAACCATCTCTAGCCATGCCGCTCTACCATAGCTCACCCTCAGAATGGCAACGGAGCATGGCATTCCATGCTGCGTCGAGCGAATAGCTTGTCCCGTTGGGATCGGTTACGGTGACCACATCCTGCGCTGGAGTGACGGCAGGCATCGTGAGTAGCAGTTGCGTGGAGTCGACGAACTGGACTCCGGCCGGATTGCCATCGACAGTCACCGTGACGCCCTGCATGAAGCCACTGCCTCTAAGTACGGCCGCTTGGCCACCGGCAGCGCTTCCGCTCGACGGAGTAAGACTGCCGATGGAGAGCGGCACAGCCGGTAACGTAAATACTCCGATGCCGTTCGGTTCAGCCACATAGAGCCGGCTGCCGTCGTGGCTCATCGCAAAGTTGTCGGGGCCTTCGTATGAGCCGGCTGCATCGCCGATGGCGAGTAGGGTCTGGCCGTGACGGATGTCGTAGATCTCTACGCCTTTCGTTGTGGGCACGTAGCCGAGGCTTCCACTCGGATGAATTGTGGCACCCATCACGAGTTCGCGACTGAAGGTGAATTGAGAATCTGGTTCGCAAACGGTCGCAATACGCCGGCTTGGGTTTACCGATCTTAACTTGCGGTAACAGGGCAACACACTCATCGAACATCGGTTGAGATCCAACTGCGGATTAGTCCCCGGAAACGCGTTTCGCTTACCTGATGCATTACAGGTCCTTCGTTCCCTAAGCCACACCTTCTGAGGCAAGCGTGAGCTCTGATTTTGGGTGCGTAGATTCGGTGCCCGTCTCACGTCTCGCGGCACTTTGTCCCGTTCTTCTTGAGATCACTTCTCCGGCATTGGCACTCGAACGACCTGCGGGTGGTAGATGTCGAGATTGGTGGCGAGCCCCGGCACATTCATCGTGTTGCAAACGTAGGTGAAGAGAACGTCGCCGTGCTCGAACTCCGGGTGCTCCTTGCCTGCGTAGCAGAAGACGTTTTTGTCGCGCTTCGGTCCAGGCTGCATTTCCGGGATGTGATAGATGACATTGCCTTCGGTCCACGGTCCGGTTAGCTCCGGCGCGGAGCGAACGATGACCTTGTCTGTAAAACCGCCGGGATCGAGAAGGACGGCAATCCAGCGATGGAGATCGGGGTGGTAGCGAATGGAGAGCTCGCTGCTGCCGTGTGTCATGATGACCTTGGCATGCGCGGGATCGAAGCCGGGCTTCCATTGCCCATCGTCGGCGAGATACTCAAGATGCTTCTCTGGTTGAGAGAGATCCGAGAGCGAAACCCTTGTAACCAGAAGAGGACGGCTGCCGCTCTCATAGAGAGCAAAGAGATACGCGTATTTGCCATCGACGAGCGTGGTGGCAGAGGGATACGCTTTCACGCCATCGGCGACGAGCGGATGGATTTTGACCTGCCAATCCTGGGGATCGCGATCAAGGTGGCTGACCTGGGCGAGGTCTGAGCCGCAGGTCTCGAAGTCCATGGCCCAGGGGCTGGGCTGCTTCGCGTGGCGGATGCAGAGCAACGTGACCCAGAGGTCACCCTTGGCGTAGAAGCCGTCGAGAGCCCAGTACCAGTGATCGGGGTTCGCAGGCGAGAAGTAGCTTATGGGATGTCCCTGCGCGTCGTGCTTGATAACGTAGTGCAGATGCCAGCCCGTGGCGTCACAGGTGGAGATGCCAAGTGTGTTGTGGACCTGCCGCGGGTCGTGACCTTCAATGACGCGCTGCGGACCGTAGAGTGTGTCGCCGAAGATCCAGACGTCGCGATCGTCGGGCAAAGGAATGGAATAGGCGGCATCGGCTCCCTGCCAGCCGAGAGCCTTGCCGTGCTCGAGCGGAAACGAGGGTGTGCAGGTGGCAGCGCGCGCAGCCGTGCAGGTGAGTGCGAGAGCGAGCAGCGTAAAAGCGGCGGCCATGGGGCGGTACATAGGTTCTCCTGAGTTACTTCCGGCTGTGACGAGGCTTGCTAGGCCCGGACTTCTTGGCGTTACGAGCGCGTTCTTACGGGCAACGCGTGGGGAGTTGCGGACGCGGGACAACGGAAGAGCTTGGTCGAGACGCGACTCGAAGTTTTGCCTGAGCAGCGATTCGGCTTGACGCACATCTGCATTGATAGCACGTCGAGCGCCCGTTGCATCGCCCGAGGCGATAAGCTTAGAGATGCGTTGGTGGCGCTCGCAGTGTTGGGCGAACTTCCAGGCTGCTCGTCTCTCTGACATTTACGACCCGATCCTGGAGTCATCCCGTGTTCTTTCCTCCACCGACAGAGCCGATTATTCGCGCAGGCGAAATCAAGACATATGCCGAGGGGCTGGACCATCCGGAGGGGCTTGCGATCGACGGCGATGGAGACCTGTGGGCTGGCGGAGAAGCGGGGCAGCTTTATCGCATCCGTGGAAAATCGGTGGAAGTCGTCGCGCAGTTAGGCGGTTTCTGTCTGGGAATTACAGTCTCGCGCGAGCAGGAGATCGTCGTCTGCAACGCGGGCCTTCATTGCGTGCAGTACGTCGATCGCTCAGGAAAAGTGCTGAGGACAATTGACCGTGCCGGCGGGTCCGCGCTGAAAACGCCGAACTTTTCTGTCTTCGATGAAGAGGGGAATCTATATTTCTCAGATTCCGGCACGTGGAATGGAGGGGACGGCCATGTATATTGTGTTCGGCCCAACGGCCGGGCGGAGCACGTCGCCGGACCGTTCCTCTTTGCGAATGGCCTTGCGTTGAGCGCCGATGGAGGTTCGCTGTTCGTCGCAGAGAGCCAGCGCGATTGCGTCACGCGGATTGAACTCGAGCGCGCGGCGAGCGCGGTTGCGCGGGAGGTATATGCGTCAGGTCTGCAACGGATTCCGGACGGTCTGGCGCTGGATGCTGAAGGTGCGCTCTATGTGACTTGCTATGCGTCGGACTGCATCTACCGCGTGAGCCCTGACGGCCATGCGGAACTGTTTGCATACGACCCGGAGGGGACGATTCTGGCGCGGCCGACGAATGTCGCGTTCGGTGGAGCCGACCGCAAGACAATGCTCGTTGCGAATCTGGGGCGCTGGCACATCTCGGCGATTTCGGTGGACGTCGCCGGGCAGCCGCTGGCGGGAGACCGATGAATGTCGAAGGACCTCGTTGGCGAGGGCGCGAGTGCGTGCGGCTGGTAAACGATATGGTCTATCTCACCGTGCTATGTGAGGGCTGCATCCTCGCGGAGTTCGGACAGGTGGGTGCGGACGGCGGTCATTCGCAGAACTTGCTTTGGGAGAGTCCGTGGACACGGGAGAACTCGAGCACGCGCAGTGACGACATGGTGCGCGCTCTGTATGGAGATGTCGGCGCTGGACGCTTCCTGGAGCGCTTTACCGGGCACGCATTGTGCCTGAACGACTTTGGTCCAGCATCGGAGGAGGATGTCGCCGCCGGGAGCGGGCTGCACGGTGAGGCTTCCCTGACCGACTGGAGCTTCTGTGAGGTACAGCCGGCTTCGGTCCAAGCAACCGCTGAGCTTCCGTTTGCGCGACTCCGCGTAGAACGTAGACTTTCACTGGTCCCGGGGGAGAGCATCGTACGAGTCGACGAGGCTGTCACCAACCTGTCAGCCGAAGCGCAGCCACTTTATTGGGTGCAACACCCGACAGTGGGGCCGCCACTGTTTGGTGAGGGAGCGCTCGTCGCTACGTCGGCCACGAGAGGGATCACGGGGCCACAGATGTATGGCGACGCTGATCTATTGTGTGCAGAGTTAGAGTTCATCTGGCCGCAGGCTCCGAGAGCGGACGGCGGGCTGGTCGATCTGCGAAAGCTGTTCGGAGAGCAGGGGACAGGCTTCGTCGCGGCCGTTCGACAGCCAGAGCGCGGGATCGGATTCGTAGCTGTCGTGAACCCTCTAGCGCAAGTCGCGCTGATCTATGTATTTGCGGCCCGCGATTTCCCGTGGTTGACGTTGTGGGAGGAGAATCGCTGTCGACAGGAGTATCCATGGAACGGCCAGGTGCAGGCGCGAGGCCTCGAGTTTGGCACTACGCCGCTACCGCTTGGAAGGCGAGCGATCGATGCGGCTGGCGCTGTCATGGGGCATGCGACGTCACGTCGCATTGCGCCGGATGAGCGGATACGAGCGCCGTGGGCAATGGCAGCCGTGCGATTGGCTGATTCGGCGGGAGCGATCGAGGACGTCACGGTGGAAGGCGATCTTCTTCGAATGGTGAGCGGCGGCGGAGTGGTTGAGATGCGAGCGCGCGGACTGGCGAGGTTCTTGCTTGGGTGAGACACGGACGCAGCACGGTGATAGCGGAGGTAAGATGCGGGAATACGAAGACAGCGAAACAAATCCCGGTGTGGACGGGAGCGCGAAGACGGCGCTTGTTACGGGCGCCGGAAGCGGCATCGGAGCGGCAACGGCACGCGAACTGGCTCGCGCAGGAATGCAGCTGGTTGTCTCAGACATCAACCTGGAATCAGCGGAATCGGTTGCCGCGGAGCTTCCACACGCGCGAGCGGTGCAGATGGATGTGACCTCGCCTGAGAGCATTCGGCAGAGTCTGGAGTCGATCTCCCGGCTCGATGTGCTCGTCAATAACGCTGGCATCGGGCTCGTTGGGGACATCGCACACACTTCGCTCAGCGACTTCGAACGCGTCATGCAGGTGAACGTCACGTCTGTGTTTCTTGTGACGCAGATTGCGCTGGAGCTGCTAGTCGCGTCGCGCGGTTCGATTGTGAACATTGCCTCAGTCGCAGGGCTCGTCGGGATTCAGCAGCGATTCGCATACTGCGCGTCGAAGGGTGCTGTGGTCGCCATGACGCGTCAGCTCGCGGTGGAGTACCCGGACAAGCTGAGAGTGAACTGCATCTGCCCGGGAACGATCGACAGCCCTTTTGTTGCGGGGTACCTGGCGAAGTATCATGCCGGGGAGGAAGAGAAGGTGCGCGAGGAGCTTAGTGCAAGGCAGCCGGTCGGCCGGCTGGGGCGTCCGGAGGAGGTTGCGGCGCTGGTGCGGTATCTCTGCTCGCCTGAGGCGGACTTTATGCATGGAAGTGTGCTGACGATCGATGGCGGATGGACGGCAGCCTGATCGCGACCATTCAGAACGGAGAGCTCGATGAAGTTGATTCGATTTGGTGAAAGCGGCGCGGAGAAGCCCGGCGTGCTGGATGCCAGGGCTTCAGGCGCGATCTGTCGGCGTTCTTTGCGGATGTGGCAGCGCAGTAGCCGTTGGACGAAGTAAGGGAAAGAAGCAGGCAAGATATGCAGCAGACGTGGCGATGGTTCGGTCCGCGAGATAAAGTGACGCTCGCCGATGCGCGACAAGCAGGCGCGGAGGGCATTGTGACGGCACTGCACGACGTGCTCATCGGTGAGGTTTGGACGGTGGAAGCGATCACCGAACGGCAGCAAAGCATTCGTTCCGCAGGGATGGAGTGGACGGTCGTCGAGAGCCTGGATGTGAGTGAGCGCATCAAGCTTCGCGAGCCCGGCTTTGAGCAGGACATCGACAACTACATCGCCTCGCTGCGCAATCTCGCGCGCTGCGGCCTTCGCGTGGTGGCCTACAACCTGATGCCGGTCTTCAGCTGGATGCGGACGGATCTGCGCTTTCCCGTCGCGAGTGGGGCCACCGCGACGCGCTTCGATGCGACGGTTTTCGCGGCCTTCGACCTGTACATGCTACGCAGGCACGGCGCGGAGCAGGAGTGGGGTGACGCACGTTGCCGGGCAGCGCGGCAGGTGTATGACTCAATGTCGGAACAGCAACGGGAGTTGGTGTTGAGCAATATCTTGCAGGGACTGCCTGGAGGGAACGGATCGTTCACCCTGGAGGAGGTTCGCCGCGGAGTGGAACGGTATCGCGGGATCGACGCGGCAGCATTTCGCGCGAACGCCGCAGAGTTTCTTCGGCGCGTTTGTCCGGTTGCGGAGCAGTTCGGGCTGCGGCTCTGTGTGCATCCGGACGATCCCCCGCAACCGTTGCTGGGTCTACCGCGAATCGTCAGCACGGCGGACGACCTTACGTTTCTAGTGGAACAGTGGCCGGGCGAAGCAAACGGGATTACCTTCTGCGCCGGAGCGCTTGGCGTTCGCGCGGACAATGATCTGCTCGGGATGGTGCGCAGGTTTGCGCCGAGGATATGGTTCGCCCACCTGCGTTCGACGCAGCGCGATCCAGACAGCCAGAGCTTCTTTGAGGCGGAGCATCTTGCCGGCGATGCCGATCTCGTGGGCATTGTTATTGAGTTGGTGCGGGAGGAACGCCGCAGACGCAGCGAACGAGACGCGCTGCCACTGCCGTTCCGCGCGGACCACGGCCAGGAGCTTCTGAACGATTCGGAACGCAATGCACAGGCTGGATATCCTGCGATCGGCCGGTTGCGCGGCCTGGCTGAGCTGCGGGGAGTGATGCGCGCAACGGAACGTCTGCTATCAAACTGAGGTGGGACGATGAAGAGCTATCAAGGAAAGCGCGCCATTATCTTCGGCGGAACATCTGGCATCGGTCTCGCAACGGCGACACTGCTCGCCGAGCGGGGAGCTGAGGTGACAGCCGTGGGACCGGAGGCGAACAGACCGGAGTCGCTGCGCAACTCGACAGAGATCGAGTGGATACACGCCGATGTCAGGTTCGCGAATGAGATTGCCGCAGCCGTCGATGCTGTTTCCTCTCGGGGACCGCTGGATTGGCTGGTCTACAGCGCGGGCATTCAGCGATACGGTACGGCAGACGAGGTCTCGATTGAGCAGTGGGATTTGGTGCATAGTGTGAATGCGCGCGGCGCATTCGTCGCAGCGCATTTTGTCGTGCCCAAGATGACGCGCGGCGGTGCAATCGTGCACGTTAGCTCGGTCCAGGGCGTCGCCTGCCAGACGAGCGTTCCTGCGTACGCCGCCAGCAAGGGAACGCTCGATACGCTGACGAAGGCCATGGCTCTTGACTATGCCGCGCGAGGAATCCGCGTGAATGCGGTGCTCCCCGGGACAGTCGATACGCCGATGGTGCGCGCCGCGGCGGAGATGTTCAGCGAAGGACGATCGTCTGATGCGGTCGTCGCGAGGTGGGGCGGGACGCATCCGCTGGGTCGTGTAGCGCAACCGCGCGAGATTGCTCAGGCAATCGCTTTCCTGCTGAGCGAGGAGGCATCGTTCATCACCGGAGCCCTGTTACCGGTCGATGGCGGCCTGCTGGCTCAGCTTGCGGTAAAGCTGTAAGTCTCGGACGCATAGTAGTTGTGATTTGCATCAGAGCAAGCCGCGGTTCAGAACAGTACCACGTGATGAATTGCTCCATCGCGAGCTTGTAGTTCCGTCGAGAACAGAGAGCACTGAGACTATTGAGAACAGCCGTTTTGGCATGATCCAGGTCCGGGAGCCGCAAGACGATCCTGCGGCAGGGTGGCTTCCTTGCCCTTTTGTTCGGTTTGACTAGTCAGCGCGCTCGCTCCTCCCGCCGGAACTATCCGCAGAGACGAAGAAACCGAGGACGCTAACCCTGCGCAAGTCGCAGAACGAGTCCAGGCTGATCCACGCCTCGAGCGCTACGCGACAATCCATGCCATCGCCCGCTCCCGTGACCCGCAATATCGAACGTCAGTCGATGCCGCTCTCAAAAGGGAACGGCAACACCCCTCGGCCCCCATCCTGTTGAGCGACCTAGTCCTCGCGTCGGACCGCGTTGGTCTTCCCATCGACTCATCCGACTTCGGCGCCGCCGGCCGGGCGCGTTACCTCGACCCCGAATTCGTCATCCGCTTTGGTCCGTTTACCCTCGAATAGCGAATCTGGACGCTGCCGAATTGACCGGGCAGCATTATGGCGTACCGTTCGGCTTTACCGAACTTTATCTCGAAAGCGGTCTCGCCCAAGTCGATCGCATCCGACCCTTTCTCAGCTCGCATGAAAATTCCCAAGAAGCGGACCTCTCCATCCAGCTTCCCGAACAGCTCGTTCACTCGGAAAGCAAGGGAGTCCTCGTCTTGATGGTCAAGCTTTCATGGGAGATATCGATACTGCCTATGCTCGTGGACAGCATCGGTCATTGGATTCCATAACGAGACCGATTCTTCCGTACAGTTTCCGGTCCGCATGCAGTTAATACGATGGTCCGCAGCATCAGTAACGGCCTCAGGCGAACTTCCGGAAGTTTAGGTGTATACTCCGGCTACCCGAAAAGGCGGACCGATCATTCAGATGAGGAGTCACGCTATCGGAATCTAATATCGCTTGAGCCTGCCGGCTCTCCAGACCCTTCGGCTGGGCTCATAGTCAGTGAAGGTGTGATGAAGCAGACCTTTGCGATTGGCATCGGAGGAGCAGCCGGCCAGGGAGTCGCCACTCCCGGGGATATCTTCGCCAAAATATTCAGTCGCCGCGGCCTCCACCTCAACGCCTACAACGCATATCAGTCCATCATTCGTGGTGGCCACACTTTTCTGACTGTTCGGACTGGTCCCAATAAAGTCACCAATATGGGTGACCGGATCGACCTGTTCATCCCTCTCAACCAGGACACCATGGATCGCCACCTCGGCCTGCTTACAGCCGGGTCTGCCTGTATCTACAACTCCGATACGATTAAACCCGGAGTTGCCGCGGACGGCGTACAGATGTGCCCCCTCCCAGTTTCTGAGTTGGCCGACATCTCGCGAAACAAAGTTGCGCAAAATACACTTGCGATCGGTGCCGGCCTCAACATGATGGGCATCGGCTTCTCTTCCCTGGAAGAGGTCCTCAGCGAGCAGTTCAAGAAAAAAGGCGATGCTGTCGTGTCAGAAAACGTCGCAGTGGCACGTGCTGGCTATGATTACGCCGCCGCGCACTTCACCGCTTTCCCGAGTCCGATTCCCAGAACCGAGAATCGTTACGCCATCTTGAGCGGCAATATGGCCATGGCCATGGGCGGCGCCGCAGCCGGAGTTAAATTCTATTGCGCTTACCCCATGAGCCCTTCCACTGGAGTCCTTCATTGGATGGCCGCCCACGCTCGCGAGGCTGGCATCATGGTCCGCCAAGTCGAGGATGAGATCGGCGTCATCAACATGGCGATAGGGGCCGCACACGCTGGGGTCCGCGCCATGTGCGCAACCTCGGGTGGAGGGTTTGCCCTTATGAGCGAAGGGCTCGGCATGTCCGCCATGATGGAGA
>DATNGO010000106.1:0-37373 GCA_035605855.1 Acidobacteriaceae bacterium | reverse complement strand
GTGGGAAGGCGGCGGCGTTTGCCAAGGCCGCTGAAGCCAAAGGCGATCAGCGCGAAGAAGGCGGTTCCAGCCATCAGGGTTTTCGGCGTCGCCCGCGCGGGTACGGGAGCGGAGTTAAGCGCGTTGGTGGCCGTGCCGGATCGAGTCAAGCCGAGCGGCTTGCTCCCCGAAGGGCAAGAGGCTGTGCCATTCGAGGCGTTGTAGGCGTTCCCAGTCGTTATCGTAAGTGTCGCCGGGGTTGCGCTCGATCCCGAAACGGACGTGTTCGCAATGCTGTAACAGGCCACCTGACTTTGAGCAACGTTGGTATAAACAGTCGAGCTCGCGGTGACTGTCCATTGAATAGTCCCTGTATAGCCGTTCGTCGGAGTGACGGTGACGGTGGAAGTACCCGAGACGCTGCTGGTCGAACTCGTCTGCGCGATGGAGACCGCGGTCCCGCTGAGCGTGAAGGCCTTGGCGGTGTTGGTGCTCGTGTTCCTTGGCCAGGCGGTGAGCAGATTGTTGAGGTCGATGGAACCGAGGCCGGTGGCCTGGTCATAACCGATGCTTGTGTTGAAGCTGGCAGCGCCGGCGGGGGAGCAGAAGCTGGAGCCGATGCCGCAGGCGTTGTTGCCGACGGTGATGTCGTGGAAGGCCTCGGTATGAGCCGCCTCGGCGGCCGAGCCGTAGAGGGTCGGGTTGGAGGCAAGTGTGTAGAGCGTGGGATTCACCAGACCCTGATAGGTGTAGCCCTTGGCCTGACTGAGGATGGCGACCATTGCGGAGAAGATGGGAGCGTCGAAACTGGTGCCACCGGCGAGAGTGAGGTCCTGGCTGGAGCTGTCGCGGAGGCCGGAGGTGCAAGAGCTCTGCTGATTCTGGACCCAGGCCGAAGTATCGCTGGTGCAGTAGGCGAAGGAGGCGTTGTTGGGCGAGGCGTCGAGGGCGACGTCCGGAACGAGGCGGAAGGCGCTCCCGGAGGGAATGCCAGGGACGCCGGTCTGCCAGGTGGGTGCGGGAGCAAACATGCTGGGGCCACCACCGCCAGCGGAGAGCGGATTCGAGGGGAAGGAGGCGGAATCGTCGTTCCAGGCCTGCTCCGGGATGTAGGAGAGCGCGGAGGTAACGACATCCGATCCGCTGGCTGGGGTGAAGTATTGACTGTTGGTGGAGGCCACGGCGGCGGCGGTGAACTCGGTGCCACCGACGGCGGTGACGTACTGGCTGGAGGATGGGAAATCGACGGCGAGGGCTTCCTCGACGGCGAGATCGTTGCTGCTGCCGTAACAGTCGGTGGAACCATTGTCGCCGGCGGCGGAGACGATGGTCTGGCCTTGCGCGACGGCCTGCTGGAACAGGGCATTGAGTGAGTTGAACTGAGTCCGGCCGAGGGCGGATTCGCACTCGCCGTAGCTGATGTTGAGGATGGGCGCGATTCGATTCTGGATGGCCCAGGTGAGGGAGTCGAAGACGCTGGCGGTGGCGTTCTGGCCGACGTAGATGAAGTCGATGGTAGCGCCGGGAGCCATGCCGGTGGCGTACTCGACGTCGAGGTCAGACTCAGACTCGTCGCCGCCGAAGACGGCGTTGGAGCCGGTGTTGGGAACGAGGATGCTGGTGGGCGCCTTGGAGGTCTGGCCGATGGCAGTCTGGAAGTTGGTGATGTCGGAGTTGACGATGGCCGACTGACCCATGACGGCGATGGTCTGGCCGCTACCGTTGAAGCCGGCGCCGTAAGCCGCCTTGATGTCGTAAATGACGGCGATGTCGCCCGGCGTGAGGAAGTGATTGCCGGTCTGGGAGGAGGTGTAGTTGGGCCGTATCGCGCCGTTACCCTCCACCCCAGCGGACAAAGAACGTCCGCCGGGGACCCCGGTTGCATAGCGGACGTGCGGGCGGGGGCGGAAGTCGGAGAGGTTGCGGACGTCTGAGACGATGCCGGCGAGCGCTGAAGGAAGGCTGAGATCGGCGGAGGGAGCGATATGGTTTTCGCCGTTCAGGGTGTAGCGGTGGAGCGGGGCTCCGAAGGCTGAGGCTGCGGTGGACGCTGTGCCGGAGAAGGTGATGCTGTTGCGGCTGGGCGCGACGCCAAGGACGGTGAAGCCCTGAGACTCGAGCCAGGTTTGGGTCTTGGCGATGTCAGCGTCGGCGAGGCCGAAGCGGGCGCCGAATTCGGCGGGTGTGAGGAACTGGTGGTACTGGGGCGAGGAGGGATCCTGCTGCGCGGCGATGAGGGTATCGAGATCAGCCTGCTGCTGGGGGCTGCGACTGAAGTACATGGTGATGGACTGGAGCGGGGTCGAGCTGTCGACGGCGCCGAGGTCGCGCGCAATGCGGGCGCGGGGAGGCTGCGAGCCGGCGAGCGAGGCGCGCGAGGCGTTCGCGATGGGCGCGGCGAGACGAGCTTGAGCCTGGACTTGACGCTGCTGGGCGGGAGAGGAGATCGCGGAAAGTAGGAGAGTTGCGGTGAAGAGAGCGGGGGCAAAGCGGCTTGCGGTCATGGAGTTTCCTGCGAACGAGGCCCTGAGAGCTGGTAACAAGGTTAACGAGGATGGAGTGTGGCCGTTTTTGTGGGGCCCGGTCCGGTGATGTGCTGCGGGTGTGACTCGCCTTAAGTGAGACGAAAGGATTAGACCCCTAGAGTACAGGGGAGTTGCGGCGACCGGTATGGCCCGTGAGTGGACAGGGATGAATGAAAAGGCGACAGCAGAGACTCGGCGGGGAACTTTAACTGGCAGAAGACGATGCGGAGGATGATGCGGACAATGAGGGTACCTGCGGCGGCGCTGATACCGGGCGCGGGTGTGATGGCGGCCGAGGCCCCATGACGGGGCGATCGATAAGTCGCACTCAGAGGCAGATCTACAGGGATATAAGCAGGGTGGAGATAAGCAGGGTGCACTGAATTGCGGCCGGGCGTGGTGGGAACGATATCAAGATCGAGCTGGAGATTGAGGGCGGTACGGCGGCAAAAAAACGCTTGTGATGAGACGGAAATGAATGGCAGAAGCAGGGGCGTCCGCCATTGCCATTTGTGGAGGCATCGAAGGAGAATGCAGCGGAGACGACGGCAGCGCGTCTCTGGAGAAGGGGTAATAGCGATGCGTGAGAACGAGGATGTGAGAGGGATGATGGAAGGTAACCCCGGCGAGGCCATGGTGCACCACTCAGAGTCCTGGGGTGACAAGCCGCCGACGACAGGGGTTGCGGCGAAGCAGTTGAGCTCGAGGACGCCGGAGAACGCGGATGGGGAGATCAACCCGTCGGCTCCGGGGGAGACGGGATGCACACCGCACTCGGACCGCTGATGTGTTTGCCTGCAGCGTGGGAATGACTTCGTGCTGGAGCGGGAAGATCGTCTTCCAGTCATTTCATATTGACGACAATCCAGCGTTCGGCATGCGCCTGGTGTACCGGCGCGCGACGCCGGTGTAAATCTGCGCCTGGCCGGAAAGCAGAAGAGGGACGAGCGGGAGCAACGCCATGGTCAGCGCGGGGCGTGCTTTTGAGGAAATCCTCTGAGGGAGTATTCACGCAGGTTGAGGAGCAAGATCCTCTGAGGCAGCTTGCAGTTCTGTAGGCGCGTTGTGATACAAACGACGCGTGCGCCGAATCTCTTCCGGGTGAGGCAGATAACGAGCACCTCGTTCGGAAGCTCGACGCCTACACGACTGAGGAGTCCTGCTGGTGTTCCGTCTCCGCGCCATTCCGGTGTTGCTGGGGTGCATGGGGGCAGCGTGCAGTCACGCGCAGAGTGGATCTCCGTTCGTCAACACAAACATCTTTGAACCTGTATCGACGCCGGCGCACGATGTGCACTCGCTGTCGCTGTTTGTGTTGCTGATTACGGGAGGGATCTTCCTGGGAATGAGCGCGCTGCTGCTGTACGCGATAGTGAAGTATCGGTCTCGGCCGGGTGAGACGATGGAGCCTCCGCAGGTGTTTGGCAGCACGCAGGTGGAGATGGCGTGGACCATTATTCCGATACTGCTGATTACTGTGCTGTTCCTGGGGACAGCGAGGGTGATCTTTGCGATACAGGATGCACCGAAGCCGGCAAACGCGCTGGATGTGATTGTGGTGGGGCACCAGTTCTGGTGGGAGTTCCGCTATCCGAAATATGGCGTGGTGACAGCGAATGAGCTGCACGTTCCACAGAGCACGGCGGTGCAGCCGCAGGCGACATTTCTTAAGCTGACCTCGGCGGATGTAATGCACAGCTTCTGGGTGCCGCGGCTCGCAGGCAAGACGGACCTGCTGCCGAATCGCGTGAACGAAATGTGGTTCGACCCGAATGTGCCGGGAATTTACCTGGGACAGTGTGCGCAATTTTGCGGAGCGGAACACGCGAAGATGCTGCTGCGGATTTATGTAGACCCGCCGGACAAGTTTGCAGCATGGATCAGGAGCCAGCAGCAGGCGCACGCGGAGTCGCCGGAGGGTGCGCCGACTGCAGGCGTGGGCGGGCCTGCGAATGAGATTCGAGAGAATGCGCAGATGGCGAATGCGGCGCAGAGCTCGGGCGCTGTCGACGCAAGAGCGGGGCAGATGGTCTTTGAGCATCAGGCATGCGTGAACTGCCACACGATCAAGGGCACGATGGCGAACGGCCGCTTTGGGCCGGACCTGACGCACCTGATGAGCCGCGAGACCATCGGCGCAGGCATAATGCCGAACACGCAGCAGAACCTGATGGGGTGGATTACGGATCCGAACGATACAAAGCCGGGCTGCCTGATGCCGGCGATGCATTTGACCGAGGAACAGAACGCACAGATCGCGGCCTATCTATTAACGCTGCGCTAAAACCGCTGCGAGAACACACTCCGCACTGGAAGGGAGAGCAACGATGGCCACTCCGAGCGTGCCCGTCCCCAATCGCATTGGGGGCGTTATCGACCAGACGCCGCCGAAGCCTTTTGAGGGTACGTATCTGGATGTGATCCACGACTGGGTGGTGACGGTCGACCACAAGAAGATCGGGATCATGTACATCTGCTATGCGCTGATTTTTATGCTGGTGGCGGGCACTGAGGCGTTGATGATCCGGGCGCAGCTTTTCTTTCCTGACAACCATCTGATCTCACCGTTTGTGTTCAACCGGCTGTTTACCATGCACGGGACGACGATGGTGTTCCTGGTGGGCATGCCGATGCTGTTCGGATTCGGTAATTACCTTATCCCGCTGATGATCGGCGCGCGGGATATGGCGTTTCCGAGACTGAATGCGTTCAGCTTCTGGATCAGCGCGTTTGCGGGAGTGATGCTGTACTTCAGCTTTATCGGCGGCAATGGATTGACGGGCACAGGAACGGCGCCGGATGTAGCGTGGTTTGCCTATGCTCCGCTATCGGAGCGGGCATTTTCGCCGGGACACTCAACTGACTATTGGGCCCTGGCTATCATGGCGACTGGCATCGGCAGCATCGGAACTGCGATCAATATTCTGGCGACGGTGTTCTGCATGCGCTGCAAAGGCATGACGCTGTTCCGCATCCCGCTGCTGCCCTGGGTGTATGCAACGCTTTCGGGCATGGTGCTGGTGGCGGTCAGTCCGCTGACGGCGTGCCAGGTGATGCTGGTGATCGATCGCTACCTGGGTGGGCACTTCTTCGATACGCAGGCGGGCGGGTCGGCGATTTTGTGGGCGCACTTCTTCTGGATCTTCGGGCACCCGGAGGTGTACATCCTCGTGCTGCCGGCGTTCGCGTTTGCGAATGAGATTATTCCGGTGTTTTCAAGAAAGGCGATCTTTGGCTACCCCGCGATGGTAGCGGCGAGCGTGGGAATCGGGTTCATCAGCCTGGGCGTGTGGGCGCATCACATGTTTACGATCGGCATGACGTCGTTCGGCAACGCATTTTTCACGTTGTCGACGATGCTGGTCGCGATCCCGACGGGCATCAAGGTATTCAACTGGCTGGCCACGATGTGGGGCGGACATATACGGTTTCAGCCGCCGATGCTGTTCGCCATTGCGTTCCTGTTTCAATTCGTGATTGCCGGGTTGACAGGAATCATGGTGTCGGTGGCGCCGTGGAACTGGCAACTGCATAACTCGTACTTTGTGGTCGCCCATTTTCATTACGTGTTGGTGGGCTCGATCGTGTTCATGATCTTCGCGGCGATCTACTACTGGTATCCGAAGATGACGGGGCGGATGCTGGATGAGCGGCTGAGCAAGTGGCACTTCTGGCTGATGCTGATCGGGTTCCACATGACATTCGACGTGATGCATATTCCCGGACTGCTGGGGATGCCGAGACAGATTTATACGTACGAGGCCGACCGCGGATGGGCTATCTGGAACCAGATTGTTTCGATTGGCGGACTGCTTCAGGCGATTGCGGTGGGAGTGCTGGTGTACAACCTGGTGCACTCGTATTTCAAAGGAAGAGAGGCAGGGCCGGATCCGTGGGATGCGTGGACGCTGGAGTGGTCGACACACTCGCCGCCACCGGCTTATAACTTCGCGGTTGATCCGGTTGTAGCGAGCCGGCGGCCGTTATGGGATTTGAAGCATCCGGAGGATCCGGATTCGTCGTTTGAGTGAGAGCTGAGGGGTTCTAAAGGAGAGGTTGTGGGCACTGTACCGCTGGAACATATCGAACACGCGGAGACCTGGAAACTGCCGTCGCGCGGATATGTCGCGATGTCGTCGCTGATTATCGCGGAGAGCGCGATCTTCACGATCTTCGTGACCGCGTATCTCTACTACCTCGGACGGGATGTCGCCGGGCCGACGCCGCGCGAGGTGCTGGAGGTTCCCATCTTCGGCACGGTGTGCCTGCTTTCGAGCAGCTTCTTCATCTATCTCGCCGAGCATGCGATTGATCACGGAAGGATGGGAGCGTTCAAGCTGTGGTGGGCAGTGACGTTTGTGCTGGGATCGATTTTCCTTATAGATACGGGTGTGGAGTGGGACAAGTTAATCACGCATGATCATCTGACGATTGCGACCAATCTGTTTGGCACGACGTTCTACTCGCTGGTCGGGCTGCATGCGTCGCACGTGGTGATTGGACTGATCATGCTGTTGATCACGCTGATCTTTGCGTTGACAGGAAGACTGAATGTTACGCACGCCGAGCGTGTGAAAGTGCTGGCGCTTTACTGGCACTTTGTGGATGCAGTGTGGGTTGTGGTGTTCACCGTGGTGTACATCGTGGGGCGCTGATGGACGAAATCCGAGAGCTGACGACGAGACCGGCGGGCGAGACACACCACGGCACGATTCATCTGCCGGCGCCGACGATGTGGCCATTTCTGATGGCGCTTGGTGTGACCCTGATCTTCTTCTCGCTGGTAACGACGGCGTGGCTGATGTGGCTGGGGATCGTGCTTACGGTCTTCCCGGCGATTGGCTGGTTCCGCGCGGTGTTGCCGCATGAGGAGCATGTTGATCTCGAGGTGGATACAACGGTCATCGAGGTTGAGTCCGAGATGGCAGGCGTAGCGAAGATCAAGATGGATGAGACGCATCGCGCGCAGCTTCCACTGCAGACGTTTACGTTCGCGAGCGGCATCAAGGGAGGAATTGCAGGCGGGATTGCGATGCTGATTCCGGCGGAGTTGTACGGGATTATTCGCTTTCACAGCGTCTGGTATGTGGTGAACCTCCTCGGCGGTGCGGGCGTGGGCGGGTGGACGAATCCGACGATGTATCAGCTCACGCACTTCCGGCTGAGCGCATTCATCACGGCCAACATTATTCAGGGAGCGGTAACGCTGCTGGTCGGCATCCTGTACGGAGCGCTGCTGCCGGTGTGGCCGAAGCGGCCGATTCTGCTGGGCGGGATTGTGGCCCCGGTGCTGTGGACGGGTGTGCTGCACAGCGCGCTGGGAATTGTGAATCCGTTTTTGCAGGAGAAGATCGATTGGTGGTCGTTTCTGGCGGCGCAGGTGATCTTTGGACTGGTGGCGGGATATACGGTCAAGAAACTTGGAAGGATTGAGCGGCTGCAGCAGATGCCGCTGCCGGTACGGCTCGGACTGGAGACGCCGGGGCTGCACGGTAGCGGGCCGCACGCCGAAGGGCATGGACAGGAGCCGAGGCCATGATGCGTCGGCTGACTGCGAAGGTGATGTTGATGGGCATCGTTGCGCTGACGGGATGTCACTGGCCGGGGCGACCGCGGCCGGACGATGTGGTGCCGCGGCCGGAGGAGGTGATGTCGTTCGACAAACTGTATGCGCAGAACTGTGCGGGATGCCATGGAGTGGATGGGCAGAACGGAGCGGCGACGAACCTTGCGAATCCGGTGTACCAGGCGCTGGTGGATGATGCGACGCTGCGCGATGTGATTGCGAATGGAGAGAAGGACACGCTGATGCCGGCGTTTGGACAGAGCGCGGGTGGGAACCTAACGGACGCGCAGGTGAACGCGATTGTGAGCGGGATGCGCGCGCGATGGTCGAAGGGCGACGTGCTCGCGGGGCAGAATGCTCCGCCATACAAGGCACCACAGGGCGGGAGTGCTGCCGATGGGCAGCGGGTGTATGCGATGGCGTGCGCGCGGTGTCATGGAGCGGTTGGGCAGAAGCCGGGGCCGGCTGGGTCGATCCTGGATGGGGCATTCTTGGGGCTGATCAGCGCGCAGATGATTCGCACGACGGTGATTGCAGGACGGCCGGACCTCAAGCATCCGGACTGGCGTGGTTATGTGCAGGGACATCCGCTGACGGACTCGGATGTAAGTGATGTGACGGCGTGGTTGATGGCGCAGCGGCCGGCGAATCCGGGACAGCCGTATCCGGACAACGGAACGACGACGGAGAAGCCGGGCGAGGCGCAGCCGGTGGCTCCGGCCTCACCCCAGCGAGCAAGCCCGCCGGGGACTCCGGCGAAGCAGTGATGAGTGATTGAGAGGAGAGTCGAGATGGATGAGAAGTTGCCGACACCGTCTCCGGAACAGGAGCACCGACGCGATGCAGAAGGTATTTCGCGGCGGACGTTTCTGATGGGTGTCGGGATCGCGCTGAATGCGATTGTGGGGATCGCGATTGCGACGCCGGTGGTGGTGTACCTGATGGGGCCGGTGCTGCGGCGCAAGGAATACCGGCACTGGATTGCAGTTGGCGATGTTACAGAGTTTCGGCCGGGCGAGACGAAGCTGGTGACGTTTCGTAATCCGTTTCGAGAGCTGACGGATGGAGTTACGGCGAATGTTCCGGCGTATGTGCGGTGCACGGTTGAAGGAAAGTTTGTGGTGTTTGCGGTTAACTGCGCGCACCTGGGATGCCCGGTCCGGTGGTTTTCCGAGTCGCAGTTGTTTATGTGTCCTTGCCACGGCGGCGTGTATTACGCGGATGGAAGCAGGGCTTCGGGGCCGCCGGAGCGCGGGCTGTTTACTTATGACGCGAAGATTGAAGACGGGAAGGTGATGATCGATGCGGGACAGATGCCGACGCTGTCGAATCGTGCGAGCGCGGTTCCCTGCCCCGGTGTGACAAAGAAGGATGGCGAATTGGTGCAGATTGCGTAAAGCAGTGCGCGGGAGAAAAGCAGATCCCCTGCACGGATGACAAAAAGAAAAACAAGAACAACGGCGAGAAGGATTCTTAGATGGCCTGGTACAAAGACACCTACGATTGGTTCGAGCGGCGGCTGCAGCTCGAAAAGCCGATCAAAGACGCCGTGATGCATCCCGTGCCAACGCGCACGGCGAGCTGGTGGTACGTCTTCGGCAGCGCGAGTTTGACGCTGCTGATCCTGCAGGTGGTAACGGGAATTCTGCTGTCGCTGGTATATGTGCCTTCGGGAGGGCATGCGTGGCAGACGCTGCAGGTGCTGAATTACCAACTTCCGCTGGGATGGTTTCTGCGTGCGATGCACGGATGGGGATCGAACTTCATGGTCGCCGTCGTGCTGATTCATATGGCGCAGGTGTTTCTCTTCGGCGCGTACAAGTTTCCGCGCGAGCTGACGTGGGTGCTGGGTGTGTTCATGCTGTTGCTCACGCTGGGCATGGCGTTCACGGGTCAGGTGCTGCGCTTCGATCAGGACGCGTACTGGGGACTGGCGATCGGGGCGTCGATTTTGGGGCGTGTGCCCTTCATCGGCGGCTCGCTGGTGCACCTCATGCTGGGCGGCCCGATCATCGGCAGCGCAACGCTGACTCGGTTCTTTGCGCTGCATGTGTTTATCATTCCGGGGATCCTGCTGTTCTTTACGGCGCTGCATGTGTGGATGGTGGTGGTGCTCGGCGTGAACGAGTGGCCGGTACCGGGGCGCATTGTTCGCCGCGACACGTATTTGCAGGAGTACCACGAGCGGACGCAGAAGGATGGTCTACCGTTTGTGCCGGAGGCGGTGTGGAAGGATCTGTTCTTCTCCGCGGCGATTCTGTTCGCGGTGGCGTTCTGCGCGGCGTTGTTTGGGCCGTATGGGCCGACGGGCGTGCCGGATCCGAGCATCGTCCAGACAGTGCCGAAACCGGATTTTTTCTTTCTGTGGATCTTCACGGTGCTCTCGTACCTGCCGCCGAGCATGGAGACTCCATTCATTTTGATTGTGCCGGCGGTTGCGGTGGCGATTCTGATTGCGCTGCCGTTTGTGGCGGGCGTGGGAGAGAAGAGCTGGTGGCGACGACCGATCGGCGTGTTTGCGGTAATGTTCATCGCTGTGTGCTTTGGCGTCTTTACACAACTGGGAACCTCTACGCCGTGGAGTCCGCACATGACGGCCTGGAGTGGAGCGGCGGTGCCGGTGGAGTATCTGCACAATCGCACACCGCTGGAGCGGCAGGGGGCGCTCGTCTTCCAGGAGAAGCAGTGCCGCAACTGCCACGCGCTTGGCGGAGTGGGCGGGCAGCGCGGGCCGGAGCTGGGTGATGTGGCAACGCGGCTGACGGAAGACCAAATGATCCGGCAGGTGCTGCTGGGTGGCGGAAATATGCCGGCGTATGGAAGCACGCTGTCTCCGGCAGAGACGACGGCGCTGGTGAGGTTCCTCGACACGATGCATCCGAACTATCAGCCGGCGGCGGGAGACGCGTCGCGGCTGGTGGTGCAGACGGGAGGCATACCGCCGCAGTCGACAGTGGAGCACGGTGGCGGACAACAGAATCCTCACTAGAAAGGCAGCAAGGGATGGAGGAGTTTCCGCACGGAATTCTGGCGGCATGGAGTTGGCCGTTGTGGCCTGCGGTGGGGATCGCAATTGCGGGCACGCTGTATGTGCGCGGATGGCGTGCGCTGCAGCGAACTCGAGCGCGGGAGCTTCCGCGTTGGCGTGCGGTTTGTTTCTTCGGCGGATTGCTGGGGTTATGGGTTGCGCTGGCGTCGCCGATCGATGCGCTGGATGATTTTCTGCTGTCGGCGCATATGCTGCAGCACTTCATTCTGATGTCGGTGGCGCCGCCGCTGCTGGTACTAGGCGCGCCGCTGGTGCCGATGCTGCGTGGGTTGCCGCGATGGATGATTCGCGGGCTTAGACCACTGTTTGAATCGCGGACGGTGCACAAGATCGCTCATGCGCTGGCGCATCCGGTGGTGGCGTGGCTGCTGATGAATGTCGCGTACCTGGGGTGGCATGTGCCGCAGGCGTTTGAGCTGACTCTGCGTTCCGACGCGTGGCACAACACGGAGCATATGTGCTTTCTGCTGACCTCGATCGCGTTCTGGTGGGTAATTGTTGAGCCCTGGCCGAGCCGGACGCGCTGGTCGCAGTGGATGATCATTCCCTACCTGCTGACGGCGGATGTGGTGAACACGATCCTGTCGGCGGTGCTGACGTTTTCGGGTAAAGTGCTGTATCCGTCGTATGCCGCGGCGGAGCGGATTTCGCGGCTGACACCGTTGCAGGACCAGGTGCTGGCGGGCGCCGAGATGTGGGTGCTGAACTCGCTCATCTTCCTGATTCCGGTGGCGGTAATTGTGGTGAGGATGCTCAGCCCGCGGGGGCTGCGGGACGGATCCGGCATGAAGACGGATTACGCGCGGTTATAGGCCGCCGCGGCTTTCCGGCTGTGCAGCGGCTGGATTTTAAGGACTAAAATGGCGGCCTTGGCAGGAGATCTCTTGCCCTCGTGGGCAAGGGATTTGCCGCGAGGGGACGTGTGTCCGTCCGCCGCAATACGCGGCATGCAATTCGAGACAAGGGAGATGCCGGGATGAAGGTCTATGCGGGAAGCGACATCAGAAATGTGGCCATCGTGGGCCATGCACACAGCGGGAAGACGGAACTTATCACGGCGATTTTGAAGACCGCGAAGTCGCCGGCGGCGTTCTCCCGCGAGAACGGTGGCGCGGTTACGCAGTACGACGAGGAAGAGATTGCCCGCAACATGACGATGGCCAATGCGGCGGCGTATGCCGAGTGGGACGGCGTCAAGGTGAACATGATCGACACACCGGGCTTTCATATGTTTGTGCACGAGGCGCGTGGGGCGATGCTGCCGGCGGAGACGGCGATCGTGGTGATCAACGCGCAGACGGGCGTGGAATCGGGCACGGAGCGCGTGTGGAACTACGCCGCAGAGATTGGGCTGCCGCGGATTGTGGTGATGAACCAGGTGGACCATCCGAAGGCCGACTCGCGCACAGGGCGGATGGAGATGCTGGAAGGAATTCGCGGACGCTGGGGACGGCAGGTTGTCCCGGTGCAACTTCCGATTGTGGATGACAAAGGATTTCATGGCGTCGTCGACCTGGTGACGATGGAGGCTTATCTGTACACGCCCGATGGCGACGGGCGAGGGACGAAAGGCACGATACCGCATGCCATGGAGCCCGACGTAAAGGCGGCGCATGAGGCGCTGATCGAGCTGGTCGCTGAAGGAAAAGATGAGTTGATGGAGGAGTTCTTCGCGGTGGGAACAATCCCGGAGGAACACCTGGTCGGCGCATTGCATGAGGCGATTCGTGAGGACAGAATTTTTCCGGTGCTCTATGTCAGCGGCTTGCGGAATGTGGGAACAGATCATCTACTCGATTTTTTGAAGGCGTATGCGCCATCGCCAGTGGAGCGGGGCGAGGTTCCGGTGCGTGCCGCAGGCAAGGCGGCGGGTAACGGATCGGGCGAGCCTGCAATGCGCAAGGTGGACGATGCGCAGCCGGTTGCGTTGTATGTGTACAAGACGATGGTGGATCCGTTTGCAGGCCGGATCTCGTTCTTCAAGGTGATCAGTGGCTGCGTGAAGAACGATGCGCCGGTGGAGAACTATGCGCGCGGCGAGTCGGAGCGGCTTTCACACTTGTCGATTGTGCAGGGACGCAAGCTAACGGAGGTGCCGGAACTGCATGCCGGCGACCTGGGCGCGGTGGCGAAGCTGCGTGTGTCACAGACCGGCGACACGCTGGGAGCGAAGGGACACGACGTGCTGATAGATCCCGCACCGACACCCGAGCCGGCGATGACGTATGCGATTGAACCGAAGTCACGCGCGGATGAAGATAAGCTCGCGCCTGCGTTGCACAAGCTGATGGAAGAGGACCTGATGCTGAAGTTCTATCGCGATCCGCAGACGAATGAGTTTCTTGTTGCGGGCGCGGGACAGATGCACATCGAGACAGTGGTGTCACGGCTGCGTCGCAGGTTCCATACCGAGGTAACGCTGAAGGCGCCGAAGGTTCCGTATCGCGAAACCGTGCGGGCGAAGGCCCAGGGGCACGGGCGGCACAAGAAGCAAACAGGGGGACATGGCCAGTTTGGCGATTGCAAGATTCGCATTGAGCCGATGGAACGCGGAGGTGGCTTCGAGTTTGTGAACGACATCTTCGGCGGATCGATTCCGCGGCAGTTTGTGCCGGCAGTGGAGAAAGGAATTCAGGAGTCGGCGGCGCGCGGATATCTTGCGGGCTATCCGGTGGTGGATTTCCGCGCCGTTGTGTATGACGGCAGCTATCACGACGTTGATTCAAGTGAAATGGCGTTCAAGATGGCTGGGCGACTGGCGTTTCGCGCAGCGATGGAGCAAGCGAAGCCGGCACTGCTGGAGCCGATCATGAAGGTGGAGATCGACGCTCCCGATGAGTTCGCGGGGGCGGTGATGGGCGATCTGAACAGCAGGCGAGGGCGCGTGCAGGGCATGGAGAGTGCGGGTTCCGGAACGGTGGTGCGTGCGCTAGTGCCGCTGGCGGAGATGCTGAGTTACGGCACCACGTTGACCTCAATGACGCAAGGCCGTGGCAGCTTCCGGATGGAGATGGACCACTACGACTTTGTGCCACCGGCGATCTCCGAGAAGATTGCCGCAGGCGCAAAGAAGCCGACGGGCGAAGAGCTCGAGGAGTAGAAGCCGGTTCAGAAATCCTCACCGTGGCTATGCGGAAAGTCATCCGGAAAAGGGCGTCCTGAACAACACCAACCTGCTGACGTATCCGGACCACGCGACGATCCGCTATCACAACGCACTGATCGGTGAGACGCACATCTCTCCGAAAGCGGCGACCCGAGAATCGGGCGGCCTCCAGCTGAAGCTCGACTTCTAATCCGAAGTTGCAGCGGTTGTGGCATAATCGCTCGATTCCCAATTGGGCCCCCGGTGTTTCTCCAGGAGATTCCTGATGCCTGAGACCCCCGTTCTCTGGACTGAGATAGAGCGGCCCTCGCCTGGCCTGGTAGTGGTGCGGTGCCACGGGAGGCTGGTCTGGGGGGTGGAAGATCAGCTGTACCGGACGGTGAGAGAGATCATCCCGACGGCGTCGCGCGTGGTGCTGGATCTGGCGGAGCTGACGCGCACGGACAGCATGGGGCTGGGTACGCTCGTACGCCTATATGTGCACGGGAAATCGGTTGGGTGCAGGGTGGAATTGATGCATTTGAACAAACAGATTCGGAACCTGCTGGGGCTGACGGGGCTGTTCCAGGTGTTCGCGGTGGTGGGAGAGAACGGCGTGAAGTTTATGTAGCAAGGCGCTCCTACCGACGCAGGTTTCGGGGCTTCAGTCTCTTCCGGTAAAGGCTTTGCGAGGGCGCCAATCTGCACGGTGAGGTGAGCGGTACGTCTCGACCTCGATCCATCACATGCGCCGGGAACGCATTGGCTCCCAGGAGAACGGCAAGCGCCGGGCAGTTCTTCCCTGCGGATTTGTTCCGCACCCGCTTCGACATACAATGCTTACAAGGCTTGGGGAAACGGGAGTGGATGACGTCACGATCATGATCGCTGGTCACAGCAGCATCGTTGTATCGCAACCCTACATTCGTCCGACACCGAAATTCGTGCAACGAGCGTTTGACTCGCTTCAACGCGGCAACCAACGTGCGGTGACGGATGCGAAGAATAGTGGTACTTCCGAACAAGTACCCGCTACACTTTTCGCTACATCCGACGAAGCGATTTCCCTGAGTAATTGAAGGGCCTATAGCTCAATTGGTTAGAGCAGCGGACTCATAATCCGTTGGTTCCAGGTTCAAGTCCTGGTGGGCCCACCATTCTTGTATATCGCGTCAGGAATCAGTTCCTGTTTTTTGTTGACATCGATATGGTGGGAGTGTTTTTTTACGGGTCGCCAAGACAAGCGGCAAAGTTGTTCCTTTAGACAGTGCATTTTCCTGCAATTTACCCACAGGATCTTGTGCGAAATGGCGGAATTACGGCGGGGTTTGCATGGCAATGGAATTGCATGATTCCAGTTATCTGAATCAGCCACCAGGCGATCGCACCACACAGACTAACGCTGCGGTTTGGCTTGATCGGGTCACCCATTGCGCGATTTATGGGCGGGAGTCAGTCGAAGAGTAGATTCTCCGGGCTCATTTCGGGCTACAAGTGCAATCAGGTTGATCACTCTCGGCGTGCTGATGGAAGCGGCCTAAGGCTTCTCCATCCTGCTGCCATCCGAGTTCAACCCTCAGGCCCTTACGAACGTTTACTGCGCGGATCGCGTCATCCCTCTCTTGAAAAGGGTGCGAAGATTCACGCTCAATTTGGCCCTTCCGCGCCGCCCGCCTCGGCCGGCGGGTTCGGTCGTGTTCATACAACGCAGATGTGGAGGAATTTCGTGAACAAAATTGTTTGCACTCTCATTACCGCGTCCTTCCTTGCTGCTGGGATTGCTGCAGCCCAGAGCAGCAATTCCAACAGCAAGACGTCCAAAGCGCACGAGATCACTGACAGCCAGATGAACAACATTACGGCTGGCCAGACTGATAACAATTCGATCGCCGTTGCCGGCTCAACCGTCACGACAAGCGAAACAGCGGCCAGCTCGATCTCGGGCAGCTCGCTGAGCTCCGCGAGTGGCGTGAACATCGTAACCGCCGTGGACAGCAGCGTTGCCAACGGCGTCAACATCTATGCGGCAACGCTGACGAGCAACGCACCCACCACTGCCTCGGCAGTTCACCAGAGCAACGACATCACCCAGACCAATCCGGATTCGGATGCCACGCTGTCGCGGTACAGCAACGGACCGGACATAACCGTCAATAACACTTTCTCCAATACGAACAGCACGACGGACAATAGCACGCTGACCCACAATAAGAGTTTCACAACGTCGACGACGGATAACGCGTCGTTTATGAACACCGGCTCTCATAGCCAGAGCGCGAGCGAGTCTTCATCCGACAATTTCGCGCACAATGCGAACGAGAGCTCCAGCCTTGGCGCCACGACCACCACTACTGACAACTTTGCTCACTCGGCCAACGCACAGCACGCGTCGTCGGGCAACCTCAACGCTACGCTGGCTGCCGCAACCACCACCAACGGCTCCTCTACCTCGAATGGCACGAGCCAGCATGCCTCTTCCGCTAACCCGGGCGCTACCACCGCCACCAACACCAGCACGTTCAGCAATTCGGCGTCGAACGGCGGCAACACCTCAAGTGGGTCCGGTACTGGCACTCAGAACGCCACTACAACGAACAACGGGACAGTGAGCAACGCTACCTCCAATGCGTCGAACGAGACCTCGCACAACGCGAGCCTCAACGCTGCCCTTACGGCGAGTCACTCTAACAGTGGCAGCTCCAGCAACTCGACCACCAATAACTTCGCCCACAATGCCTCCCTCAACGCACAGCAGCAGGCTGCGACCACCACCACGAACGCGTTTGCTCAGCAGGCCGCTGAGCAGTCGTCTTCGTCTCATACCACCACCGCGTCGAACAACTTCGCTCACAGCGCGACGGCAACCGACAACCTGTCTGCGACGAACAACTTCGCTCACAGCAGCACGACGAACGATACCCTGGCGCTGACCTACATGGGACCGACGACCATCGGTTCTGCGGTCGGCCAGAACATCGCGGTTGATGGCTCGACGATCAACAGCACCAACGCAGGTTCACTCACCATGGCGGGTTCGTCTGAATCCGGCGCGTCTGGTGTGAACATCGTCAACGCAGTGGGCAGCATGGTCGCCAATGGCGTGAACATCGGCTTCACGTCCAACGTGATTGCCATGCCAACACTGACTCAGAGCAACACCATTTCGCAGTCCCGCTAATGACCACGGACGGAGTCATCCTCGATCGAGGGTGACTCCGCCGCGCGGCGCTTAACGCACGCGAGGAGAGCAAAAATGTACCGCACTCTTTTGGTCATGGGTCTCTTAGTGGCGACACAGGCTGGCGTGTCGCAGTCGAGAAAGAAAGCTCTCGACGACAGCACGCTCGACCGGGTGACCGCAGCTGGTGTGACCACAAGGGTCCTGCCAGGTGGAGTCATCAACTTTACGGGCGAGGTGCCGACCGCGAACGGCCTTGTATCGGGCATTGGATCTCTTGTGGTTCAACCCGCCTCCAGTTCCACGAACACCACAACAACGGGGACCGTGAACCTGGGCGGAAGTGCACAGCAGAACCTGAGTTCGCTGATCAATATCAATGCTGCGAACTCCACGATCAACGTGTTGCTAAACCTAAACGTCAACATCAACTCGACAGTTGGCACCATCTTGCAGAGTAACCTCAACGGGAAAATGCACTAAATGATGCCCGTCCGAACAACGATCGCCGCAGCATTGCTGAGCGCATCGTCCCTCGTCGCCCTGGCGCAGGCGCATACCAAGCCCACGCCAGGGCAGGACGTGGGATGGGGAAAACCCGTCCTATCCCTGAAGGATATTCGGAACGAGGGCGTTGTCCGCCAGAAGTGGGATATCAGCTGCGGTGCTGCCGCACTAAGCACGCTGCTTACCTACCAGTTCAAGGACAACACACCTGAAACAGACATTGTTGTATGGATGTTGCACCGAACCGACGCAGCCCGTGTCCGAGAGAGACATGGGTTTTCGCTTTTAGATATGAAACATTTTGCGCAGGCTCGCGGGTACTCCGCTGAGGGGTTCAGCGATATGTCGATCGAAGAACTGGCGAGCCAGAAGTCGGCAGTCATCGTTCCGATCCGGCTCAAAGGGTTCGATCATTTTGTTGTTGTCAAAGGCATAGCCGACGGCAGAGTATTTCTTGCTGATCCTGGCTTTGGCAACGTCACGATGAAGACAGACCGATTCCAGAAACTATGGAAGAACGGAATCGTCTTCATCGTTCACCCTCCGGATGAGCGTATGCAGGTAGCGAAGCAAATCAACTCCTCTGCCAAGCTCCTTCCAGATGAAAGTGTGATCATGCGTAATCTCGGGGTGACGACGCCTACCAATGGTTTGTACTAAAGAAGTGGGGAGGGCTACATGTTTCTTCGGCCATTTGCAGTGGGCATCGTTTTACTTTCTACAGTAAGTCTCAACGCACAGACACAGTCTGCCAGCACAACATCGGCACCGCCGGATCTGGCTGCTCAGGCAGACCATCCAACACAGCTCAGATCCGCACAGCAGGACGCAATCGACGCGAAGATTCAGCAGGCGTTGCGTGAACGCGATGCCATCATTCGAAATCTTCTGGAGCGGGTACAGGAGCTCGAGACGCGGCTGAACGCGACGAACTCCGGACTCACGGGTCACGGGCCCGTGCCTGCGGCAGTTGCAGCCTCACCGGCACCTACCAGCTCGCTCGCAGCCACCGTCAATAATGCGACGTACGACGATACCGAGCGACATGCGTCGGCAGCCCTGGACCGTGCGCTGCTCGTCCGCGGTGGACTCTTACTGCCGGCCGGCATGCTCGAGGTTGACGACGCCGCTTCGTACTTCAGTCTGTCATCGGATCATGTCACTGTGAATGGATTCGCTCTCTTCCCGGTGCTGGTTGTCGGCGATATTACCTCCGAGCGACTGCGGAGAGACATCCTCATCAATTCGGTGACGGCGCGGCTCGGCCTGACAAAGCGGGCTCAAATGGATTTCACAGTGCCGTATGGATATGTTCTGAATCGTACGGTGGATGCGACCGGCAAGCAGACAACAGCGAGCCAGTTTGGGTTGGGCGACATGGTCGCGGGCGTGTCGTACCAGTTTGCGAGTGAGCATGGAAACGTTCCGGATCTTTTGGGGAGCCTCCACTTCAAGTCGACGACCGGCGCAACCTCCTACAATCTGGAAAGCGCCCAAACATCGTTAGGCACCGGCTTCAACGGATTGACCGCTGCCGTTACTGCCGCAAAGACAAATGATCCACTGGTCTTCTTCGGCAGCCTTAACTACACATACAACCAACCCGCGCATCACACGGTTCCCATCAGCGACCCTTCAAACCCGAACGTGACCAGTGAGGTCGCATACATCCGCCCCGGCAATTCGGTCGGATTCCAGCTGGGCTCAGTGCTTTCGCTGAATCCTGAAACTTCAATGACGGTTGGGTGGGATCAACTGTTTACGAGACAGAGCAAGCTGGCAGGACAGCCGCTCCCGGCCTCGTACCTCGTCGAAGGATCCCTGCGCGTCGGCACGTCGTACATGTTCGCACCGGGGCGCATGATGGACGTGACGATGGGTGTTGGACTGACGCCGGATACTCCTAACCTCCAGTTCTCGGTGTCCTTCCCTTTCAGACGGACGATGTGGAAGCCCTCGTACTAGAGACGAATCACGGAACGCGTCGGGTTGGTGTCCGCACACGTGCGCAAGTTGTGCGCTTCGCGTTTGAGGCGGGGAGCACTCGGCTGTAGTCGTTCTCCGCCGCGTTGATCTCAAGTAAGTGGCGTTGGATTGAAGAGCGCCAGATCATTGTGCAAGCCCCACTTGTCTGCCCACGTCTGCTTCCGGCCGCTCGCGACATCGAGAATCATCTCGAATATCTGCCAGCCTACCTGCTCGATCGTCGCCTCGCCGGTCGCAATCGTGCCTGCATCCACGTCTATCAAGTCGTGCCAGCGTTTCGCCAGCGCCGATCGCGAGGCCACTTTGATGACCGGGGCCATCGCAAGCCCGTAGGGTGTTCCCCGCCCTGTCGTGAAGACATGCATGTTCATCGACGCAGCCAGCTGCAACGTGCCGCATACAAAGTCGCCCGCAGGCGTCGCTGCAAAGATCAGGCCTTTCTTTGTCACACGCTCGCCTGGACCGAAGACTCCCGCGATGGGCGAAGAACCTGCTTTTGCGATGGACCCTAGAGTCTTCTCGACAATATTTGTCAGTCCGCCACGCTTGTTTCCCGGGCTCGGATTGGCGCTGCGGTCCACTCCGCCCTGGCTCAGGTAGGCGTCATACCAGGCCATTTCGCGGATGAGATCGCGGGCAATGTCTTCCGTCGCCGCGCGTGCGGTGAGAAGATGAATCGCATCACGCACCTCTGTCACCTCAGAAAAGATCACCGTCGCACCGGTCCGCACAAGCAGGTCTGTGGCGAAGCCTACCGCCGGATTCGCAGTCACGCCTGAAAAGGCATCGCTCCCTCCGCACTGCATGCCAACGATCAGATCTGACGCAGGTCGCGTCGTGCGACGCCGGTTGTTCAACATCTGCAGACGCTTCTCTGCCATCTCCATAATCGCGGTGACCATCTCTTCAAAGCTGTGGTGACGTTCGTCCTGCAACTGGACGACATAGGGCGAAGCACTCAGGATCGGAAGCGTGCTCGACGGCATTAATGTTGCCGGCTGCAGCTTCTCGCATCCCAGGCTGACCACCATCGGCGCACCGCCGAGATTTGGATTCAAGCTCAGGTTTCGCAGCGTGCGAATAGGAATCTCGGCATTTGGAGCATCGGTCGCGATACCACAGCCATAGGTGTGAGTCAGCGCGATGACGTCGTCAACATTCGCGTATCGCGGAAGGATCTCCTCCCGGATACGCTTCACGGCATAATTCACCGTGGCGGCGACACACTGAACCGTCGTGGTGATGCCAAGGATGTTCTTCGTTCCTACAGTGCCGTCGTCATTAGCGAATCCCTGAAAGCTATAGCCCTCAAGCGGCGGCAGAGACTCAGGCACATCGGTAGCAAGCGGAAGGTCGTCCAGACCAGGCGCGCTCGGCAGACGCATTTTCTCCTCGTGTACCCAGCTTCCCTTCGCAATCTCACGCTCCGCGACCCCGATCACCGATCCATAACGTACGATCGGCGCTCCGGCGGGTATGTCGCACAACGCAACCTTGTGCGCCTCGGGAACGTTCTCAGTGAGCACCAGGCCCGAATCAAATTTCGCTCCCGCGCGCAAGCCTCCTTCGTTCACCACAATCGCGACGTTGTCGTCGGAGTGAATTTTCACGCACAGCGGTCGCAACAGCTCCTGCTTCAACATCTCTGAGTCCTCGAGGCTGGACAGCGCATGAGCCGCGCCATCTTAGCGGACCATGCACGGGCGCTTGTTATTGAACTGCCATCCTGGCACGAGAAACTGCATTGCACGCGCGTCATCGCGAACACCCAACCCTCCCTCATTGTAGAGCGCATGCGCACGTTCCACTTGCTCCAGATCGATCTCCACACCCAGCCCCGGACGCTCTGGAACCCGAATGCTGCCATCTTCAATCCGCAGCGGCTCTCTCGTAAGGCGCTGCCCATCCTGCCATATCCAGTGCGTATCGATGGCGGTAATTCTTCCTGGCGCTGCCGCGGCCACGTGCGTCATCATCGCGAGTGAAACATCAAAATGATTGTTGGAGTGCGAGCCCCACGTCAGTCCCCACTCGCGACACAACTGGGCAACGCGCACCGAGCCCTCCATCGTCCAGAAGTGCGGATCGGCAAGCGGAATGTCCACTGCCTGCAATTGAATCGCATGCTTCAACTCACGCCAGTTGGTGGCGACCATGTTGGTCGCTGTCGGAAGGCGAGTGGCGCGTCGAAATTCGGCCAGAATCTCCCGCCCTGAGAAGCCCTTCTCCGCACCGCACGGGTCTTCCGCATACGCCAGCACGTTCTGCTTTTCGCTACACAGGCGAACCGCCTCCTCGAGCGACCATGCACCATTCGGATCCAGCGTAATTCGCGCACCAGGGAAATGTCTGGCGAGAGCTACCACTGTTTCCATCTCCCTTGAGCCCTCGAACACTCCTCCCTTCAGCTTGAAATCGCGAAACCCATAGCGAGCCTGCGCTGCCGCCGCAAGGCGAAGAATTGCCTCTGTCGTCGCGGCCTCCTCATTGCGGAGCCGGAACCAGTCATCCTTCTCATCGGGTTCAGTTCGGTAGGGCAGGTGAGTCTTGTGCGGATCACCGATGAAGAAGAGGTACCCGAGCACATCGACGCTGGAGCGCTGGCGCCCTTCTCCGAGTAACTCGCAAACCGGCAGGCCCAGAAACTGACCCAACAGATCCAGCATGGCGGATTCAATCGCGGTCATCGCATGAACTGTAGTCCGCTGGTCGAATGTCTGCAGGCCGCGGCCGCTCGCATCTTCACTCGCGAATCGATCGCGTACAGCATTCCGCACCGCGCGATATGCGGCGACCGATTGTCCCTCAACGATCGCACGAGAATCCTCCAGCACCCGGCGAATCTTTTCGCCCCCGGGAACTTCTCCTACGCCGATCTTGCCTGTGTTGTCTTTCAGGAACACAAGATTGCGCGTGAAAAACGGCGCATGCGCTCCGCTGAGATTCAGCAGCATGCTGTCCTGTCCGGCGACGGGGATGACGCGCATCCCCGTCACAACAGATGCTTCACTATGGCGCAATTCGGTCTTGCCCAGCGTCATATCACTCTCCAACAGCGTTCGCAGCCTGAGCTGGCTGCCGAATCTCCACGCGCTTAATCTCTCCGACGATAACAACGTAGCTGAATATCGCGAGCACCGCTGTTGCACCGACAAAGATCAGCGCGTCATTGAATGAGCCCGTCTTCTTCACCAGCCATCCGATAACGATCGGAGTTGTAATGCCGGCGGTGTTGCCGAAGAGATTGAAGATACCGCCGTTCAAACCAATCAACTCTCTCGGCGAAGCGTCCGCGATTACGGTCCACCCCAGGGCCCCAAAGCCCTTGCCAAAAAAGGCGAGCGACATCAGAAACATGACGACGCTCTGCACGTTTGTAAAGTTACACGCAATCATCGTAATCGACAGCAGCATGCCAGCGATAATGGGAGCCTTGCGAGCAAAGGTAAGTGAATATCCGCGACGCAGCAGCCTGTCCGAGCACACGCCACCCAGCACTCCTCCGACGGATCCGCACAACGCAGGAAGAGCCACCGCGAATCCTCCGCGCAGGACAGACATATGCCGCGCCTGCACCAGGTAAATCGGAAACCACGTGATGAAGAAATATGTGAGCGTCGTAATGCAGAACTGGCCGAGATAGATTCCGATCAACATCCTTTGACTGAGCAGTTGCTTCACGCCGCTCCAAGTCAGGGGATTCGCCTTCGCCCCTTTCGCACGATCCAGATTCGCCAGCCCTCCGCCCTTCTCAATGTATTCAACCTCCGCAAGCGAAATCAGCGGATGCTGCTTCACGTTGTAGACGATCTTCCACCACGCGAATGCCAGCGCGAAGCCGAAGACTCCAATGAACCAGAAGCAGCTTCGCCAACCATGACTGTGCACGAGCCAGCCGAACAGCGGCGCGAACATCACCAATGCGAAATACTGCGAGGAGTTGAAGACTGCAGAGGCTGTTCCACGCTCCGCTGTCGGAAACCACGCGGCAACGATGCGGCCATTGCCCGGGAACACAGGCGACTGCGCCAGCCCAGAGAGGAGTCGCAGTATAAAGATCGTGCTGAACGCCATCGCCGGCACTACATATCCCGCAAAGCCCGTCAGGAATGCACAAATTGTCCAGGAGATAATGCTGATGCCGTAGACTCGCTTCGACCCGAAGCGATCCAGCAATCCCCCAGACGGCAGCTGGCCGGCGACATACGCCCAGCTGAAACCTGAGAGCAGGAACCCAAGCTTGACCGGATCGAGCGCGAGTTCGCGCTGCATCGCCGTTCCCGCGATCGACAATGCAACTCTGTCGCCGTAGCTGAAGCTGCTCGCGATGAACAGCATAGCGACAATCAGATAGCGAACATGCGTCTGCTTCGCGGCAGCCATGGCAAAGCGCTCACAACCGCCCAGCAATCAACCGGCTGAGGGCATCCATCTCGCTCTGATCCAGATCTACTAGTGGGGTTCTCACGGGGCCCGCCGGCCTTCCGGTCGCTCGCATTCCGGCTTTCACAATGGAAACCGCATATCCCTTTCGACGGTTACGTATCTCGATATAGGGCAGCACAAACTCTCGAAGCCGCCTGAAGACCTCATCGCGATCCCGTCTGCGCACTGCAGCGTAGAAGCCCAGCGCGAACTCGGGAAGGAAGTTGAAGATCGCGGATGAATACGTCGTCACACCCATCTCCAGGTAGGGCAGAGCAAACGTCTCGGCCGTAGGAAGCCCACCAATATAAGTCAAACGGTCGCCAAGTCTCGCATAGATGCGAGTCATCAGCTCGATATCGCCATACCCATCTTTGAATCCAACCAGGTTCGGACAACGCTCACAGAGCCGTTCCATCGCAGATTCATTCAGAATTGCGTTGTCACGGTTGTAGAAGATAACGCCGAGATCAGTGGATGCGCAGACAGCTTCGACATGCGCCATCAAACCGGCAGGCTCGCTGTTCACAAGGTAGGGCGGCAGCAGCAAGATTCCGTCCGCCCCGGCGGCTTCCGCAGTCTTCGCCAACTGTTTTGCAATCGCAGTGCCGTACCCGCAGCCTGCGATGACGGGCGCACGGCCGTTGGTCTGCTGCACCGCGGTCGAGACGACGCTGGCGAACTCGGGCATGGTGAGCGAGAAGAACTCCCCGGTTCCCCCCGCGGCAAAGAGACCGGCCGGGCCGTGTTGCAGAAGCCATTCGATATGCTCCCGATACGGTCTTTCGTCGAATCCGAAATCCCGCGTGAAATGGGTTACGGGAAACGACAGCAGTCCGCCGCCGATCTTGTTCGCCAGTTCGTCAGGCGCCATCCTCTCCATCGCTGTCCTCTATCTCGAGATTCGCGGCGCCAAGACGCAGTTCACCGCACAGGACAGCATAACAAGCGCGCGAAGGAGCACACCGCTGCCGCGTACATTACGCTTAAGACGCTTGCGGCATTTAGAGCACATTTCCCCTATACGTAGGCCCTCTTCTGGGAGGTTGAAGCGATACGAGGGACGAGTTGCTGCGGCGTTCCTGGCCGAAGCGCTTTTGCTCCGCAGCGGACCGGACCCCGCTAAATTCGTTACTTCACGATGTCGACGGAGAGCCCGCGGCGCTTCGCCATCTCACGGCCCATTTGAGCCTTGTCGTGGACGGATAACAGGGCGCGCGCGGCGGGAAAAAGCTCGGTGTCCTCCACCTCGAGATGATGTTTGTAGAGCTCAGAAAGATCGAGCAGCAACGATCTCAGTCTCTCTGCCTGGTCATGCTCGATCGCGCCTCTCTCAAGCCAGTGTCGTCCGATCGCGTCGACTTGATCATGTGCCGCATTGGCGCGCTGATGATCTGCCTCCAGCGCATCCATTGTGGCCAAGGCCTGTTGCACATGGACATCTTTGCTCGCGCGCAGACGCGGAAACAGCGACTCCTCTTCATCGGCGGTATGTCTTGGCCCGCTCTCCTGAAAATAACGGAGCGCTCTCTCCAAAGCTACGCGCGAACTCGCATCGAGCGGCTGATCAGCAATTTCGGCCAATCGCATCAGGTCCTTCAGGAAGAACTGAATACGCTTGTGACAGTCGCCGAGCATTCCGAGCGGTTCGGAGAAGTCGCTCTCGGGCTTTGCTCCGATTTGTAGAAACATCACGGTCTCCTGCTTATTTTGATGCTGTGGCCTTGTCATAATGGGCCGCATTTATTTGTTGATAGTCGGTCCATTTTTCAGGCAGGTCACCTTCAGCATAGATAGCAGAGACCGGGCAGACGGGAACGCAAGCTCCACAGTCGATGCACTCGACGGGATTGATATAGAGCATCGAAAATGCTTCAAAGTCGCTTTCGTCCCGCTTGGGATGGATGCAGTCCACGGGACATGCGTCAACACAAGCGGTGTCTTTTACACCAATGCACGGTTCCGCGATGATGAATGCCATGAGGGCCTCCAGAGTTAAGCGGCAACAGAGGGTGCGGGAGCGTCGATCTCTCCATAGTTATAGGCTTCGTGTGTCACAAGAGGGACTTCTGTGAAGTTTTCCGTCAAGGGCGGCGACTGGATCGTCCATTCCAGCCCGGCAGCGCGCCATGGATTGTTGCCGGCGATCTCACCGTACTTCAGCGACCAGATTAGATAGAAGGCAGGCAACAAATAACCGAGCGCCAGGATGGATGCACCCGCCGTCGAAAGCACATTCAACACCTGGAACTCGGGCGGATATGCGTGATAGCGCCGCGGCATGCCGAGATAGCCCATGAGGAACTGCGGAAAGAATGTCAGATTAAACCCAATAAAAAGGATGAGCGCTGCCAACTTGCCAAAGGATTCTGAATACTTTCTTCCCGTAATCTTCGGCCACCAGAAGTGCAGACCGGCCATGTAGGCACTTACCATTCCGCCCACCATCACGTAATGGAAATGAGCAACAATAAAGTAAGTTTCCGTAAGATGGATGTCCATTCCGAGTGAGGCCAGAAATACTCCCGTCAGGCCTCCCATCGTGAACAAGCCGAGAAAACCCAGGGTATAGATCATGGGGGTGTCGAAGGTGATTGAGCCCTTATACATGGTGAAGGTCCAGTTGAAGACCTTGATTGCCGAGGGCACCGCGACCAGCATGCTCATCAACGAGAAGAGCAGTGCGGAATAGTTCGAGATTCCCATGATGAACATGTGGTGAGCCCAGACAAAGAAACTGAATAACGCAATAGCTACCGACGAGAATGCCACTGCCGTATAGCCGAAGACGCGCTTCCTGCAAAAGCAGGCCACCACTTCCGAGATGATGCCCATGCCCGGCAGGATCATCACGTACACGGCGGGATGGGAATAGAACCAGAAGAGATGCTGAAACAACAGTGGATCTCCGCCGACTCTCGGATCAAAGACGCCGATTCCAAAAACTCGTTCCAGAACGATGAGCACCATCGAGATGGCAACCACTGGCGTCGCCAGCACGAAGATGATCGAGGTTGCATAGTACGACCAGATGAACAACGGCAGCCGGAACCAGGTCATTCCCGGAGCGCGCATTCGATGAATGGTGACGATAAAGTTCAAGCCAGTCAAAATTGAGGAAAATCCCGCAACGAAGATTCCCATCGCGGCACTGACGACGTTGCTGTTCAGATAGTGGGTACTCAGAGGCGTCGTAAACGTCCACCCCGTGTCGACGCCGCCAAAGATCATCATGTACAGCTCAAAACATCCGCCGATCATGAATAAATACCAGCTCAGCAGATTGATCTTTGGAAACGCAACATCCCTCGCGCCGATCATCAGCGGTATTAGGAAGTTCCCCAGGACCGCCGGTGCGACCGGCACGAGGAAGAAGAAAACCATGATGATGCCATGGATGGAGAACAGTTTGTTATACGTGTCCGAAGATACGAGATCACCCGCAGGAGTCAGGAGCTCCAGCCGGATGAGCGACGCCGCCGTACCTCCAATAATGAAGAAGAAGCTGGTGGCAAACAGGTATAGCAGCGCAATCCGTTTGTGGTCGTACGTGAGCAGCCATGATCCGATCCCATGACGCTCATTCAGATAGCTGTGCTCGGGAAGCTCAGGAAGAACGAGCGGAGCGGCTGCCATGTTTCCCCCTTTGGTTGTGTGGATACATGGTCTCCAGGAGATCCATGGCTGCTATGGCTGGAGTTGAACTTGTTGCGCGGGTGCACTCAGTGGACGATCCGACGCGGCTGGAGGACCGACGCGCGTTATACGGATGCGAAAGAGATTCGGCCCGCGTTCATCGTACTCCCAAAGTGCCTGGCCTGGCCGGATCGAATCGAACTGGCGATTGAGCGGAATCGGATCATGATCGTTGATGAGCCGCAGAGAAGCGCCGATGGGGAGCGCATCGAATTTGGCAAAGATCATGGGATGACGCAACGGGCGGGGAACTTCGCGGATATCGAGATTCTCGGTGCTGTCCACAGGCACTCCGCCGGCTTTCGGAGTGGTGATAAGTGTCACCAGCAGGACGGAATCCTCGTGAGCGTGCAGTCTGTGTTTACTGCCTGGTTCCAGGCTCACCATCTCGCCGGGATACAGATCGCAAGGTGTGTCGTTTTCGAAAAAGGTCACATGCCCCTGGAGCGCATGGATCGTGACCTGGCCGGGTGCAGCGTGCTCCGGAATCAGATGACCGGCGGACATGCTGATCAGCATTACGCGGTGGCCGGGCTCACTGATCACTACTTTGGGATTGAACCGCTTCTCATCGAAGTCGATGAGGTTGTTCAAGTTATATTTTTGCATTTGCTTGTTTTGCCTCGTAGTTCGCCAGCTCTCATGCCCGAATCTATGCCGCGCTGCCCGGCTGTGCTATGACTTGAGTCGTAGGGGGGACGCGATGGACCGAATCGCCAAAAGAGTTGAGGCGCTGGGACAGACGCGCTTTTTCGGCTCGCTCGATCAGGAAGGCTTACGCTGGCTCGCGGCCCGAGCCCATGAGCAGCACCTGGCGGCGGGCGAGATGCTGTTCTTCTCCGGCGAGCCGGCGTCAGGCATGTTCGTGGTGATCAGCGGCACGATACGCGCGTTTCAGCAGAACACCGATGGCCGCGAGCAGGTAATGCATGTCGATCGCGCGGGCGCGACGATCGCCGACGTCCCGGTCTTTGATGATGGGCCCTATCCCGCCTCGGCCATTGCTGAAGAGGACACGGATCTGCTCTTGCTGCGCAAGGAGGATGTTCGTGAGCTCTGCTTGAAGCAGCCCACCTTTGCACTGAGCGCTCTGAAGCTGATGGCGGAACGCGTACGGAAACACGCGCACCTGGTGAATGTGCTGTCGCTGCATGAGGTAGGACAGCGGCTCGCGTTCCTGCTGCTGTCAGAGGCCGAGAAGACCGGTCAGATGCAGAAAGGAAGCGTTAATTTCAAACTTGATCTGTCCAATCACGAGATCGCGACGCATATCGGCACGGTACGGGACGTCGTTTCACGCGCACTCGCGCGCCTGCAGCAGCTTGGCCTGGTGACCCTCAAGTTGCGCGCCGTCAGAATTCCGGATGTGCAGGCCCTCAAGGTGTACGCGGAAGGGCAACACTGAGCTCCGGCATTCTTTACGATGGTCTCCCGAGGATTACCGGTCTGCTCCCTTGACTGGTCCTTTGGAATTCCATATGGGGTAGGGCAATCCAGCAAGCCGATTGATGACGATCGCCTGAAGCACAAGAAGCACAACTGCCACTTCAATGACCGGCAGGTACTGGGGCTTGGCCAGGATGCCGAGTGACACGATCATCGTCGTCGCTCCTGCGGGCGGATGATTCACGCGCAGCAGGACCATGCCCGCACCGGTAAGCGACAGCGCAAGGGCGGACGCCACGATTCGCGGCCAGTAGACCTCGCCTGCAAAGCCGTGGGGAAAGGCGTGCATGCCGGTTACGTAATAGGCGAAGAACCCGCAAACGAGTCCAATCGCGTGACCATACACCGCGTTTCGTGGCGTCGACGCCTCCGCCAGCGGCGAAAAAAAGAACAGGTAAGCCGTTGGTCCCAGCGAAGGAAAGACAAACGGGTTGTGAGTAACGACAGCCACCGACGTCAACAACGCGATGGTGATAAAGCTATTCAGGAATACGTACGACGCCCACACGACGCGAGGCGGCCGATGCGCGAGCAACCAGTTGAGGCGGAGGCGGCTGACGGCGTGATAGACGTGCTCGCCCCGGTTATGGTTCGAGGGACTCAACATGGAACACCTTATCAGCTTGTAATGCACACATGAGGAGGCTATCGTGCCACGCGTGCAGGCAGAACCGCCGCAAGATGCACATCATGCTCAAAAAGCGCAGAGTATTCTCGACAGCTTGTTGCAAATCAGCGCTGGAGGGAAGCACCAGCGCTTCGAGAGCCGGCGCCGAGGGCACTCCCAATTGCGTCACCTCGTGTCCACGGCTGGAGGACACAAACGAACACTTGCCCTGACGGGCGAATACCTTCATCCGTTCTTCGATGTTAGAAGACAGTCAGGGCTTTCCTGTAGAGCTGCAGTCCGAATTCAGAAGCTGTTGGCGATCGCTGCTCCAGCGTAGCGGTGCTCTGCGCGGCCATTGCTCGCCCTCCATGGCTCTTACCGTAGATGAACGACTTCCACGAGACTGTGACTTATGTCACACCCGCGATTTCTGTGCGGACAACGGCTGGATTTGGTCCGGCGCAGCCGATTACGGAATAGGCCAATGTGTCGAGTGCGAATTTTATTGAAGGGATCGAGCTGAGATGTGACTCAAGTCATAGAAGGAGAGCATCGATCTGCGCTCTCCTATCGTGGCGTTCTCTCTTGCGCGAAGGCGAACCCGGGGTTGTGATAGCGTTGCGAGGGAAGAAAGGAACCAGCGGGACCGTTTCCCAGCCATTTCGGCTGCCACTTGTCTGGCGGCGGCAATGAATTAAATCTGCAGGATGTCGCTGCCTATGCACCGTCCGTGGCCTGCATCTTGGGAGGATCGGAGACTCACGTGCGCAGATACACACCCGCCCTTCTGGCCAGTTTGGCGACCGCGTTGCTCCTGTTCCTGATCTACGCCGGTTCGCGCGGGTTCCGCAACTTCGATCCCGCGCTCATCGGTTATGCCGTTGCGAGCCTGTTCGCCCTGGCGGCCATCGTGTACAGGTATACGGTGTGGATCATGCGCCCTCCGACCTGGCGCTATTTCAAGGCGGGCTGGACGAACTTCTTCTCAACGAGAAATTTCCGGCGCTACACCGGCCTGATTCCCGTGGCATGGTGGCGTGACATCATCGGTCAGACCTTCATTCTGAACCGCAGCTTCGAGCGATGGCTGATGCACATGTGCATCTCCTGGGGCGTCCTGCTCTCCTGCCTCATCACCTTCCCGCTGACGTTCGGTTGGTTCCGCTTCACACTGGTGGGGACTGACCATTATCAGTTCTGGTTCTTCGGCTTTCCGTTCTTCCAGTTCGCGATCCACGGTATCGTGGGCTTCTCCATCTTTCATGGGCTCGACTTCACCGCGCTGATTCTGATGGTCGGCCTTGGTATCGCCCTTAAGCGGCGCCTTGAAGACGTTGGCCTGCGGACGACGCAGCGGTTCGGGTTCGATCTTGTGCCGCTGGTTTTGCTGCTCGCCATCGCCATAACCGGACTCGCGCTTACGGCGTCTGCCACCTGGTGGCAGGGCCGCTATTACTGGTTCATCTCGCTCACGCATCAGGTCCTGGTAGTGGCCTGGCTGCTGTCGATTCCGTTCGGCAAGTTCTTTCACATCTTCCAGCGTCCCGCCAGCATGGGCGTGACGCTGTATCAGACCGTGTATGAGAGCAAAGAAGATGGAGAACCTGGCGGAACACAAGCCGCAGAGAGCCACGCTGCACATTGCAAACGGTGTGGACGGGACTTGCCCTCAAAGCAGTTCATTGACGATCTGAAGGCGACGCTCGGCGATCTTGGTCAACGATACGAACTTGCATCTCCGAACATTGTTCTTCAGGACTTCTGCCCCACGTGTAAGCGCATCCTTCGGGGCGAGTCCTATTACAGCTCAGTCGGGAGAAAGCTCATCTAGCCATGTCGGTAAACAAGGACACCTTTCAACCCGATCGCGATGCGAATTACGACTTCCAGTCGGCCGGCAAACCCGAGGCCGCGTGGGTCAAGTCGGACCAGCTACCGGATACCCTGGTCGCCACCCACTGCTGTTTCTGCGGTGTGCAGTGCGGGATGTACCTGCGCGTGTCCGATGGCGCGGTCACCGGAGTAGAGCCGCGCGATTATCCGCATAATCGCGGAGCGCTGTGTCCCAAGGGAGTCGTCGCCTACCAGCAGGTGAATCACCCCGACCGCCTGCGGTATCCGATGATCCGCCGCGGGGGCAAGGGCGGCAAACTCGAGCGCGCGAGCTGGGATGAGGCGTTCGATTATGTTATTCAACGCTGGCAGGCGTTGCAGGCAGAGCATGGGAAGGACTGCGTCGCCGTCTACAGCGGCTCGTCCATGACTAACGAAAAGTGCTATCTGATGGGCAAGTTTGCGCGCGTTGGGCTCGGCACGCGGCATATCGACTACAACGGCCGGCTCTGCATGTCTTCCGCGGGCCTCGCCTATTCGAAGGCGTTCGGTATCGATCGCGCTCCTTTTCCGATGACGGACATCCCGGAAACAAAATGCATCCTTGTGGCGGGATCGAACGTTGCGGAGTGCTTTCCCGTGATGATGCAGTGGCTGTGGAGAGCGCGCGACAACGGCGCGAAGCTGATCGTGATGGACCCGCGCGAAACTCCTACCGCGCGGACCGCTGACCTGTGGCTGCCGCTTCGTCCGGGTACAGATGTCGCAATCCTCAACGCGATGCTGCGGCACATCATCGCGGAAGGTCTCGCCGACGAAGAGTACATCGCAAACCGTACGCGCGACTGGGACAAGGTGAAGGCCATCATCGACCCATACACGCCGGAGTTTGCCGAGAGGATCGCCGGTGTACCGGCGAGTCGAATCATCATGGCGGCGGAGATGTTCGGCCGTGCTCCGCGCTCCATCGTGATGCACGCTCGCGGCATCGAGCACAGCACGCACGGGGTCGACAACTGCCTCGCATGCATCAATCTTGCGCTGGCGCGCGGTCAACTGGGCAAGCTCGGCGGCGGCGCCATGATGATCACCGGGCAAGGCAACGGACAGGGTGGCCGCGAGGTCGGCCAGAAGGCGAGTCAGCTTCCCGGCTACCGCCACATCGATGTTCTGGAAGAGCGCCAGGAGGTGGCAGATGTGTGGGGCATTCCGGAGAGTGAGATTCCTGGCGAAGGCGCTGCAGCCACCGAGATGGTGAAGCTGATGTCCACGGGAGAGATCAAGAGCTGCCTCGTCATCTGTTCGAACCTGATGGTCAGCCTGCCGGAGGTCGCTGTGGTTGCCCGCGCTCTCGACAACCTCGACCCGCTGATTGTGATCGACTTCTTCCTTTCGGAAACGGCCGAGCGCGCCGACGTCGTCTTGCCGGGCGCGGTCTGGTGCGAAGACGAGGGCACGACGACGAACCTTGAAGGTCGCATGATCAAGATCAACAAGGCAGTCGATCCTCCCGGCGAAGCCCGCCGCGACTGGGAGATCGTCAACGAACTCGCGCGCCGGATGGGCCGTGGGCAATACTTCGACTTTCACTCGAGCAGAGATATCTTCGACGAGATGTGCCGCGCCTCAAAGGGCGGTGTCGCCGACTACGCCGGCATCACGTGGGAAAAGATCGATGAGCAGAGTGGCGTCTTCTGGCCGTGCAAGACGGAAGACGATCCGGGAACGCCGCGCCTGTTCACCGAACGCTTCGGCCATAAAGATGGGCGCGCTCGCTTTCATCCTATCGAGTACACGCCGGCGGCTGAGGAGCCCAACGACGACTTCCCACTGCGGCTCACAACGGGCCGCGTGGTGTATCAATACCTCAGCGGAAACCAGACGCGCAGGCTCGGCTTTCTCAACAGCCAGGCGCCCGAGCCCTGGGTGGAGATCCACCCGAAAGCCGCCGAACGATTCGGCATCGCGCACGAGGATCGCGTGCGGGTGCGCACGCCGCGCGGCCACATGGAACTCAAGGCTGTGGTAGCACCGACAATCCGCCCCGACACCATCTTCATTCCGTTTCACTACGGACATGAACAGGCAGTGAATCAGCTGACCAATCCGGCAGTCGAGCCAGCGGTGAAGATCCCGGAATACAAGGTCTGCGCCGCCACGCTGGAACGCATCGATTCACCGATGCCCGCAACCAGGCAGAAGGCGAAGGAAAACCTCACGCCTGAAAACGCCCCGCGCATGTTCCCCTACACTGTCGGCGAAACGAAGCTCCCACCGGAGAAGCAGGGCAACGCACACTAGCCCGGAGATACTTTCATGTCCATCGATACTCTGTTCGTCGATCCTTCCCGCTGTATCGGCTGTCGTGCGTGCGAAGCCGCATGCAGAGAATGTGATTCCCACAAAGGGGAGAGCATGATCATGGTGGACTTCATCGA
The DNA here is from genome assembly GCA_035605855.1 of Acidobacteriaceae bacterium. Taxonomy (GTDB): domain Bacteria; phylum Acidobacteriota; class Terriglobia; order Terriglobales; family Acidobacteriaceae; genus Granulicella. The sequence goes on along the minus strand of DATNGO010000106.1, from coordinate 3,050 downwards.
TCGCGCTTTCAGTGTCGCCACCCAGCCGACCGTCTGCATGCATTGCGAGTCTCCGCTGGCGCCGTGTGCCCAGGTGTGCCCTGTGCTGGCGATCCTCATCACTCCAGAGGGCGTCGTGCAGCAGGCCGACGCTTCGCGTTGCATTGCGTGCAGGAATTGCGTCTACGCGTGCCCGTTCGGCGTGCCGAAAATCGATCTCGAAGCAAGGCTGATGAAGAAATGCAATCTCTGTTATGACCGCACATCGCAGGGGTTGCAGCCCTGGTGCGCACAAACATGTCCTACAGACGCGCTCTGGTACGGCACTTATGAGCAGTTCGCCAACGAGCGCAACGGCAGCGCAGTCCGGCGCACGAAGTTTGGAACGCAGGAGGTCCGCACGCGTGTCTATCATGTACTGCCTTCGGAAGAAACGCAGTTGCGGGTATATAAGGACTCCGACGGCGTAGTTCGTTCAGGAGAAGGTGCACAAGGAGAGGACCCATGGGTTCTATGAATCAGATTTCGCGGCCGGACGAGATTCCGCCAGACGCCGACGATTCCCAGAACAAACAGTGGGAGTCGCAGTTTCCGTACCACTGGGACGCCGATGAGCTCGTCTCGCGCCGCGATCTGCTCCAGTTCGCGGTCTATGCATCCGGCACACTCTTTCTTGGAACAGCCTTCCTTGCCGTGCTGCGCCGGTTTCTCCGCACCCCGCAATTTGCGCCCCAGCAGATTGCAAAGCTCGACGATCTGCCGCAAGGCGAAGCGATGTACTTCCACTATCCCGGGCCGGAAGACCAGGCGATGCTGCTGCACCTGAACGATGGCCGCTTCGTAGCCTACAACCAGACATGCACGCATCTGTCCTGTTCGGTGTACTTCGAGAAGGAAAACAACCGGCTCTTCTGTCCGTGCCATGAAGGCGTCTTCGATCCCAGGACCGGAGAGCCTGTCGCCGGCCCGCCGGTCCGGCCTTTGTCACGCATCAAGCTCCAGGCCAACGGTGATGTTCTGTACGCAATCGGGGTCGAACCATGAGCTCGCCACTGAGGACCGCCCCGCCATCCACCCTCGAGCAACCCAGACGCGCCGTGCCTCCCCCCGGCGAGGCTGGGCTCGTCGGCGCCGCGCTGATGATAGGCATTCTCTTGCTCGGCCTGCAGCTCTGGATTCTCACCGTGGCGTTGGAGGAGTTTCAACGCCACAACGACAGCCGAACCTATATCCTCGCAGGCATCTCCGCTCTCATATTCGCGGGCGGCCTCGCAGTACGCTGGCTGCTGAAGCGGACGCCTTCTGTTCGCCGGACATCTGTTTCCAAATCTTCGCGCGACGTCCGTTTCCGCCCGCACTGACGAACGAATATCCCGCTACGAGATAACCCGATGTGACAAACATCATAGACGCCGTGCTTCACGCAGTGGTCTTCTGTCCTTGTCATTCGCCGTCACGCCGCGGACAAGGAAGGGCACTGCAATGGAAGCCATCGAGAGCATGCCAGGCGTATCGCTCAAGAAGATCATGTTTGCCACGGATTTCTCGCCGGTTGCAACACTGGCGGGCGAGTATGTACGGGCACTGGCTCTACGGTTTGGCTCCGAGGTCCATATCGTGCACGTCTACGCTTGTTTCGACGAAGGCCTGGAGGGTGTCGTGCCAGGCCAGCAGCAAACAGGCGGGCAGCAGCTCATAGAGCAATGGAATGAATTTCGCGCAGCCGGCATCGGCACTTCCGTCTCCCTCACCAGCGAGTGTCCTACACCCGATGCACTCCTGCTCAAGGAAAGGCAGTTCGGGCCAGACCTGATCGTGGTCGGCACGGAGCCGAAATCTCCTGTCGGCCGCTTTCTGCTCGGATCCACGGCAGAACATCTGATCCGCAGCGCAATATCGCCCGTCCTGACGATCGCGCCGAATTCAAAACCGCCACAAGAAGGTCCGCTCAGTTTCAAGAGGATTGTGTTCGCCGCAGATTTCTCCGATGCTTCAAACCGCGCCGGAGCATTCGCCTTGGCCTTTGCACGAGAGGCCGGCGCGCATCTATGGATCTGCCACATCGCTACCTCCTCAACAGCCGGCAAGGCGAATCCGTCCGATGACGCCGGCCAGCGCCAATTCCGTGAACAGCTGACATCGTTCATTCCTCGCGAGGCTTATGACTGGTGCACTCTGGAATATGCGCTTCAGCATGGAAATCCAGCCCGAGGAATACTCGATGTCGCCGAACGTGTCCACGCAGATCTCATCATCATGGGAGCACGCGCGAGATCGTTCTGGCTCATGCACGTCCGCCGCGGCGTCACGCAGGACGTATTGGCTGAGGCCAATTGTCCCGTATTGACCGTCCAATCGCTCGCCTGAGTTTTCTGTGGCCGGGACTTCGAGAGGAGAGTCCCAGCACTCTAAAACCGTCGTGTGCACTCAACGGCTCACGTGCACGCAAGTTCTTTGCGGTGAGGTTTATATGGTGGGCACAGCAGGATTCGAACCTACGACTTCCACCGTGTGAAGGTGGCACTCTACCGCTGAGTTATGCGCCCACTCGCCCGGGGACGGGTGCTGGGGGAACGTACCTGATTAGCATACCACCACACTTAGGGAGGCCTGCCGGGGCTCTCCCCTGCCCGGTACAATAGCGAAGCCACATGCCCGTTCGCCCCAAGAACCCGTCCGCGCCCGACCCCGCTGGGCGCTCCGGAGCCTCGAATCCGGGCGATCTGAAAGCCGACCGGGGAGCCGCCCTAAATGGGGACCCGGGAGCAGACCCGAGAGGCTCCTCGAAAAACCCGGGTGAATTGGTTGAACCGGCGCAACCTCACGAAGAAGACGGGGTTACAGAGGATATGGCGACCCTGGCGGTCAACCCGGGACTACTCGAAGGGGTGAAAGCTCCGGCCGTACGACATGGCTCAGCGAGCTTCGCCGACATGGAAGATTCGGCCATCATGCTCGAGTTGCGCGCCGGCAACATGTCGGGGTTCGACTATCTGATCCAGAAGTACCGCCGGCCGATCGTCAACTTCATGTACCGCATGGTGCATAACCAGGCGGTGGCTGAGGAACTT
>DATNGO010000105.1:0-32889 GCA_035605855.1 Acidobacteriaceae bacterium | reverse complement strand
TACTCCGCGCAAAACAGGTGATACTTGCCGGGCTTGGTGGGCTCGAACCAGGTGGTGGAATAGCGCCCCGGCACCGCATCCTGCTTGATGCGGAACGCCGGCACAAAAAAGCTGTGGATCACGTCTTCCGACGTCATGGTGAGCTTCACCGGCCGGCCCAGCGGAATGTGCAGTTCGTTGATCTCCCGCTGCCCTTCCATGTGCTGCATCTTCCACATCCACTGCTTGCCCACCACGTAGATATTCATGGCGTTGGGTGGCGGATCATAGATCCTGAAGTACAGCAGGCCGCCCCATACGAAGACGACGAGGAAGATGGCCAGCGGAATGATCGTCCACGTCGCCTCGAGAATGGTCGATCCTTCCACTTGCACCGCCACCGGATGCTTGTCGCGGCGGTAGCGAACCGAGAAGTAAAAAATCAGGAGGGTGACGAAGATCAAGCCGACGAGCGACACCGAAACCAGAAAGAAGTACAGCGCATCCGTATAGGGCGCGATAGTGGACGCTTCGACCGGAAACAGGGCCGAGCTGTGCAGCCACTTCACCAAAAATTGCCATAGGACTGGACTAATACCCATCGTTTGCCTTATCCGTTCCGCCTGTTTTCGTCATGCCAGTTCGGCGCGCTGTCGAGTTTGCGACTTAGTTCCTTGTCTCGCCGAAACATCAGAAACATGAAGGTACCGAGGCTTGCAACTGTCACCATACCGCCGAGCTGAACAACCCGCGCCACGCGCAGCGAATGCTTGTTGATCTGCGGGTCGTAGTGGTAGCAGTAGGTGAGGATGTTCGCCACCGGTGAACCAATTTTGTTGTCCGAGGCATCAATCAGCCCCAGGAGCACGTCCTTCGGCGAGTACTCGACGCCCAGGTAATACTGCGCGAGGCGACCTTGCGGCGTCGCAATCTCAATGGAGCTTGCGTGCGCAAACTGTGTCAGCCTGCCGTCCGGCCCCGGGACGCGGACGTAGCCAAAGCCGATTGACTTCGTCAGCGCCTGGATGCTCGGCTCCTGCCCAACAAGGAAGTGCCATCCATTGGCGGTCTCGGGATGACCGTAGCGGCGCAGGTAAAAGTCCTTGCGGCGCGCGGCCAGTTGAGATGTCTCGGTGGGATCGATGCTGACGACGACGATTTGAAAATCTTTTCCAGGCGTCAGGTGAACCATCTCAAGAGCACTTGAAATGCCGTCCAGCTCCTCGGAACACAACATCGGGCAGTTGTAGTACACCGCCGACAGCAGGACGGGATGTTTCCCGTCGAAGTACTGGCCAAGTTTTACCGGATTGCCGTGATCATCTGTGAAGGTCGCTCCCAGCGGAAGCTGTGCATTGAGATGCTGTTGGATCGTGGCGCCCTGAAGAATCTTCGGCAGCTGGTCGCCGACGTTCGGACCCTCCGTCTTATCGCCGTAGCTCGAGACCTGCCCAACCGCACAGATTGGCAGCACCAGACCCAACGCCAGGACAGCGCCGGCAAGGTGCCTTATGCCGGCTCGGCGGGTTCGAATTGTGTGCACTACGGTCAAACGGTCCTCAATCTCAATTCTATTCGTGGTGCGCTTCAGCGCGGTTGAACTCGTTCTTCTGCTCCCGCGCTTCAATGGTGTCAAGCTCGTAACCTGTACGTGCAAAACCGTCTGTAATCGGCGCTTGCACCGTCGGCTCGGTCTCACCTGCCATCAGCGGAGCGGCTTGGACCGCTGTCGCTGGTTTCGGCAATCCTTGCTGCACGATAAGCTGCATGGCACGGGCAATCGGTATTCGTATTGTTCCGGCCGGCAGGTCTGGCGAAGTGCTGTAGTAATCCAGCAGCAGATCCTCACGCGCGTGCAGGTCGGCAATGTCCTGATCGCCGTCGTCCATCTCCAGGCGGGGCGTTGGGAAGCTCTGGGTCATCTGTGCCAGCTGCCGCTGCTCCATGACCGCATTGGAGGTCAAGTCTTCGCGTGGCGTGCCGCGCGGAGTCGCTCCGAGATCGCCTTGCCCGGCATGCCACTTATTGACCGGGCCGTCCTGCTTGGCAAGCGCATAGTTAATCGCCTTGCCCATGAAGAAGCAGAAGACGAAGAAGATGATCAGGAAGCCTGCGAGACCGGCGACGAACGTAACGATGCCGCCAACGTTAACGTCCTCCACCTCGTAACCCGGGTGCTCGGGATCGCGCACCGGCGGGACGGGATGCAGGCCTCCGTCGGCGGGGCGCAAAGGGTCGTGTCCTTCGTGTCCTCTAGTGGGCATGTTCAGGCTCCAGAAGCTCTTCGGTGTGCGGGTCGTTCAGATGGATGAGCGGCCGGCGCGTGAGTTCAGTCAGGTAGAAGACAAGCCAGAAGGCGAAGACCGCAAGGGGAACGGTCACGTAGGCCAGAATGCTCCAGTTTCCAACAATATGAAGATTGCCGGCGGCATCCTTGAAGTTCGGCTCGATCAGCCAGAACATATCGATGAACCGTGCAGCGATCATGAAAATGCAAAGCCAGATCATCCGGCGCTTGGAACGCTTGAAGTCACGCGACAGGAGAATGCAGAACGGAATGACCCAGTGGCAAACTACATCCAGTGTGCAGATCGTCCACCATCCGCCGTTGATCCGGTGCAGGTACCACGGAATTTCATCCGGCAGGTTTCCGGAGTAGATGATGAGGAACTCCGCGAAGGTCAGGTAGATATTGAGCATCACGAAGGCGAAAGCCAGCTTGCCGAGATCGTGCTGCTCGGTAATGCGGAACATCGACTTCATCGGTTCATAGCGCGAGAGCAGGATCAGCGTGAGGATGCCAAGCGCCAAAACCGCATAACCCTGCGCCACCAGGAACTGGAGGCCATAAACCGAGGAGTACCAGGTGACGTCCAGCGACTTGACGAAGACGATCACGAAGTCCGTCATCGCGATGACGTAGAGAAACAGGGAGATACCCGAGAGGTTCTCAAACCGCGTCCGCCACTTGTCGAAGCTCAGGAAGGTACCAGCGGCAGGATCCTTATCACTTTCAATCGTCCAGCGGTTGAGCAGCATCACCACAATCGCTATGAAGCCGAGCACCAGGATGGCCTGAACCCACGCGCTGATCGGACTCAGCATGAAGTGCTTCAGGTTGATGCAAAGCTCCTGTTCCTGGGTGATGACGCCCGCCTGAAACGCATTCCACGTCTGTGTCGGTGTCGTGAACGCAGCCCACTGATAGAGGTGCTTCATCAGGAACAAAATCGGAAGCATCATCAGGACGACGACCCAGATCGTGCGCGTCATCGCCTCCAGCGGCCGCCGAAGGACGTGCCCCCACTTGCCGCCCGACAGGTACTGCACCAGGAGGAGAGCCAACGCTCCTCCCGTGAAGTTGAAACACGTCATCACGCCCATCAGGTAGGAGCGCAACAGGTGATTCCGTCCTTCGGGTGTCCACAGGAAGAGAAGCAATGACGCAAGTCCAAGCACCACCGCCGCGATCAGCGACACTGTCCGCCAGCGAAGCACAACATCCGGCGCGGTCAGTACCGATGGCATCTGACGCGGGTGGGGATGTGCCACCTCGCCGTGGGTGGGGCCGGCTCCAAAATGTTCGTTCTCAAATGCCATCGGTTATTCGCCTTCGGGTTGCTGGAAAAATCTATCGATCAAGCGTCCTGAACTTCCCTAGTGTTGTGGTGCCGCCGGTTTTCCGGGTGCTTCCGCATCGCGTCTTGCAAGTGGAGGACCCGAAGAGTTACGGGTTGCGGACGGTTGTCCCGCCGCGTTGCCGCCGTGAGTCTGTGCACCCGCCGGAGCCGTCGTTGTTCCCAGCCCCGGAATACCGTTGTCCTGCCCATTCGGCGTGCCGTAAATCGCAGTGGCAGGCATTCCCCAGGGATCCGCAAAGCCGGGCGGCATGCCCTGCTCGTTCGCAATCTGGTGCAGGTCCTCAACGTGCTGCCCTGCGGGAATATCCGATGGCTTGGCGTCCTGGCTCAGCTGCAGTGCGCGGATGTACGCCGCGATCGCCCAGCGGTCCTGCGGTGTAACCTGTGCCGCATAATCAGGCATCGCGCCATAACCGTTCGTGATGACCGCAAAGAAGTGGCCCAGCGGTGCATTGCGCAGGCGCGCTGTGTGGAAGTCGCCCGCCGGCCGGTAGCCACGCTGCACGATCATGCCGTCGCCGTTGCCAACGCGCGAATGGCAAGGCGTGCAATAGACGTTGAACCGTTCCTGGCCACGCGCCATCGTGTCAGCCGTCAGATCGATAGGCAGGCCATCCCCTTCTTTGCCGTTCACCAGACCCGTGTAGAAGTAGGACTCTTCATCCCCCTGATTACGCGCGACAGTGTTGGCCACCTGCGGGCGCACTGACCGGCCATCCGGATAGAACGTCGTTCCGCGCTGCGGGAAGAATTTCGGTTCATCCTGCATGTCCTGGCGGCAGCCGGCAAGCACCAGCATCGATGCCGTTGCTCCGAAGATCGCTGCTGTTCGCAATGCACGCATCGTCTTTCCTGTTCCCTGCTCCCTGATCCCTGATCCCTGCATTAGTGGTCGACCTCCACAACAGAGACCGGGTTGAACTGCTCGAGGAACTCGCGGGTTTCGGCCGCCGAGAATCGTGGGTCGTGCGCCTCGAGGCAAAGGAAGAACTTGTCCGTTGTTGCGCCATCACGGAAGTTCGGCGCATTGAACAGTGGGTGATAGAGCTGCGGAAGGCCGTTCAGCGCAATCATTCCGAAAGCCGCCGACAAGCCCGAGAACAGAATCGTCCACTCATAACCCGGAATCACAAAGGCAGGCCAGCTGAAGAGCGGCATCGCCCGGATGTTCAGCGGATATCCCCACACATTGATCCAGACTTCCATACCGTATCCCGTGATCAGCCCCATGATTCCGCCGATCAGGCAGATCAAGGGAACGCGTGTCTTGTGGAAGCGCAGCGCCTCAGCCGCTTCTTCCACCGGATAGGGCGTGTAGCACTCCATTCGGCGATAACCCGCACGGTGCGCCATTTCGGTCGCGTGCACCAACTCCGACGGAGTGTTGAACTCCGCCAGCAGACCATAGATTCCTTCACGCGGTGGCATTAGAGAGCCTCCTCAACGACGCGGTCAGCAGGTTGTCCGCCAGGGTGCACCTTGGTCTGCGGCAGCATCATCCGAATCTCGCTCATCGGGATCATCGGGGCGAGCCGCGCAAAGAGCATGAACAGGACGGTAAAGAAGCCCCACGTGCCGATGAACAGGATGTAGTCCCAGAACGTGGCGCGGTACGTTCCCCAGCTCGAGGGCAGATACTCGCGGTACAGCGACGTGACGACGATCACGAAGCGCTCGAACCACATGCCGATGTTCACAACAAAGCTCAGGAAGAACAGATAGCCCGGGCTCACACGCAGGCGGCGACTCCATAGCGTGGTCAGTGGGATCGCGATATTCGTCAGGATCAGCAACCAGTACGCCCAGCCCATCGGGCCGAACATACGGTTCCACATCATGAAGAACTCCCAGTGGCTGGCCGAGTACCAGCACATGAAGACTTCCATGCCGTACCCATAGGCCACGATGGAGCCCGTCGCGAGCATGACCTTCGCCATGTTGTCGAGATGACGCAGCGTCACCAGGTCTTCCAGGTGATAGAACTTGCGAATCGGAATCGCGAGTGTCAGCACCATCGCGAACCCCGAGTAGACAGCGCCTGCAACGAAGTAGGGCGGGAAGATCGTCGTATGCCAGCCCGCCATTGCCGCCACAGCAAAGTCGAAGCTGATGGTTGTGTGTACCGAGAGCACCAGCGGTGTCGAAAGGCCTGCCAGAAGCAGCGACGCCGACTCATACCGGATCCAGTGCCGTGTCGATCCGCGCCATCCCAGCGCCAGCATGCCGTAGAAGTATTTGGCGATCGGCGCTCTCGCACGGTCGCGCAGTGTGCCGAAGTCCGGCACCATGCCGATGTACCAGAAGACCACTGAGATCGTCGCGTACGTCGAGACCGCGAAGACGTCCCACGCCAGCGGACTGCGGAACTGCGGCCACACATTCATCGTGTTCGGATACGGCAGCAGCCAGTACCCGAGCCACGGGCGGCCGATGTGCAGCAGCGGGAACATACCGGCGCAGCACACGGCGAAAATTGTCATCGCCTCAGCAAAGCGGTTGATCGAATTACGCCAGCCCTGCTTGAACAGCAGCAGAATCGCCGAGATCAGCGTGCCGGCGTGACCGATACCGATCCACCAGACGAAGTTGATGATCGCGAATCCCCAGGCGCCGGGAATCGTGACGCCCCAGATACCGACACCCTTCAGCACCAGCCACGTGACGCCGACAACCACACCCATCGCGATGGTCGCCGCGAAGAACAGGCCGCCCCACCACGCCCATGGCGTGCTGCCGGTGAGCACAATGCCCGCAATCTTCTGGGTGACGCTCCTGAAGTTATGCCCGGGCGCGATGACCGCATACTCGCCCGTGCGCGGGTCGATCATCGGATCGTGCACCGTTTCCGGATCGTGAGGTGGACGTTGGGTTGCCATACTAAGCAAGCTCCGGGTTCGGGTTGATGACGCCAGCCGTATAGGTCGTGCGCGGGTGATAGTTCAGATCGGCGAGCACCTCGTAGTCGCGCTCCTTCGCCTTGCGCTGCGAGACCCGTGAGTTCGGATCGTTCATGTTGCCGAAAACGATCGCATCCGTCGGGCAGGCCTGCTGGCACGCCGTCACAATCTCGCCGTCCTTGATCACGCGGTTGTTCTTGTCCGCGTCGATCTTCACCGCCTCAATGCGTTGGATACAGTAGCTGCACTTCTCCATCACGCCACGCGAGCGCACCGTGACATCCGGGTTACGCATGAACTTGAGGCTCTCGGTGTCGTAGTCCGAGTACAACAGGAAGTTGAAGCGCCGCACCTTGTAGATACAGTTGTTCGAACAGTAACGCGTGCCCACGCAGCGGTTGTACACCATCACATTCAAGCCTTCAGGCGAATGGATCGTCGCACCTACCGGGCACACCTGCTCACATCCAGCCGACTCGCAGTGCTGGCATAGCATCGGCTGGAAGAACGCCTGCGGCGTGTGCAGGTCGCCTTCAAAGTATGTGTCGATGCGAATCCACTGCATGATGCGGCCGATCTTCACCTGCTCCCGGCCGACCACCGCAATATTGTTCTCCGCATAGCAGCTCACGATGCACGCGTTGCAGCCCACGCAGGAGTTCAGGTCAATCGCCATGCCCCACTTGTTCTGCAGTTGTCCCGTGGATGGATCCTTGTGGTCGTACCTCCACGCATCCGGCCAGAAGCTTTCCTCTTGAGGCACCTTCTCGCCCTGCGGGTTATAGCCAACCTTGTTGACCAGCGTTCCACTCGCGCCATTGTGGGCGTAATCCGCGTCCTTCTTAACCTCAGCAACAGTCGCGTAGCGGATGATCGAACGCTCCTGGGCCTCATGGCCCGCAAGCGAGTACACGCCCTGCGTGTCGAACTCCTTGTGCTCCAGATCGTGCTGCGCAAAGCTGCCGCGGTGCTCGATGTTGTGCACCTTGGTGACGCAGAGGTCGTACGTTCCTTTGCCGCGCGTCACCTTGAGGCCCGAATCTGAAAGCGGGTTTGCCGAGGTGCGCAGAAGGTACGCATTGACGCCAACGCCCGCGCCCACACGTCCAGCCTCAACGCGGCGACCGCCGCCAAGATGCAGCGTCACACAGTCGTTCGGATGCCCCGGAACCATCAGCACCGGCGTGATGATCTTGCGGCCATGCAACTCGAGCTCAATGGCCTCGTTCTCGTTGATGCCGAGCCTGCCCATGGTGTCAAGGCTCATCAGCGCCGCATTGTCCCACGACAGGTTGGTCACCTGCTTGGGCAGCTCCTGCAACCAGCCAACATTCGCGTAACGGCCATCATAGAGCGACGGATCGGGAAGGAATTTAATCTCCAGCGTTCCATCCGCAGCAGCTGTTGAAGCCTGAGCAATCGGCGCGGCGGCCTTAGGAGCGGAAACGGTTGCCGCCGTAAAGGCAGTGCCTTCAACCCATCCGTCGTGCAGCGCCTTCTTCCATGCCTTGGCAAAGTCGCCCTGGATGTAGGTCTTCGCGTTCGCCATCACGGCGTCTAACGGCGAGCGTGACGGATCAAGCAGGGTCTGCAGGATGTCGTGCGCCGTTTTGCCGGCATACAGCGGAGCGATCATCGGCTGCACAATCGAGATCGTCCCGTCCGCCGCACGGGCATCGGTCCAGCTCTCAAGGTAGTGGGCCTGGTTGACATGCCAGGTCGAATTGAAGCCGGTCTCATCCAGGTGCTGGCCCAGGTGCACCGTGTTCGGCACCATATTGAAACCTGCGATGAAGTCGTAGTCCACCGGCGCGTTGTAAAGCGGGTTCACGCCCAGCATTACCAGCCACTTCACCTTGCCGCCGTTCATGTCATCGACGAGCGACTTGAGATCCGCGCCCTGCTCCGACGGAATAGGCGCCAGCGGCGTCGAGTAGACAACCGTCTTGCCAACCGCGCCCAGCGATGCGTTCAATGCATGCGCTGCCGCGTGGCACGCGGGCGAAGACTGCGGCCCGGCGATCACGACTGCGCGCCCACCCGACTTCTTCAGATCGTCGAGAACGGCGGTGAGAAATTTCTGCGCTGCAGGATTCGAGACCGTGCCGCCACCGCCGGCGAGCGCGCTCGCCAGTCCGTCGATCTCGCTCGGCTTCAGGCCAAGCCGATGATCCGCCTTGAATCCTGTAACCGACGGCATCGTCTCAACGACATACAGCCGGTTCATCGTCTTGCCTTCCTCGTAGCGGCGGCGATCTCCAAAGGCCGCCGCCATGGGAAGAAAGCCCGGGAATCCGATTCCGCTCAGGAAGTCCGCATCCAGCGAGAGGATGACATCCGCATCCTCAAGCTTGTACTGCGTGTCGTAGTAGTCGCCAAAGGCCGCCTTCGATGCCGCGCGGGCCACATCGCCATTCACCGCGTCGTACTGCACCAGCCTGGCCTGCGGATACTTCGCCTGCACCTGCTTCCATTGCACCGCAAGCGTCGGCGAGGTAATCGTCTCCGACAGGAAGTACAGCCCCTGCCCTCCGGGAAGCTGGCCAACACCCTTTAAGAACTGCTCCTGAAAGTCTCCCCAGGCCGAAGTCTCACCGCGGAAGCGTGGGTGCTGAGAGCGATCCGGATCATAGAGGCCAAGCAGCGTACCCTGCGTAAATGCATCCGAGCGGCCCTTCGACATCGGGTGCTCAGGATTGCCATCCACCTTGATGGGACGGAAGGCGTCCGACTTGACCAGCACCGGAACCGCTCCCGTCGGAAACGGGTGCGCGCTGGCAAAGTACATCGGCCTGCCAAGAACCAGGTCCTCGGGCTGCTTGATATACGGGAAGATCGGCTCATCCGGCTGCTTCGTGCAACCGGCGAGGCCGGCGAGCGCAAAACTCGCGCCCATCACCTTGAGGAAGCCGCGCCGCGAAACCGCGTCGACCCACTCGCCGGCACCAGACTGTCGGGGAAACTCCTCCTGCATGAGCTCATGGAACTCCGGCGTCTCCGCCAGCTCATCCAGGTTCTTCCAGAAGCGCCGCCCAGTCTTGCCGTCGAGCTTCGCACGGACCTCTGCGAGGGACATCTTCTTCCGTGGAGCAGGCGCAATCGCTGTCACAACCTGAGCCATCGTTCCGTTCTCTGCCGCCGGGCTTCCGTTTTCCAGCCTGAGCGCGGCAGCCTTCGCCTCTTGATTCATCATCGTCTCGTTCATCGGTGGCATGTCTCGCAGCTGGAGAGCTCGTTGGCCGAGCGGATGTGGTACTGCTGCATCAGGTAGTGACCCAGATCTATCTGGCTGGTGAACTTCTGATAGTTCGCCGGCATTGCAATCACCGGCACATCGGAGACGGAGCCGGGCTCGGAGAGCGGATGCGGCTGCAGATTTGTTCCGGACTGTGGCTTGCTCTGACCAATAGGTGTTGGCGGCTCAGCCTGCGCCATCTCCGGATTCAGACCAGTGCCCGGATCCGTCGTCGTACAGGAGACATCGCCCGAGGTCGGTCCAGGCTTGCCGGTCGTTGTGCACCATACCGGCTTGTTGCTCGCGGGGCCTGCCCAGGCCATGTTATAGATCTCGGAGGTGGGCCGCAAATTCCCGGCAGGATTACGGTGGCAGTTCAGGCACCACTCCATCTGCAGCGAATTCTCTTCGTACATCAAAGGCATCTCGTCCACACGGCCGTGACAGCTCGCACAACCGATGCCCTTGTTCACGTGAATCTCGTGATTGAAATAGACGTAGTCCGGAAGATCGTGCACGCGGATCCACTGGATCGACTCGCCCGTCGCCCAGCTATTGCGCACCGGCTCCAGCAATTGCGCGTTCGTCCAGATCTCCGAGTGGCAGTTCATGCAGGTCTTCGTCGGCGGAATGCCTGCGTATGAGCTCTTTTCGACCGACGTGTGGCAGTACTGGCACTGCAGTCCAAGCCCCTCCACGTGGTGCTTGTGGCTGAACGGTACCGGCTGATCCGGGCGCTGACCTTGCCGCGTCACCCAGGGCGACCGTTGCAGCTCGTTCAGCGTCACGCCGAGCGCGATGACGATCAGACCCGTCAGCACCAGGCTCAAACGAACCAGTGCATTCGAACTGCGGTCAAAGACTTGCGCCATGAGTGCGTTCCTGCTCTCCGTTGGCCAACACCTTCGGCGTGGCTCCGTTTACTGCGATTAACTGCTCCACTATCCCGCAAGGGACGCCAGCAGCTATTTATCTGTCCGTGGGAAATCCAACGAGACCGACACTGCTTCGAGAGCCAAAGTATAACAGCCGATTTGGGCAGGTTTGAAGGGGGCTGCCGCTCCAATTGAGCGATGTTCGATGCGTCAATCGATTATCGAATAACCAAACAGGGCCACTCTCCCCGCTTCCTTCAGATTTTTCGTTTATCAGAAACGCAGCAGCGCGCATCCGATGAATCAACTGCGTCCACATCGGTCCGAATTCGTGACACACTATTCCGCATGCCACGTCCGCGCTCCGGTCCCACGCGTAAGCCCCCATATAACTCTGACGTAGCTCTCGCTGCCCTCTCAGCCGCAGACCCCAGGCTCGCCCGCCTGATCCAACGCGCCGGACCATTCACTCTGCGCCTTCCCTCGCAGCAGTCACCCTTCGAGGCACTGGCCGAGTCCATCATTTACCAGCAGCTTCATGGCAAGGCCGCAGCAACCATCCATGCGCGAATGCTCGCCGGCTTCGAACCCCTTTGTGGCATCGGCAATCACCCATCCCCGCAACATCTGCTCGATTGCCCCAACGAGCAGCTCCGCACGGCGGGCCTCTCGAAGAACAAGATGCTTGCCCTCCGCGATCTCGCCGCCAAAACACTGGACGGAACCGTACCCACGCTCGCCGCCATCAAGAAAATGTCCGACCAAGACATCATCGAACACCTCACGCAGGTGCGCGGCATCGGCCGCTGGACCGTCGAGATGTTTCTCATGTTCCGGCTCGGCCGTCCCGATGTCCTTCCAGTCGATGACTACGGCGTGCGCAAGGGCTTCGCACTCACCTTTCTTGGTCTCAAGCCGACGCAAAAGGTCACACCCGACCTGCTTGCAACGCGGGAGCAAATGGAGCGGCGCGGCAAAAAGTGGGCGCCCTGGCGCGCCGTCGCGAGCTGGTACATGTGGCGTGCCTGCGACCTTGCCGCCGGCAAGATCGTCCAGCCGCAGTGATGAGCCTCGCCCACAGCCTGCAGCGATCAGCCCGGCGGCGTCTCACATGCCTCGCGATCATGCTGCTGCTCATTCCGCTCGGCCTGATATGCCGCTTCCTTCCGATTGGCTTGCCGCCGCTCATCGTAAAGTACGGCGGTTCGTTCCTCTGGGCCGCAACGGTCTACTGGTTCATTGCCTTCTTCCTCGCGCGGCAAAGACCTTTCGCTCTCGCCCTCATTGCGCTCGCCTCTACTACCGCCATCGAGTTCCTCAAACGAGTTCAATCTCCCACCCTCGACGGCATCCGCGACACGATCCTCGGCAAAGTCATACTGGGCCGCTTCCTCTCCTACACGGATATCGCCATCTACTGGCTCGCAATTTTCTGTGTTCTGTGGATTGATCACAGCGCGAATTACAGCCGGCATGCGTCCAAGGAATAAGATTTTGAAAGATGGCTCGTAGACCCACATCAAAACAATCCGGCACCTTACCTGTTCCCACGCGATTCGTGTGTGTGCACGGCCACTTTTACCAGCCTCCGCGCGAAAACCCCTGGCTCGAGACCGTGGAGATGCAGGATTCAGCCGCTCCTTACCACGACTGGAATGAGCGCATCACCTCCGAGTGCTACGCTCCCAACGGCGCCTCCCGCCTTCAGAACAAGCAGAACCAGATCACCCGTATCGTGAACAACTACGCGCGAATGAGCTTCAACTTCGGCCCCACGCTGCTCAGCTGGCTCGCAGACTTCGCGCCGCGCACCTATCGCATGATTCTCGACGCCAACGCGGCCAGCATGGAGCGCTACTCCGGCCACGGCTCTGCGATCGCCCAGGTTTACAACCACATCATCATGCCCCTTGCGAACGAGCGCGACGCACGCACGCAGATCCGCTGGGGAATCGCAGACTTCGAGCACCGCTTCGGCCGCACGCCCGAAGGCATGTGGCTGGCTGAAACCGCCGTCTCGCGCAAGGTCCTCGACCTCATGGCGCAGGAGGGTATTCGTTTCACCATCCTTGCCCCACATCAATGCGCCCGCGTGCGGCCACTGCACGACGCTCCAAAATCGGGCTCGGATGGCTCCGGCCACGATGAAATTTCCTGGATCGAAACCCCCAGCGCCTCGGTCGATCCAACCCGTCCGTACCTCGTGAAACTCGACCAGGGCCGCTCCATCGCGGTGTTCTTCTACGACGGTCCGGCATCTCGCGCCATTGCCTTTGAAGGCCTCTTGAACTCCGGTGAAAACTTCGGCGAGCGCCTGATCAGCAGCTTCAGCCCCGATAAGCCGGCCGACGAGCCGCAACTCGCACACGTAGCTACCGACGGCGAGAGCTATGGACATCATCATCGTCACGGCGAGATGGCACTCAGCTACGCGATGCACTGGATTGAGGAGAACCACCACGCCGTACTCACCAACTACGGTGAGTTCCTCGAGCGCTTTCCACCGCGATGGGAGGCCGAGGTCTTCGACGACAGCTCCTGGAGCTGCGTTCATGGCATAGAGCGCTGGCGCTCGAATTGCGGCTGCAACGGCGGCAGGCCCGGATGGAATCAACTCTGGCGCGGCCCCTTGCGCGAGGCGCTCGACCTGCTTCGCGACCGCTCCGCTCCACTCGCCGAGGCCGTCGCAGAACCTCTGCTCAAAGACCTCTGGGCCGCGCGCGACGCCTACATCAGCGTCATCCTGAATCGCAGCCCCGAGAACGAAGACCGCTTCCTCGACACATTCGCCACACACACATTGACAGCGGAAGAGCGCATCACCGTCCTCGAACTGCTCGAGCTCGAGCGCTACACGCAGCTCATGTACACAAGTTGCGGCTGGTTCTTCGACGAGATCTCCGGCATCGAAACCGTACAGATCATCGCCTACGCCGGCCGCGTTCTACAGCTCGCAGTGAAACTCTTCGGCGAACCCGGCCACAAAATTGAAGAAGACTTCCTCGCCATCCTGCTACAGGCTCAAAGCAATATCGCCGAGATCGGCAACGGAGCTGAGGTCTATCGCCGTTTCGTCATCTCACGGCGTGTAGACATGGAGCACGTCGGTGCGCACTACGCCATCAGCTCCATGTTCCGAACCTATCCGCCTTCCGGTCAGCTCTTCTGCTATGACGTGCAGCGCCATAGCTACGATCTGCTGACCTCCGGCCACGGCCGTCTGGCGCTCGGCCGCGCCACCGTGCGCTCCCGCATCACCGAGGACACCGAAGAGATTTGCTTCGCCGTCCTGCATCTCGGCGACCAGAACCTCTCCGCAGCCGTGAAGCGATTCCATCCCGGCGACGACACCAGTTGGAACACCTTCCTCAAGGGAGCACGCGCAGCCGTTCGCAAAGCCGATCTCGCCGAACTTATCCGCCTGATCGACCGCTTCTTCGGCGGCACGCTCTACTCCCTCACCTCGCTCTTCGCCGACGAACAGCACCGCATCCTCACCAGTATCCTGAACCAGACGCTCGAACAGGTTGAGAGCTCGCTCATTCGCATCTACGAGGAGCACGCCACGCTGCTGCACTTCCTCGGCGAAAGTAACGTTGCCGCTCCACCCGCACTCGCTCTCACAGCGACCTTTGCCATCAATGCCAGTCTGCGCCGCGCGCTCGATTCAGAAAACTACGACCCCGCCGAAGTGACACGCCTGCTGCGCCGGGCCGAGATCGACAACGTGACACTCGAAGTTCCACTCCTCAGCTACACCGCCGACAAGCGAATGAAGCGCGCCATGGTCCGGCTTGAGGACAATGTCGAGAGCCAGAACCTCACGGTACTGCACGAAACATTGGCCATCGCGGAGAGCCTGCATTCGCTCCCTATGGACATCAACATCTGGCAGGCCCAGAACATCTGGAACGACATCTTACGGCGCAGCGACAGCCGATTCTGGTCACGCGAGTGGCGAGAAACCTTCCTCAAACTCGGCACATCCATGAACATCGCTGTCCAGGAACTGGTTACCGAAGCTAGCGTCCCCGTCTTCTAGTCTTTCGCAACGAATGCGTGACACTCCCGGCTACGCATTCATGTCTCGCTTACGAACTTCTTTTCGCCCACCACGTCCCGCCGGCCGCAAGCACCAGCGCCGCCGCGGCCAGAAACCACGTGCGATGCAGTGCGACAAACACCTCTGCACTTGTGCGCTTGGAGCAATCATCAAATTTTCCACGGGCGCCGTGCACGCCCGGCACATAGTTATAGAGATCGTTCGGGGCGTTCGGATCGCGCGGCTCACCCTTAATCTGCTGCGCCTCATATCCGGTCCTGCCGAGATAACGATCCAGTAGGCCCGGCACAAACTTCTGCCCGACGATGGCTGCCACGGTCGGCGCTCCTACCCAGTACTCACGCCGTGGCCGCTTCGCCATGCCCGCCGCAACAACCACCTTCGCCGTCACCTCGGGCTCGTAAATCGGCGGCACCGGTTGAGGGTCATTCGGCAGCCGGTTCTTCACCCAGTTGAACTGCGTCGTGTTCATGGCAGGCATATGAATCGACGTAATCTTCACCTCGCTGCAGTCGTGAATCAGTTCACACCGGAGCGAATCGGTAAACCCGTTGATCGCATGCTTCGCAGCACAGTATGCCGACTGTAACGGGATCGACCGGTACGCCAATGCCGACCCTATCTGAATGATCGTGCCCTTCCCTTTGCCATTCTCGCGACTCATCATGCGCTTCAATGCCGCGAGTGTGCCGTGCACAAATCCCAGGTACAGCACATCCGTAACGCGCTTGTAGTCCTCCGGTTCCATCTCTTTCACCGGAGAAAATACGCTGACCATCGCGTCATTCACCCACACATCGATCGGGCCGAAAACCTCTTCAACTCTGCTCGCAGCCGCCTCCACCTGCTCTGCCAACGAAACATCCGTCGGCAACACCAGGCCCTCGCCGCCGAGCACCTCGCACTCCTGCCTGCATGCCTCCAACGCCTCCGGATTGCGTGCCAGCAATCCGATTCGCGCCCCTTCACGCGCGAACGCTTGAGCAATGGCCCGGCCTAAACCCGCGGACGCACCCGTTACAACCACCACCGGACCCCGTGCCATTCTTTCTCCTCTAGCGGTTACCGTTCTTCGTCGTCCCGACCGGCTCGTCTTCTGCGGCGGCCGCCGTCACGAACTGATGCAGCGCCTCCTTCACGGCGGCGTGCACCTCGTCGTGCACCGCCTCGCGTACGCCCTCCACTACCTCTTTGGACTCCAGTTGAACGTCCCCATTCCTCTCCATCACACGATCGAGAACCTGCTCCACCGAAGGTCCGAGGTTGAGCCCCTTCACGACCTTCTTCGCCACCTTGTTTGCAGGCACATCCATCAGGCCGCTGACTTCTCCAGGCTGC
This sequence comes from Acidobacteriaceae bacterium, assembly GCA_035605855.1. Taxonomy (GTDB): domain Bacteria; phylum Acidobacteriota; class Terriglobia; order Terriglobales; family Acidobacteriaceae; genus Granulicella. The sequence continues at coordinate 16,861 of DATNGO010000105.1, read as the reverse complement.
TGCTCCGGCGTCGCTCCGCTCCAGTCCTTATCGAAGACCGCCGTCATCTGCTTCGCAATCTTCGGGTCATGCACGATGATCCCAACCTCCCGCCGCGCCTCCAGTTCCAGCTTGCGTAGACTCTGGCTGCCCAGAAACACCGATCGCCCATCGCGGATAATTCCCCGCGCGTGCAGTCGCATCGGCAGCTTGCGCGTTGGCAGCGCGCCTCCCTTGTTGCTCGCGCTGCCAATCACCCGCACATCGACTCCCTTCGAGATCTTCTCGTTCAGCAGCTTCACAAATTCGCTGTCGCTGATCTTCATCTCGTACATCAGCAGTTGCTTCTTCGCTCCGCGGATGAACAGAATCAGCTGCTCGCGCGCGTTCGCCGGGCTGACAATGAAGTCCTTATTCTCGGCCGTATAGGGAATCCGCTTCGAATCGCACTCGAACAACCGCACTGCCTCTGCGACCAGCGATTTGTTCGATGTGCTGATCGCAAACGAGCGGCTGAGACTTATATCCAAATGAGTAAAGTTGAATGCCATCAGCAGCAGCTCTTTACCGTCCAGGATCAGCATCTTGCCGTGATAGCGGACAAGGTCGTCGGCGGTGCGAGTAACCGTAATTCCGCGCTCCAGCGACCGCATCTCGAACCGCCGCAGAACCTTGTCGCCGCCGCGGTTGGTATTGGCAACCAGCGCCTGGACCGCAACCCCGCGATCGACCGCCTCAACCAGCGCCTTCTCAATCTCCGGACGGTCCAGCCGGAAGATCAGGATCTGGATCGACTTCTTGGCCTTGCCTATCGCCGCAAGAATCGGCTTGAGACCGGCTTCCGGCTGCACAAAGAGCTTCACGTTGTTCCTTACTGGGGCACACGACGGCGCCCCGCTTTCATCCTTCGTTCCTTCGATGAAAGATGCGCTTTAAACCTCTCCGGGATGTTTTTCTCCGCATAATAGACAGCCACAGATCCTCCCAACTGCCTCTAACTAGATGAGTTTTAGAAGCCTTCTTCGGAGAACGCCCATGTTCCGCTTCGCACGACGACTTGCAATTCTTTTAGCGATCACTGTGGCGTTCAGCAGCGCTCCTTTGCCCGCCCAGTCCCCGCCCGGCTCGCCCGCCCAGTCCACACCCTCCAACCCCGCTCTGCTCCCCTCGCAGGCCGCACCGCCTCAATCCGCTGTTACGCCGCAGCCGCCAGCGCAACAGCCCGGCACGATCCCCGAGCAGCCCGCACCCCCGAGCCCGGCAAATCCACAATCGCCAACATCGGCAGACCCGGCAGCTCAGCCGGCCACGGCGCCCGCTGCAGCAATGCCACAGCAGCCTGCCACATCTTCAAACCACGCGAAGGCTCCGAAGGCTGCGAAGAAAGACAACGACAAGCCCATCGACCAGGCCGACATCCACAACGCCTCGCTGTGGCGCGACCCCGGCAACATCTCTGCAAAGAACATGTTCTACGGCGATGGCGGCATGGACGGCGAGCCCGTTCCACCCTTCAAATTCATCTCTGAAGACACCAGCGGCACGAACCCCAAGTTCGACGTCAAGGATGCCACCGGAACGAAATGGCGCGTGAAACTCGGAGAGGAAGCTCGCCCCGAGGTCGTCGCATCACGTCTTCTCTGGGCCGTCGGCTACTACGTCAACGACGACTACCTCCTCCACATCGCAACCATTCAAGGCCTTGACATCCAGCGCGGCGAAAAGCACGTGCACAACGGCGAGCAGGTGATCGACGCACGCTTCGCACGCAAGCCCGCCAAAGACACCAAGATTGGGATCTGGGAGTGGAAGACCAGCCCCTTCCGCGACACCCGCGAGTTCAACGGCCTGCGCGTCATGATGGCCGTCCTCAACAGCTGGGACCTCAAGGACGTCAACAACGCGGTCTACATCAACAAAAAGACCGGCCATCAGATCTTTCTCGTCAGCGACATCGGCGCCACCTTCGCCACCAATAGCCTTGAGACCAGCCGCGCCCAGGACAAGGGCAACGTGAAGAACTATGTCGATTCCAAGTTCATCACCAAAACCACGCCAACCACCGTCGACTTCGGAACACCGGGCGCGCCTACCGGAGTTCTCATCAAGTCCGGCGGGCTACTTGCAGCCAACTATGTCAGGCGCCGCGGCTACGAATGGATCGGCGATAACATTCCGCGCGAGGACGCTCGTTGGATCGGCTCACTGCTCGGGCAGCTGAGCCATGAGCAACTCGTCGATGCCTTCCGTGCCGGCAACTTCCCGCCCGAGTCCATCGATCAGTACGTCTCCGTGCTGGAAGGCCGCATCGCGCAACTCAAGGCCCTGTGACGGTTCTGCGCCGGGATACCCCTCTCAAAATCGATGATCGCGCGTCTCGTTCTCGTTCTGACTTTCCTTTGCACGTTGGCACTCCTGCCCGCTCACTCGCAATCTGCCGGCTACGGCCAAAAAAGTCACGAGGAGAACCACAAGCCGATCTCGTCCAGCGAGGTGCACAACGCCGTCCTCTGGCACGACCCCGGCGACATCTCGTCCAAAGATCTCGTCTACGGCCAGGGAGGGGAAGATGGCCAACCGAAGCCACCCTTCACCTTCCTCGGCGAGAAAAAGCACGACTCCAACCCGAAGTTCGACGTCCGCGACGCCAATGGTCACTCATGGCGCGTCAAACTCGGCGCGGAAGCGCGCCCTGAGATCGTAGCCTCTCGCCTCCTTTGGGCAGTTGGTTACTTCACTGAGAACGACTACGTCCTCGCCCGGGCAACCGTTCCCGGTCTTCATCTTCACCACACCGCGCACAGCGTCGAGAACGGCGACCAGGTCGTCAACGCCCGCTTCGCACGCAAGCCCGACGGCGAGAAGCGCATCGCCTCCTGGAAGTGGAAGGAGAATCCGTTCTTCGGCACTCGCGAGTTCAACGGGCTCCGCGTCATGATGGCCGTCCTCAACAGCTGGGACCTGAAGACCGAGAACAATGCCGTCTACAGCGACAGGAAGACCGGCCAGCAGCTCTTCCTGGTCAGCGACACCGGTGCCAGCTTCGGCACCAACTCAACCCGCATGAAGAACGAAAACGGCAAGGGCAATGTCAGGAAGTACGCCGAATCCAGGTTCATCACTCACCAGACGGATACCGAGGTCAGCTTCGGCACGCCCGCGCCGCCAACGGTTCTCCTCATGGAATCCGCTGGCCTGTTGGCCCCGCTTTACTTCAAGCGTCTCGGCTATGACTGGATCGGCGACGACATCCCCCGCGCCGATGCCCGCTGGATCGGCTCACTGCTCGGGCAGCTCTCCCATCAGCAGCTCATCGACGCCTTCCGCTCCGCTCAGTTCACACCCCGGGAGACCAATGAGTATGTCTCCATTCTTGAAGACCGCATTGCACAACTGAAAGCTCTCTGAAATTCGTTACGACGACGGCGTTGCGGCCACAGCCTCCGACGTCTCTTGAAACTGAATGTCGTGAAGTTGTCGATACACGCCGTCCTCGTGTGCGATGAGTTCGTCGTGGGTTCCCTGCTCCACAATTCGCCCATCCTTGACCACGTAAATGCAGCTGGCTTTACGGATTGTCGAGAGCCGGTGTGCGATGACGATCGAGGTCTTGTTTTCCATCAGCCGGTCCAACGCTTCAAACACCAGCTGTTCACTCGCCGCATCCAGCCCTGAGCTCGGCTCATCGAGAATCAGAATCGGACTGCTCCGGATAATCGCGCGCGCAATCGCGATGCGCTGCCGTTGTCCGCCCGAGAGTGTTAGCCCCCGCTCGCCAACCACCGTGTCGTACTTATGCGGCAGCTTTTCGATAAACTCCGCCGCGTTCGCCGCCTCAGCCGCTCGCACAATCTCCACGTAGCTCGCCTCCGGCCGCCCGTACGCGATGTTGTCCCATATCGTCCCGCTGAACAGCACCGTGTCCTGCAGCACAAAGCTGATCTGCTCACGCAGCGATCTCTGCTTCAACTTGCGCACATCGATGCCGTCTACCGTCACCGCACCCTTGCTCACGTCATAAAAGCGCGGAATCAGGTTCACCAGCGTCGTCTTGCCGGAGCCGGTCGGGCCCACAATCGCCACCGTCGTTCCGGCCTTCACATGCATATTAATGTCGCTGAGAATCGGCTGCTCTGAGTTGTAACAGAAGCTCACATCCACGAAATCGATGTCGCCCCGCACCTTCCCCACTGGCCTCGCATCCGGCGCGTCGCGCATCTCGTCCTCAACCTCAATCACTTCCTTGATCCGCTCGTAACCAACATCGGCCTTGGTGTACGAGTCCATGATCTTCGAGATGTCCTGCATCGGCTTGTACATGTTCTTTATGTAGGCGAGAAACAGAACGATCGTTCCCGCGCTCACACCCGTCATTGCATCCGTCACCGCCTGCTTGCCGCCGAAGTACAGCACCAGTGCCGTGCCCACGCCGGTCACAATACTCACCAGCGGAACCAGCCGAGCCTTCAATCGCCGCGCCTTCAGCGCAGCCTCCACCGTCTCCAGGCTCTCGCCTTCCAGTCGCTGAATCTCATAGTTCTCGCGCGCAAATGCCTTCACCACCCGGATCGATCCCAGCACCTCTTGCACAACCGAGATCATCTTGCCTTCCTGCTTGCGCACCGCGCGCGAATACTTCTTAACCTTCCGCGTGTACACATACACGATGGTGAACAGCACTGGAACCACGGTCATCGAAATCAGCGTCAGTCGCCAGCTCTCGTGAAACATCACACCGATCATGGCAACGACCGTCGCGATGTCCACCACAATACTCAGCAGTCCCGACACGATGAACGTCTGAATTGCATCGATGTCATCCGTTACACGGCTGATGAGGTCTCCGGTCTTCGATTGAGCGTGGTACGCAAGCGAGAGCTTCTGCACCCGTGCATACAGGGCTCTGCGCAGATCGTGCGTCACCCACTGCCCCACCGTTGTAGTCACCCACTTCTCACCGTAGTTGCACACCGCGTCCATCAGCGCAATCGTCAGCACCGCCACACACGCGGCGATCAGGATGTGAAAAGGATCGTGCCCGATGGTGCGATGAATCGTTCGCGTCAGCCACCCATGCTGGGCCTTATGGTCGATGACGTTATCCAGCACCACTTTCAGTGGCCACGGCTGCAGTACATCCGCGACGCTTTCGCCCGCGACCGCCAGCAGCCCCAGCCATAGCGCGCGCCGGTGCGGGCGCAGCAGGCCCATCACGGTTATCGTGCGGCGCGGAGATTTGCCTTCGTTGGACATTCACCTGTTGAGACGCGCCGAAGTGTCACAAAAGAAGCCTGTTCCGATCACCCCGGAGCCCCCACAAGTGCACCCATTGGTAACAATGACCGCTGCCCGGACAATTACTTGAGCCGGCCGCCTTCGCCCTGTGTCTCCCTGCCTGGAGCCACAGCCTCCTCCGGCAGCTCTTCGCCCACCGCGTCACTCGATCCCCCACCGCTGCCTCTCGCCGCACCGGCGGCCGGCTCGCTCAGCAGCCGATTCAGTTCATATCCGGACGCCTTGGCGCTTGCACTCAACTCCGATACCACCTCTTCGACGCGCAGCAATTCCGCCACCGGATCGGCATTCTCTGCCGCGCCGAGCAGCGATGGCAACGCCATCCACGCCAGCAGTTCGTCCGTAGCTTCCTGATTGAAGTACGTATTCCCTCCCGACTCATTCACACCTGCAAGCCATCGAACATCGGGGTCCTCCCAGAACGAACGCGAATACGCCACCACTCGAACCCGCCGGTTGCCATTGGCCAGCAGCACACGCACCCGCGCCGCCGCCCGCCACGCGTCCTCCCCCTCCATTCCACAGTTCGAGAAGATCGCACCCAGCACCTCGCGTAGCTGCAGCGGATCGAACCTTTCCTGCGGCTGCCCCGACCCAGGCAAACTCTTCACCAGGGCCCACGCCAGCACTGGCGCCCAGGTTCGCTCGGCCGAAGCCCCCGGCTCCCAGCTCGGCAGCCACGTACGTACGGTGCCGGGCCATACCGTCGAAAAACTCCGCTCCAGCACTGGCAGCCGCAGCGCCGCACCGACGATTGGAACCAATGTCTCGCGAAACTCCCTTACGAACTCCTGGGCCGACGACGGCTGCAGAATCTCCGCCGCTCTCCACGCAAATCCGTCCACCGACTTCAGCCAGTCTTCGAGTCGCAGCCGCTCGTGAGCTGAAAGTTGCAGCCGCCCTTCGCGTTCATCCGGTATCCGCTCCTTCGCTGCGGACTCAACCGCTGCCCCGCTTTGCGTTACATCGTCCGTCGGCGCGTTCGGCGGAATCGCTCGCAGCAGCTCACGGCCCAGTTCCGCCAGCACGCGTATCGCTCCCGGGTGCAGCGCCTGCTCCAGCGCTTCGTGCAACGGCCGCAGCCGCAGTTGTGAAAGCGCTTGATCCAGGCTATGCACGCCTGCACCGTTCAGCGAGTCGCACAGCCGGTCCCACGGCTGCTCCGCCGTCGAGTGCAGCTCCTGCCAGTCGAGCAGCACGGCATACTGGTATCCACGCAGATCCAGCGTCAATCCATAGCGGTGAACGTCCGTCGCGCGACGCAGGTACTCAAGTCCCTTCGCGTAATCCCGATACCGCAGAATCAGCGAGTCATCCCAGCCGACACCCAGTCCCTCCGCCAGGCTTCGCTGCAGCAGCTCTCCCGAGCCCTTATCCATTGAAGCCGCAGAGATATGAATCGTCCCATGCGTCGATTCATAGCGGTTGTTGTAGAGCACAATCGACCGCTCACCCCCGTTGCGATTCGAGTACGCGAAGACGTTCTCGTCCACCGTGCCGTAGCCGGTCCAGAAGTCGTACAGCACAAAGTTCGTGCTCTCTGCAAAGATCCTCCGCCGCTTCAGCAGCGGAGCAATCTCATGCATGTGCCGCGCGACAAGCCCCTCGTTCGGCCACTCATCCATCTTGGCCTGCTTGTACTCCATGCCATAGCGCTCGGTGTAGCCGTCCACTTGGCCATGCGCAAACATCGGCAGCCCGGGCAGCGTCGCCAGCAGCGTCGCCACGCCAAAGCACTTGTCACCGGTACCAAACTGGTCGATCGCCGTGCGCTCATCCGGGTTCGACATGAAGTTCACATACCGCTTCAGAATGTCCGGATCGAACTCGATCGTCTTCTTCAGGTAGCTGCGATACTTCGCATTCTCCTCATCGCGCAGCATGTTCATGAAGGCCGAGTTGTACACCCGATGCATTCCCAGCGTGCGTACAAAGTAGCCCTCCAGCAGCCAGAACGCCTCCGCCAGCAGCAGCGTTCCCGGCACCTCCGCCGCCACGCGGTCCACCACCTCGCGCCAGAACTCGTGCGGCATCAGCGCGTCGAACTCCTCCTGACTCATCGCATTCTCTGCACGCGAAGGAATCGACCCACCCGCCCCCGGCAGCGGAAACCACAGCCGCTGCACATGCCGCTTGGCCAGCACCATCGCGGCGTCAAAGCGAATAATCGGAAACAGCCGGGCCACATGCAAAATCGCCTGGATCACCTGCTCGCGCACGAACGCCTTCGAGTAGTCGATCTGCGCCGTATCGTTCCACGCAAACGTCGTCCCATCGTTGCCGTGATACACATACCGCGTCGCGCCGTTCGCGTGGTGCCGCAGCCGGAACACCACCGCCGCATCGCTTTGGTCGTAGTAGTGGTCCTCGATCTTGATCTCAACACGCGAGTCCGTCGAAAGATCCGGCCCGTTGAAGTTGTAGCTCGGAAACGGGCTCTCCCACCGGTACAGAAACCAGTCCGGGTGCTCGATCACCCAATCCGAATCGATGCCCATGTGGTTCGGCACCATATCGCTGGCCAGCCGGACCCCGAAGTGCGCCGCCCGATTGCGCAGATACTCATACGCCTGGTTCCCACCCAGGTCCTCCGCAATGTCATATCGCTTCAACGAATACGCCGACGCCACCGCATCATGGTGTCCGCGCAGCCGCTTGATCGTCCGCGACGCCACGCTCCGTTCCCAAAGTCCGATCAGCCACAGCGCATTCATGCCACGCCCGGCCAGAATGTTCAGCTCCTCATCCGGAATCTGATCCAGCCGATGAATGTGCCGGCCGTACTTCTTCGATAGCTGCTCCAGCCACACATACGTGCTCTTCGCCACCATCACCACGTTCGGCATCCACGCCTGGTCCGCCGAGAACGCTTCGTACTCATTCAGCGGAGCCTGGTAATCCGCCGCATACCGCCGCCTGCGCCTGCCCTCCGCGTCGATGTACCACTGGTCTTCAAACCCTATGTACTCGTCGCCGACAAAACCCTCGCCACCGCGTCCCGGCGGCCCATGCCTGTGCCAGTCCGGCCCCGGCGGATGAAACATCATCCAGATCGCAATGTCCTCCTCGCGCAGCGTGTCGATCGCCAGCATCACGCGCTTCAGGTCCGCGCCCAGATACGGCTTCCAGTGCTCGCGAATGAAATCAAGCTGCCCCGTCAGCGAATCCGGGGACGCCTTCATCGGCGCCTGTAGCGCATCCAGCAGGCTGCCCGCCTGCGGCGTCAGCTTCGGCCGCGTCTTGAAGTACTCCGGCAGCGCCTCCGTCGCCTTCCCATACATCGTCTGCTCCCGCAGCGGCGTGTCGGAGTACAGTTCGCGAAACGGCTTGAACGCAGGATTGATATTCGCCAGCCACAGCAGCAGCAACTCCTCCACCGCCGCCTCGTGGTTCGGCATCCCTTCAGTCGACTTCGCCAGCCACTCCGCAACCGTCATCTTGCCGCGATACACCGGCGTATTCGGAAAGCGCTCCGTAAATATCCGCAGCAGCTTCTCCACCTGCTCCGAGTCCGCGTGCCGCCTCAGCCAGCGAACCGCCGCACTCAGCACCTCCGGATCTTTTTCCTTGCGAAACCGCGCAATCAGCGCATGATTCAGCTCGTCGATCATCCCCATCGCGTACAGCGCACCCGCGTGGATGACCCGCTCCGGATCCTTTTCGCTGCCCCTTGCCTTGTTCAGCGCCTGCGCCATCTTCCGCGCCGCCGCAACATTCGCAAAGACAACATTGCCCGTATAGCTGAACAGCAGGTCATCCAGCTCGAGACGATCGCGGACCTCGCGGCTGATGTGAAATTCCATGCAGGAGTCTCGTTTATCGGAAAGGAAAAAAGTGCACCGGTGCGCTCCGTGCGTACCAGAACTCTAACTCGTGTGAAGCGGAACCAGCCCAATGAGATGCTTCGCGTCCAGCGTAGCCCATCCGGGTGCCCCACCCTCGACGCGCAGCGGCAGGGTGGGGTATCGCGCGCAGCGCGATCCGCTAACGTCTCCCCTTCGGCCCCGCCGCCTTCCTGCTCGCTACCTTCTTCACATTGGTCTTCTTCGCCGGAGCCTTCTTCGCTGCCGTCTTCTTCGCTGCAGACTTCTTCGCTGCAGACTTTTTACCTGCCGCCTTCTTCGCGGCCGCCTTTCCATCGCTTGCCGGCGCCGCTGCGGAGGAGATCTTCGCCAGCTTCGCCGCGTGGCTCTCCAGCAACTTCTCCAGCTGCCTGATCAGCACCGGGGTCTGCATCGGCTTCACCAGCATGCGGTCGGCGCCCATCTCCATCCAGTCGTCCTGCTCCACCGGAAACGCTGTCAGCAGAGCCACCGCCGGATGGTAGGGAGCCATGCGCGCCGCTTGAATCACCTCGCGACCCGCCGCATCCGACTCCATCCGCATGTCCGTGATCACCATCTGGTACTCGCGCGTACGGATCTTCGATCGACCCTCCTGCGCCGACGTAGCGGTTTCCACCTCAAAGCCCGATATCTCGAGCACGGCCTTCATCGTCAACAGCACGGCCACTTCATCGTCCACCAGCAGTACTCGGCGCTTCGGCAAGTCAAACCTCCAAAACCCACTGCATTCCCGTAGCGGGTTCATCTGGCACTCAAAATTCACGGTACCGTTGTCCGCCTCATATTCTCAGCTACCTTGACCGCGGCGCAAGCTTCCACCAACTCGCGACGCGTTTTGAAAGGGCGCGGCTTCAGGCGCGCCGTCCACGGCAGAAGACAAATGGGCTTTAGCCCCTGGGGGAATGCTCCCCAATTTGTGTCGTAGAGACCAGTGACTCTCTCCGAATCCACGTGGCGAATCTTTCCAGCTCGGCGCGGTTCAGCGGGACCAGAATCCGGTCAGATAGTTACATTCCCATTACACCCGGCTCCTTCTGAACAGACTGCTGCGGGTGCTACACTTAAATCCTCCCTGGCCCGTAGCGCCTGCTCAAACGGGCGCATCCAATATCACTAAACAAGCTCGCCCAGCCGGCGCGCCGGAGACTGCGCTATCCCACCTCTCGACAAACGTTCGCAAAAGTCCTTCATCCGCACCAATGAGCGCATCCGCGCCCGCGAAATCCGCGTCATCGACGAAAACGGTGAACAGCTTGGCGTTATGGCGCCGTTCGACGCCCTGAAAATTGCCCGCGAACGCTCTCTCGACCTCGTCGAGATCTCACCCAACGCGGTGCCTCCCGTCTGCAAGATCCAGGACTACGGAAAGTTTCTCTACGAGAAGGACAAGAGCGACCGCGCCGCCCGCAAAAAGCAGAAGGTCATCGTCATCAAGGAAGTCAAGTTCTCCGTCACCGTCGACGAACACGACTACCAGACCAAGAAGAACCAGGCCCTCCGCTTCCTCACGGAAGGCGACAAGGTGAAGGCCAGCCTTCGCTTCAAGGGCCGCCAGATGTCGCATCGCGACCTTGGCTACAAGATCATCAATCGCCTCATTACTGACATCGGCGAGGCCGGCATCGTTGAGTTCATGCCCCGCATGGAAGGCACCACGCTGCACGCCATCCTCGCGCCCTCCAAAAAGGCCGAGCAGCAGGCTGCACCCAAGCCGAAACCTGCCCCGCAGCCACCCGCAGCCGCACCCAGCGCGACCGCCTGAGCCGCCTCTATCTCGCAGTTCACACCGCCGTTGTCCTGAGCGGATGGCCGCCAGCGCGAGCCGAAGAACCCCCTGTATGTCGCTAACCGAACAGGGCAGGCAGTTATCCGCAGGAAACTGTGGTTTTGCACATTTCTTAGTGGTTAACTACTTGATGTTCCACGGGGAACACTCTGTTCCACGGGCGATCAGCCCCAATCTTTCAACGCCGCCAACGCCGCGTTGTACCCGCACATCCCGTGCACGCCACCTCCCGGCGGGGTTGAGGCGCTGCAGAGATAGATCGTCCGGTTCGACGTCCGGTACCCTCGCAGCGTCGGCCGCGCTATCAACTGCTCCAGCGTCATCGCCCCGCCCGACACATCGCCCGCCTGCAGATTCGGATTCACCCGCTCCAGCGCCGACGCGTTCCAACTCCGCCGCGCCAGCACGCAGTCCCCAAACCCCGGCGCAAACCGCTCGATCTGGGCCTCGATCACTGCCGTACGGTCCTCGTCCGAGCCGCTCGGCACATGACAGTAAGCCCACGCCGTATGCTGCGCACTCCCGTCCTCGGTAATCGGCGCACGCTCCCGATCGAACAAGCTTGGCTGCACCACGATCACGAACGGCCGGTCGTTCTGGCGGCCGGCAAATGCATCGGCCTCGGACGCCACAATCTCCTCCAGCGACCCTCCCAGGTGCACCGTCGCCGCGCGTGCACATTCCGCCGCACTCCACGGAATCGCCCGCCGCAGCGCATAGTCCACCTTGAAGATGCCCGGCCCGCGCCGGAACCGCCGCAACCTTGCTCGAAAACTCTCCGTCAGCGCATCCCCTGCAATCGCCGTCATCCTCTCAGGTGACGTATCGAACAGCGTGACATCCGCCGCATTCAGCCTCTCCAATTCACCGAGGCTCCCTACCTCAAAGTCGGTAACGATCCGTCCACCCAGCGACCGCAGCAGTCCCGCCAGCGCCTGCGTGATGCTCTGGGCCCCGCCCGCCGCCACTGGCCATCCGGTCGTATGCGCCGCCGTCGTCAGCACCATCCCCGCCGCCGAGCTCGCAACATGCGTCAGCGGAATCACCGCATGCGCCGCCACTCCTGCAAACAGCGCCCGCGCCCGTTCCTCTTGAAAAACAGCGCGCGCCAATCCCCGCGCCGGAAACAGCGCGACCGAACCGAAACCCACCATCGTATCCAGGCACTGCGGCAGCCCCATCCACGGTTTCGTTACCGCCTCCACAAGCTGCGCCCAGTCGCGCACCGAAGGCCCCATCAGCGCCCGCCACGCCCGCGCATCGTGCTGTCCAAACTGCGCGGCCGTCGCGTCGACATCGTGCTCCAGCATCACCGCCGTGCCGTCGTCCAGAGGATGCGCCAGGGGCGCCGACGGCTCGATCCAGCGCAATCCAAACTCCTCCAGCGGAAGCGACCGGAAGAACGGTGACGCCACACCCATCGGAAAGCAGGACGACCCCACATCATTCTTGAAGCCCGGCAGGGTCAGCTCCGCCGTCGAGCACGCCCCTCCGATGCTTTCATTGCGCTCAAAGACCGTCACCGCAACGCCGCATTGCGCCAGCGCCACTCCAGCCGCCAACCCATTTGGTCCCGAACCCACGATATTGGCTGTCCGCAATGCCACCGTTGCCTCCGCTGAGTCGCTTCCAGCTTATGACGCGTCCTGGTGAACCCAAAGAAGCGATTGCATCGTCCCACAGAAATAGCTATCGTCTCTTCGAAACAAACATCTTCCGTTGTGCGGAGCATCAATGAAGGCTGCCCTGCTTCTTCCTTTGGCCTTTCTGTTTCAGATCAACACTCCGGACGGTCCGGCAGTCACTCCTAACCCGCAGTTCCCTCTGCATGTTGAGGTGCTTCTCACCCAGGCCAACGCCGACCGTTCAGGCTCTCGCGGCTTCGGGCGCGGCAACATTCTCGGGCCTCCGGAGAAGGGCATCGATTTCACCTATGAATGCTCCGCAGCCATACTCAACACCAATAAGAACGAGTTCTACCAGGCTCGCTGGAAGAAGCAGGACCGCAGGCTTGAGCTTCTCATGCAACGCATCGGCAGCGACCACCTCGACAAATGCGATATCGATATCGCCTACAAGGCTCAACCTTATAAGTCGCGCTAACGGAGCTACCATGCGTTCTGCGATCCTCGTCCTCGCTATACTTGCCGCGCCCTGCCTCGGCGCCCAGGCTTTCCATGAAATGCCCCGCGTCGCCTGGTCCACTCCCAACCCGGACTACCCGCTCAAAGTTCGCGTGCTCAGCTCTGACCGTCACCAGGAGCGCCACAGCGGCATGATCTATACCAACAGCTACGGCTCCGCCAATATCCTCGGCAATCCAAACATCGGTCTTGACTACATTTCGAACTGCGATGGCGGCTTCCTGCACAACGCTGAAAAGGGCGAATACTACCAGGGCAAATGGAAGAAGCAGGACCGCGAGATCGAAATCCTTGTCGTTCAGACCGGACAGAATCATTTCGAGAAGTGCAGGATCGACGTCACGCTTAAGCCGGCGCCTTACAGCAAGGACAACCCTCCGCCCCGCCTCGTAACATCGCACCGTTAGCCGCTGAAGCACCGCGCAGGCGCTGATGATTCAAACCTCAACCTTCTGCCTCCTGTTGAAGTCGGCCGCGATCGGCAGAATCGTCGGCGCTGCAAGCAGTGCCGCCAGCGGAAGTATCTGCAGAAAGCCCAGGCGATGAAACGTCACGGCGCTCAGAGTTCCGCCGCCGAAGAACAGTACGACCAACAGAGTCAGCAACGCCAGCTTCCGCCTGTCAGCCCGCACCTCAGTGCCTCGCGGCGTACGGTTCCAGTAGAACAGCCTGCCCAACTCAATCCCGATGTCCGTGATCGTGCCCGTCACGTGCGTTGTGCGAATCTCCGCATCCGAGATCTTCGTGATCACCGCATTCTGCAGCCCCATGCTGAAGCCCATCACCGCCAGCGATGAGAACAGATGCTCCGGGCCGCCGAATAGGGCAACCCCCGCCAGCAGCAGCGCCTCGATCGCTACCGGCACGGCAAACAGGCTCTCGCGATTGCGTCGCCGCTCCCAGTTCACCACCACCGCACAAAAGGCCGCGCCCGCCACAAAGCATCCCAGCACCATTGCCGGCCGCATCAACACACGCACACCTTGCGTGCCCAGCTCCGTGGCCAGCGTCGCGGTCACGCCCGACATATGCGACGTGAACTGCCGCAGGCCGAGATACCCCGTCACATCCACCACACCGGCGGTGAACGCCAACAGCGCCGCCAGCTGCCAGTTCGCAGCATCCGAGCGTTCGCGTCCTGTCATCCGGCGCAGCGGCATCGTCTCAGCTCACCCACTCCACCTGCACCGCGCGCCTGCCCAGCCGCAGCGACGGCCGTTCGCCGAGCTGCTCCTTAGCGCACATCATCCCTGAAAACTTCGTGCCATTGATCGACACCGCGTTTTCCGCAATCTTCCGGTTCGCCTCGCCGGCCGACGACGCCAGTCCCGCCAGCTGCAACAGTTTCGCCACCTTCACCTGACCATCGGCAGCCGTCAGCCCGTCGCTCGCCAACGTAATCTTCACTACCGGCAGATCTTCCGCCACGCCCTTCTGCTGAAACTGCTTCGACCACCCCTGCGCGGCATGCTCCGCCGTCTCCACACCATGAAAGCCCGCCGTGATCGTCAGCGCGAGCTCCTTCTTCATGTCCATCGGGTGCACCGCACCGTCCTTCACGCGCTCGCGCATCACGTCAATTTTCGACTGCGGCAGGTCGGTAAGAAACGTCCAGTACCTCCACATCAGCTCGTCGGAGATCGACATCAGCTTGCCGTACATCTCCGCCGCCGGCTCCTTGATACCAATCGCATTGTTCAGCGACTTCGACATCTTCTGCATGCCGTCTAATCCTTCCAGAATCGGCGTCATCAGAATGATCTGCGGCTTCTGACTGAAGTGCCGCTGCAGATCGCGCCCGCGCATCAGGTTGAACTTTTGATCAGTCCCACCTAATTCCACATCACACTTCAGCGCAACCGAGTCATACCCCTGCGCGATCGGATAGATCATCTCGTGCAGCGAGATCGGCTGCTCCTCCTGAAAGCGCTTATGAAAGTCCTCGCGCTCCAGCATCTGCGACACCGTAAACTGCGCCAGCAGCTTCACCATGTCGTAGTAGCCCAGCTTGTCCAGCCACTCCGAGTTGAACCGCACCTCGGTCTTCACCGGATCGAGAATCCTGAACACCTGCTCCGTGTACGTCTGAGCGTTGGCCATAATCTCTTCGCGAGTCAGCGGCTTGCGCGTTACATTTCTTCCCGTCGGGTCGCCGATCAGCGCGGTCGAATCCCCGATCAAAAAAATCACCGTATGCCCCAGCTGCTGAAAGTGCCGCAGCTTCCGCATCAGCACCGTGTGCCCCAGGTGCAGGTCCGGAGACGTCGGATCAAACCCCGCCTTGATCCGCAAGGGCACGCCTGTCTTCCGCGACTCTTCGAGCCGCGCCCGCAGCGCATCGGGCGCCGCGCTCCCGGCCGCCGGCACAAGCTCCGCCGCGCCTTTTGTAATCAGGTCAAGCTGTTCTTCTACAGGTGCAAACGCGTGCATAGGAATGGTCTGGCTCTCAATGGACATGCTTGTTCAAAGTATAAGAGCCAAACTCTCCTGACAGCTCCTGTCAGCAGCGCGCGCCTATACTTCGCCCCATGGACGCCGAGCGAGCCCGGGCCTTTCTCCTCACGCTCCCGCATGTCGCCGAAACCCTTCAGTGGGGCGACAACCTGGTCTTCTGGGTCGGCGACAAATGCATCGGCGGCAAGATGTTCGCCTTGATCAACCTCTTCACCGACGGGCCTTCTGCCGGAGGACATGGCGTGATCTCCTTCGCCGCCGGCCCCGAGCGCGCCCTCGAGCTCCTCGAGCTCGAAGGCTTTTACCCCGCGCCGTACCTCGCCCGCGCCCACTGGGTCGCCACCGCAGCGTGGTCCGCCCTCCGCCCCGCCGAATGGGAGGCCGAGCTCCGCAGCGCCCATGCCGTCATCTTCGCGAAGCTGACAAAGCGCACCCGCGAAGCGCTCAGCGCACCCGCGAAGAAATCATCGAAGAGGACCGCAAAGGCCGCCGCCCGCCGTTGAACTACAGCGCCGGCTTCGCCTTCGTCGTCCATATACCCGCGAACGACCCGCGATACGCATACAGCAGCACAATCTCCAGAATCGTCACGAGGATCGGCATGAAGATGAACTGCGGCGCGGTCGCATGAAACAGGGTGTGGAACAGCCAGATATTCACCGTGACCGGGCAGAGAATGCAAAGCCCGAACGGCAATGTTCCACCAAACCACACCAGCAGACCGCCGATCACCTGGAACGCGGCCACAGCCTGAGACCAGCCAACGTCATGCATGATGTTGACGATGTCACCCATCGGAGTTCCCCGCGGCGGCATTGGGGCCGGCAGAAACTGGTGCAGTCCGTTCAGCCCAAAGAAGACGAACACAAGACCAAGCAGGATTCGGCAGATCAGCACGAGCCACTTCATCTCTTCAGTCACCCTTCCTTTTTAAAATCAACGACACGAAGCGCGCGAAAGCACCCTGCTCAGATGCAACTCCGCGCCCTAAAGTTTCGGAGTCTTTGCCTCCGGATTCGGATAGAGCAACGGAGCGAAGCTCCTCCAGTAGACCGCCAGCAGGAACAGCTCCAGCACCAGCGCCACGATCGCCAGCGCATACCCATGCGGCCACAGCAGCGCGTGATACAGCAGGATGTTCACAATCACCGGCGCCAGCAGCGTCAGCCCCAGCGGCACAAACCTGCCCACCAGCAGCAACAAGCCGCCGATAAGCTGCACGACCGCAACGAAGTTGATCCAATGATGCGCCGCCATAATGCCGTACCAGGTCAGCGCATCGCCCGCCGGCAGCGGCGGATTGAAGAAGTGCAGAAGCCCGTTCAGCCCGAAGACCAGGAAGATCAACCCCAACAGAA
>DATNGO010000104.1:0-7298 GCA_035605855.1 Acidobacteriaceae bacterium | reverse complement strand
TGAGCTTCTACACGCCGCTGCATGACGCCGTACGATCCGTCGACGTGATCCCTGACAACGTTCCGCTCGATCACTACAAGCTCGTCGTCGCGCCCGCGCTCAACCTCATCACACCCGAGGCCGCAAAAAATCTCGAAGCCTACGTTCGCAACGGCGGCCATCTCGTGCTCGGTCCACGATCCGGCATGAAGGATGAAGACAACTCGCTCTGGCCGCAGCGCCAGCCCGGCCCGCTTGCCGATCTCCTCGGCGCCAAGGTCGCGCAGTTCTACGCGCTCGACACCACCGTCCCCGTCTCCGGCGACTGGGGCTCCGGCGAAGACACCCTCTGGGCCGAGCAGCTCTCCGTCACCTCACCCGACACCAAAATCCTCATGCACTACGGCAAGTCCAACGGCTGGCTCGACGATCAGCCCGCCGCCGTCACCCGCAAAATCGGCAACGGCAACATCACCTACATCGGCGCTTCGCTCGACCCCGCCGCCATGAAGCGCGCCGCCGCCTGGATGCTCTCCGACGCCGGCCTCGCCCCCATCCTCCCCAACATCCCCGAAGGCGTCGACGTCGCCATCCGCACAGGTGACAGCAAAGACATCCTTATCCTCACCAACTACAACGCCTCGCCCGTCACGATCACGCTTTCCTCACCGATGCACGACGTCCTCGCCGGCAACACCACCACCTCCGTCACCCTAGCGCAATACGCCGTCGCCGTCCTCCAGCAATAGCTGCGGCACGATCCGGGTGCCCCACCCTCGCCGCGCAGCGGCAGGGTGGTGGTATCGCGCGTTAAGACGCGCGATTCTGTTGCCGTTGCTTTTGTCTTGCTGTTGCTGTTGCTCTTGCTCTTGCTCTTGCTCTTGCTCTTCTCTTTATCATTCCCGAAGAGGTCCCCGGCCCGCTTGCTGGCTGGGGTGGAGAAGGGGGATCTGCTTTTGTTCTTGCTGTTGCCGTTGCTTCTGGGTACCCCGAGCCTTCAGGCTCGGGTCTCTCCCGCTTCCGAAACGGAAAGGGGCTTTAGCCCCTGAGGTATGTCTTCGAGCTACTCCACCTCCGCCACCCACGCCGAATACGCCGGCAGCGTCACATTCTCCGTCGACGTCACCCCACGCAACGACGCCTCACTCGCCGCCAGCGTCTTCGCCACCTTCCCTGTCCCATCAAACGCCGCCACATTCAGCGACACCGTCTGCGGCTGCGCGCTCATATTGATCGCCACCACCACCGGCTTGCTTCCCTTTGGCGGCGTGCGCACATAGCTCAACACATCCGGGCTCGACGTATCCAGCATCGCGAACCCGCCATCATGCAGCGCCGGATTCGTCCTGCGCAGCGCAATCAACTGCTTGTACCAGTTCAGCAGCGAGTCAGGATTCGCGCTCTCCGTCTGCACATTAATCGTCTTATAGCTTGGCGGAATCGGCAGCCAGGTCGTCTTCGCGGTCGAGAAGCCCGCATCCAGCCCCGGCGTCCACTGCATCGGGGTGCGCTCGCCGTCTCGCCCCTTCTCCTTCGGCCATCCCGTAATGCCGATCGGATCCTTCACATCTTCCTTCCTCGTCGGCGGAGTCGTCGCCATGCCAATCTCCGCGCCGTAGTACGTCAGCGCCGTCGCCCTCGTCGTCAGCAGCATCGCCGCAACCGTCTTCGCTATCGCCACATCGTGCACGCCGTCGCCATACCGCGTAATCGACCGCGCATTGTCATGGTTATCGAACACAAACAGCGGCTGTGACCCCTGCAGTTCCGTCTCCGCCTCACCGATGTACTTCCTGAAGTGCTCCGCCGAATAGCGGCCGTTGAAGCCCACCAGCATATCCATCGCGAGCTGCAATTGATTCTTCGCCGCGCCGCCGTACCAGTTGTCCAGCTCCGCCGTATTCGGCAGATACGTTTCGCCAATCAGCACGCGATGCCCCGGATACCCATCCACCATCGCGCGCATCTTCCGAATCACCTCGTGCACCTCCGGCAGATTATCGGTGTACTCCGTGTTCACATTTGGATCGCCATATGCATTCACGCCGCCCGTCTCCGGCTCATTGCGCAGCTGCGGATCCTCAAACAGCGACGGAATCGCATCCAGCCGGAAGCCCGCCACGCCCTTGTCCAGCCAGAAGCGCATCATGTCGAACATCGCCTTCTCAACTGCAGGATTGTTCCAGTTCAAATCCGGCTGCTGCCTATAGAAGCGGTGATAGTAAAACTGCTTTCTCGCCGGCACCCACTCCCAGGCCGAGCCCCCGAACAACGACGTCCAGTTATTCGGTGGCACCATCCCGTCGTGCTCCCACCGTTTCTGATACGCCGTCACTCCCGGCGCATCCGCCTTCACGCCGTCATTCCACACATACCAGTCCGCCTTCGCATTCGTGCGCGAGCTCGCCGACTCCACAAACCACCGGTGCTTGTCCGACGTATGATTCAGCACCATATCCAGAATGATCCGCACATTGTGCTGCTTCGCCGCGGCCATCAGCGCGTCAAAATCCGCCATCGTGCCATACTGCGGGTCGACCGCCTCGTAGTTCGAGATGTCGTACCCAAAATCCACCTGCGGCGACGGAAACATCGGCGCAATCCAGGCCGCATCCACCCCCAGCTTCTGCAGGTACGGCAGCCGCTCGCGAATCCCATTCAGATCGCCCACGCCATCGCCGTTCGAATCCTGAAAGCTTCGCGGATAGATCTCGTAGATCACCGCATGCTTCCACCACGTCTCATCGTGGCTCGGTGGCGGAGCCGCTTCCGCCGAGTACACACCCTGTTGCTGCTGCTGTGCCCTTCCCCACGCAGAACCCGCGATCAAGCATCCCGCTACAACCAAGCTCGCAAACAAACGACGCATCGCAACTCCTTTGACCATTCGAAAGCAGTTAGCCGTCAGTAAATCCAACCCGCCACCCCACTGACTCCCTGACTCCATGACTCACTAACTCCCTAACTCATTAACTCACTAACTCACTAACTCCCTAACTACTCAAAACCCCATACTTCTCCGCCAGAAACTCCCGCAACTCACCCGGCACAACTCCCGCCAGCTCCTGCCATGTCAGCAGCTTCAGCCTGCATCGCAGTTCAAACGACCGTACAGCCCGCATCACCGCGTACCAGATCTCCACCAGCTCCGGCCTGCGCGCATCGCACAACACGCAAAACGAACTCCCACTCGCAAACGCCGCCAGCGTCCCCCGAATCAGCTGATACCCCATCACGCGCCCACACCGCACCGGCAACTCCGCGACATCGAACACCTCTTCCAGATCCCGATATCGCTCAATCAAACCCATCCGCGCGTTCTGAAAGTCCGACTCCGTCAGCTTCGCCTCCACCAGCAGATCGCCCACCCGCATATCCACCTCGGTATTGTCGGTCATGCCGTCGCGCTTGCCTCCCTTCAGCGGTGTCCGCGGCTTCACGCCGAACTCCGGCACCGCACCCTCCGCAATCCCCAGCATCGCCCGCACGCTCGCACACTCCATCACACCCGGATGACAAAACACATTCATCAGCAGAGCATCCGAGCTGTTCGCGCAGTCCAGCTCCATCCACTTCCAGTCGGCCCGCACTCGCACCCGCTTGTGCGCCGTATGAACCTTCTCCAGCCGTCTCTTCCACTCCGCCCGCGCGCAGATCGCTTCATACGCCCGCGGATGAAAGTTCCCATGCCTGCCGTCTTCACTCCGCGCAAAGATGATGCCCGGCACCCCGCCATCCGTGCGCTCGTACACCAGCCCGTGCGCCGCCGCGAACCTCATCCCTCGCAGACTCAGCTCCGTGCGCAGGCCAACCCCACCCGGCAACTCCTCCCACGTTACTGCCCCATCCAGCGACACCACGTCATCATACGTCCGCGCGTCTACCGTCCTGAAATCGGCCGCCTCCCACAGCTATTTCTCTGCTAACGTATCGCTCGAGCTCCCTCTACACTTTTGCAGGCTCTCAAAAATCATGTGTCACATCACCAGGCTTCATCGGCTCGCTCGGCTCTCGTCTGCTTTCGCTCTGCTTCTCTCCGCACTCCCTGCCTGCGCGCAGGCCCCCGCTCCACGCATCCGCGGTCCCATCGAGCTCACTCCCTCCGTCCCGCTCGCCGGCTCACTCAACCCCCGCGTCCGCCTCTCCGACGACCTCGGCCCTCTCGCGCCCGGCACTCTCATCCGCGGCGTCACCCTCGTCTTCAAGCGCTCCACCGCGCAGCAGGCCGACCTCCAGCAGCTCCTCGCCCAGCAGACCGACCCCTCCTCGCCGCTCTTTCATCACTGGCTCACGCCTGAAGACTTCGCCGCCCGCTTCGGCGTCGCCGATGCCGACATCGCCGCCACAGAGTCTTGGCTCCAGGCGCACGGCTTCACCCTCGACACCCTCTCCCCTGGCCCCTCCAGCCATCCAGACAGCATCACCTTCTCCGGCACGGCCGCCCAGATCCAGCAGGCCTTCGGCGCCCAGCTCCACCGCTTCCGCTCCGGCAACGACGCCGACGCCGAGCTCCACTTCGCCCCCGCCACCGAGCTCTCCCTCCCGCCCGCGCTCGCTCCCCTCACCGCCGCCATCCTTCACCTCTCCGACTTCCGCCCCCGGCCCAACTTCACCCCTGTCCGCCCCTTCTACACCACCGCCGGCAGCCAGTCGCACTTCCTCTCCCCTCCCGACATCGCGACCATGTACGACCTCGCCCCGCTCTTCGCCAGCGTCGGCAACTTCCCCGGCACCGGCCAGAGCATCGCGGTCGTCGGCCAGTCCTTCGTCCCCACCGCGTCCGGCTCCGCGGTGTCCAATTTTCAGACACTGCTCGGTGGAGGCTCCGCGTCCATCACCCCCGTGCTCATGCCCGGCACCGGCGTCGAGGCCGCCATTCCCGGCGATGAAGCCGAGGCTGACATCGATCTCGAGTACAGCTCCGGCATCGCCCGCAGCGCCAGCATCTTCTTCGTCTTCACCGGCACCAGCCCCAACTACAACGCATTCGACGCCCTCGCCTTCGCCATCACGCAGGACATCGCTCCCGTCATCAGCGTCAGCTACGGCACCTGCGAATCGCTCGTCAGCAGCACCGATCTCGAGCAGTACAACGCCATCCTCCAGCAGGCCGCCGCGCAGGGCCAGACCATTGTCGTGGCCTCGGGCGACAGCGGAGCCACTGCCTGCTCTCCCTTCAGCTCCAGCAGCGGCGTCTCGCTAACCCAGCAGCAGGCGCTCGCCGCCAGCTTCCCCGCCAGCAGCCCGTTCGTCACCGCCGTAGGCGGCACCCAGTTGGCGTCCGGAACCTATACCGCGGGCATCAGCAAGTATTGGTCCAGCGCCGGCGCCGCGGACAACAAACAGTCGCTCGTGTCCTATGTCCCTGAGGTCGCCTGGAACGAGGACACCTCCAGCTTCGGCATCGCCGCGTCCGGCGGAGGCAGCAGCAACTTCTTCCCGCGCCCCTCCTGGCAGGCCGGCGTCCCCGGCATCCCGTCCGGCAGCTTCCGCCTCCTGCCCGACGTCGCCCTCGAGTCCTCCATCGCCAGTCCCGGCTACATCCTCTGCACCGACGACCAGAGCTTCACCGGAGCCTCCTCCGACTGCGCCGGCGGAACCGTCCAGAACAGCAACAATCGCTACATCCTTGCCGGAGGCACCAGCTTCGCCGCTCCTCTCTTCGCCGGCTTCGTCGCCGTGCTCAATCAGTACCAGCACACCCTCGGCCAGGGAAACCTCAATCCCACGCTCTACTCCCTCGCCGCACAACCCTCCGTCTACGCCTCGGCATTCCACGACATCACCTCCGGAACCACGGCCTGCGTCGCCGGCGACGGCAACTGCGGCACTCCCGGCCAGTCCGTCTATGCCGCCACCACCGGCTACGACATGGCCACCGGCCTCGGCAGTCTCGACTTCACCAATCTCGCCACCGCGTGGCCTGCCTTCTCAACCGGCGGCCTCACCCCAACCACCACCTTCTTCTCCATCACGCAGACTTCGGCCGCCGCGGGCGCCACCGTCCCCGTTCAGATCCTCGTCAGCACCGGCTATCTGCCTGGCGGACCCACCCTCCCCACCGGCTCGCTCTCCATCTTCCTTGACGGCAAAACCGTCAATCCGGCGCTCGCACTCGGAAGCGACGCGAACAACCAGGGCTCGGTCAACTACAGCTTCGTAGCTCCGGCGCAGGCCGGAGCGCACCTCCTCGTCGCTCGTTACAGCGGCGACGCCACGCACCTGCCCTCCGCGGCTGCGTACGCCATTACCGTCGGCAACGTCCTCGCCACCGGAGGCGTCAGTTTCACGGCCGGCAACATCACCATGTCCAACAACAGCACCGGCTCCGCGCCCATCACCATCACGCCCAACGGGGGATACAACGGCGAGCTCACCTGGTCTCTCTCCGTCAGCGGCAGCCTCTCGCAGACCCTCTGCTACATCGTCAAGGCGCCGCTCGTCAGCGGCCCCACCACGGGCACCCTGTACATCGGTGCAGGCACCACGTGCTCCGGTCCTCTGCCCTCCGTCTCTTTCCCCTCCTCCGGACAGAGAGCTTCCGCCCCACATCCACCTTCGCCCCGCTCCCACAACGCACCCGCGGCAGCCACCCTGGCCGCCCTTCTTCTCTTCGGAATCCTTCCCTTACGCCGTCGCCGGAAAATCTCTGCGCTCCTCTCCACCGCCCTGCTCGCCATCGCCGCCGCCACACTCACCGGCTGCGGCGGCGGCTCCAGCACCGCGGGCAGCGGTCCTGGCGGCAACACCACCCCCCAGCCCCAGGTCTACACCGTCACTCTTGAGGGCAAGGACTCCGTGAACACCGCCATCGCCGGCACGACCACCTTCACCCTCACCGTCAACAACTGAGGTGAGCATCTTGTGACCCCGCGGCCCCACCCTCCTACTCGGGTTATCGCGCCTTAGGACGCGCGATGCTTTTGCTTCTTCTTTTTGTCATTCCCGAAGGGAATCTGCGGTTGCCTTTGCGGTTGCCTTTGCTCTCGTCTTTGCCTTTGCTCTCGTCTTTGCCCTTCTTTTTGTCATTCCCGAAGGGAATCTGCGGTTGCTTTGTTTCTAGGTAAGCCAAGCCTTTAGGCTTGGCCCTCGGTCGGTCCCAAAAAGAAAATGGGCTGGTAGCCCGCCGGGTGCCCCACCCTCGACGCGCACCGGGGTCCCCGGCGAGCGTTCTGTGCTCGCTGGGGTGGCAAGCGGCAGGGTGGTGGTATCGCGCGTGGTAGCGCGCGACCCTTTCCCAATTCCTCAGCACCCCACTTGACAAAACAACACCCCACAGACCCCCGCCACCACCTCGGGCTCACGCGTCCTCCCACCAA
>DATNGO010000103.1:0-20204 GCA_035605855.1 Acidobacteriaceae bacterium | reverse complement strand
CTCCAGATCGCGCTGGATGCGCTCGAAGCCGTAGAACTCACCGTTGACGACGATGTGGGTGCAGTTGTCCTCAGAAGCAATGGGCTGGTCGCCGGTGACGAGATCGATGATGCTGAGGCGGGTGTGCCCGAAGGCGACGCGCCGATCCGGCGAGATCCAGTGGCGCTGGCCGTCAGGACCGCGGTGGTGAAGGCTTTGTGCGGCCCGCTCAACGGTGGATAAAGCGATGGGGGCACGACGCGAGAAGAAGGCGACAATTCCGCACATAGTTAATCAGGCTCCAGCGATGGATTCTCTCGGAGTGGCCCCGAAAACGCGTTAATGAGTTTTGGAGAGATAGCGCAGTATAGCTGCGGCATCGAAGTGCTGGAGAGATCTGTGGGTTGGGAGGGCCCGCGCCGGCCGTGGCGGCCGCGTGGGAGCAGGGTTCTTTACAATGGAACTCTATGCCAGAGTTCACGAAAGACGCCGCACCGGCTGCGGCTGCGGAGAGGTATAACCCGGCGGAGATCGAGACGAAGTGGCAGGCGCGGTGGGACGCCGATGCCGCGCTCTATCGGGCCGAAGACCACGCCGGCGGAAAGCAGAAGTTCTACTGCCTGGAGATGCTGCCGTATCCTAGCGGCAAGCTGCACATGGGGCATGTGCGCAACTACTCCATCGGCGACGCGCTGGCGCGTTACATGTGGATGCGCGGCTACAACGTGCTGCACCCCATGGGGTGGGACGCGTTCGGTCTGCCGGCGGAGAATGCGGCGATCAACAACAACACGCCGCCGCGCGAGTGGACGCAGAGCAACATCGCGGCGATGCGCCAGCAGATGCGGCGCATGGGCTTCAGCTATGACTGGGCCGGCACCGAGGTGACGACCTGCCTTCCGGACTACTACCGCTGGAACCAGTGGTTCTTCCTGAAGATGTATGAGCAGGGGCTCGCGTATCGCAAATCGAGCAAGGTGAACTGGTGCCCGAAGTGCTGCACCGTGCTGGCGAACGAGCAGGTGGTTAACGGCTACTGCTGGCGGCATGAGGACACGCTTGTAGAACAGCGCGAACTGGAGCAGTGGTTTCTGCGCATCACGAAATATGCAGACGAGTTGCTGGATGGGCTCGACAAGCTGCCAGGCTGGCCGGACAAGGTGCGCACGATGCAGCGCAACTGGATCGGCCGCAGCGAGGGAGCGGAGGTCATCTTCCGCGTGGCGGAAGATGACAGGGATCAGGGATCAGGGATCAGGGAACAGAAGACCATTGCGGTGTTCACTACGCGCATCGACACGATCTTCGGTGCAACGTCGATCCAGCTTGCGCCCGAACATCCGCTGGTGAAGGGATGGGCCGCTCAGGATGCGGAACTCGCAAAGGCCGTCGAGCAGATGATCGCCGAACAGAAGGCCGCGAAAGAGACGGGAGACATTGGCAACATCGAGAAGCATGGTGTGCCGACCGGCCGCGAGGCGGTGAATCCGTTCACCGGCGAGACGCTGCCAATCTGGGTTGCGAACTACATCCTCGCGGACTACGGCACCGGCGCGATTATGAGCGTGCCGGCACATGACGAGCGAGACTACGAGTTCGCGACGAAGTATGGGTTGCCGATCACGCGGGTTGTTGCGCCGGCAACCTCGGGCGGGGCCGGCGACGATTCAGGCGATCTCGCGCTGCCGTACGTCGGCGAAGACGATGCTGTGCTGGTGAGCTCCGGCGAGTGGACCGGTGAAGCGGTTCTCGAAGCGCAGGAGAAGATGGGACGCTTTGCGGAGGAGCGCGGCTTCGGCAAGCGCACAACAACCTACCGGTTGAAGGATTGGGGTGTGAGCCGCCAGCGTTATTGGGGCACGCCGATTCCGATGATCTATTGCGACAAGGACGGAATCGTTCCGGTGCCGGAGAGTGCGCTGCCTGTGCTGCTGCCGGAGAACGTCGATATTACGCAACAGGGCGGAAGCCCGCTGGGCAGGGTTCCGGAGTTCGTGAACACGACGTGCCCGAAGTGTGGCGGGCCGGCGCGGCGGGAGACCGACACGATGGATACCTTCGTCGACTCCAGCTGGTATTTCTACCGCTATACTGACGCGCACAATGCCAGCGCGCCGTTCGACTCTGCGAAGGCGAACTACTGGTTTCCGATCGATCAGTACATCGGCGGCGTGGAACACGCGATCCTTCATCTCATCTATTCGCGCTTCTGGACGAAGGTGATGCGCGACCTGGGGATGATCAGGATTGACGAGCCGGCGACGCGGCTGTTCACCCAGGGCATGGTGATCAAAGACGGCGCGAAGATGTCGAAGTCGAAGGGCAACGTCGTCTCGCCGGATGACATGATCGCGCGTTACGGTGCGGATGCGACGCGCATGTATGCGCTGTTCGCTACGGCGCCCGATCGTGAACTCGAGTGGCAGGAAGAAGGCGTCGCGGGGATTAGCCGTTTTCTCTCTCGCGTGTACCGGCTGGCGACGAAATTTGCGCCGGACCTGCGCAGCATCGAGGGCGGAGCGCACGGCGACGAGATTGCCGCGAAGGCATTCGCCGCGCAGACTCCCGCTGGTGCAGTGCTGCTGCGAACGCTGCACCAGACGATCGCAAAGATCACCGAGGATTTCAGCGGGCGCTGGCACTTCAACACGTGCATCGCCGCGATCATGATCCTGGTGAACGAGATGACTGCGGCCGAAGCAAAAATGGACTCGGGTGAGATCTCCACCGCGACCATCGCCGAGGTGATTCGCACGCTGGTGTTGTTGCTGGCTCCGTTTGCTCCGTTTGTTGCAGCGGAGCTCTGGGAGGAGATCGGCGAGCGTGATTCATTGCTGCGCCAGCCGTGGCCGAAGGCAGACGCGGAGCTGGCGCGTGAGAGCGAGATCGAGGTTCCCGTGCAGGTGAACGGCAAACTCGTCAACGTCGTGAAGCTTGCGGCAGGCGCGGACGAAGAAGCAATCAAGACCGCAGCCCTTGCCGACGAGAAGGTCGCGGCGCGCATCGCGGGCAAGCTGGTTGTAAAGACGATTGTCGTCAAGGGCAAGCTCGTCAACCTGGTGGTGAAGTAGAAAAACGAGCGTCAGTTCACCGCAGGCCCGATGCGTCGGCGCAGGCGGTTTCGCATCCAGAGCTTCAGGTGATCGAACTGTATCGCGAAGACGACGCTGAGCAGCACGACTGCCACGAAGGCGATGGAACCTCCTGACCACGTGCGCGCGGGTCCGCCTGCGATGCTGAATGCCAGGATGAAGAAAGGAACGTGCAGAAGGTAGAGGGTAAATGTGCTGTCTGCTACGGTGCGTATGGCGCCGGCGGCAGAACGCGGGATCGCGGGAAAGAAGCTTTCCAGTACCAGTATCAGCGCAAGAAGAACGAGGCAAAAGAGAGTGCCGGTGAAGAAGAAGCTGATGCTCAGGCGATCGATCCACGGCACGGTAGCGCCATGAAAGAGCCGGTAACCGAGGGGCGTTGACGACGCAAAGCGAGTTGCCTGTGCTCTGCGCCAGCCGACGTCGGTTCCGTGAAGAAGGCCGAAAATCTGTTTGCGAAGCAAGGCACTGAGACATACGCCTGCGAAGGCAGCCAGGGCAGCGATTCCTGGTCCTTTCCTGTTCTTATGCAAAAGGCTGTATGCCTCGAAGAGCAGGACGCCCATCCACCAGACCAGGAACAGGAGGGCGATGGATGGGCCGACGAGAAGAAGAATCGCAGGAACCAGGAACCAGCGAAGCCTCGTCGTATAGTGCATCAGCCCGTACAGCACGTAGTAGACGCACTCATAGGTCAGCGACCAGAACGGAAGGTTGGATAGTGGCGAAGCGCCGTAACCCCAGTAGCCTGAGGTGAAGGTCACATTGGTAAGCAATTGTTCTGGGACCTGGGTCCAGAGATAAGGCTGGGCGAAGCCGTGATAGACGGCGGGGTTGAAGAGGAGGGCTGCGCCCTCAAAGAGCACAGTGAGAGCGAGCGTGGGAGCGACAACGGAATAGATGCGCGAAGCGCGGTCGATCCAGTATTCCGCAGCATTGGTTTCGCGCGTGACGGTAACAAAGCGGATGACGAATCCGGAGAGCACGAAGAAGATGCAGACGGCGGCGTTGGCGCTTTCTCCAGGGAGTAGCGGCTTCGACCGGACGAATGTGGAGAGGTGGGTGGTTGCAACAACCGCCGCAGCGAAGAACCGAACTACGTCAAGCAGGACAGAGGTGTTGCGGCCCAGAGAATGACGTTCAGCAATTTTCTGTCCCGGCATTGTGGCGATTATAGTTAGCGGTCCTTCGTTGGAGAATATGTGGCGATACACTGGAAACACGGTCGGTGTTAGTGAGCAGTTCTCTGGGAGAGAGGTCGGCAAGCAATATCCACGGCATCCACAGCCCGCAGGGTGTGGTGCGCGGCACGCAATCGTTTGTTGGCGTGATGGCAGCGGTGTGGAAGCGGCCATCGCTTACCGGGCTGGAGCTCCTGTGGCGGTGGAGCTTTGGCGTGATTGCCGCGGCTCTCATCTGGTTCTTCGCGCATGACGCTGTGATGATCTGGGGGCTGAAAGTCCATGATATCGGGCCCATACTGCTGCGCGGCGGGCTCGTCGCGCGCGGAACCTCTGATGTGCTGGCGCAGCTTTGGCCGTTGCTCGGCGGGATAGCGGCATGGTCGGTCTTTGCGGGTCTGGGCCGGGGAAGGGTCGTTCGCCGCTGGGATCCTTCGCTGCGGTTGAGACGCGGAACTGCGGTCGTCCTTGCCATGCTGCGTGCTTATGCGTTTGCGGCGCTTGTGGCGTTGTGGTTCACACTTCTTGTCAGGATAGCGACGAGCTGTATCTGGGGCCCGATGGAGCGCGGGCTCGAGCCTGCGTACGTTCCGGGCTTCGCCATGGCGGTCACCACGACGTTGCTGCTGTTTGTCTTCTGGGCAGCCGTGAGCTGGATTCTACGCATTGCGCCGGTGCTGGCGATGTCGCGAGGCCTGGGTGCCGGGGCAAGCCTGCGCGCGGCGGTGCGGCTTGGTCCGCTCAAGTCCAAGCTCATCGAGATCAACCTCGTGATGGGCATCGTCAAGATCGCGCTGCTTGTGCTGGCGCTGGTCTTTTCGGCGTGCCCGCTGCCGTTTGAGAGCGTCGAGACGCAGACGTTCCTCACCTGGTGGTGGACTGGTGTTGGAGTGCTGTATTTGGTTGCCTCGGATTATTTTCACGTGGTCCGCGCAGCGGCTTATCAAGCGCTGTATCGCTTGGATGAGACGTTGCCGGGTGACGCAAGCCGCTGAATCTGCATCGTAGAGAAGGCCACTCTGATTGCGCCAAATGGCGGAGGAGTTAAATGTCCTTCACTTTGTACCTGATTGGAACGATTATCTTCGTCGCCGGGATCGCGTATGTCGCGCACCTGGCACACGTGCCTGAGCACTGGATTCTCGCCATCGCGATTGTGTTACTGGGCGCGGGTGTTATGGGAGCGGTAGCGTCGACGCGTCGTCGTGATCCAAACTAACGCGGCTGGTCTTGCTTCGGGCTCGCGTCTCGCCTTGAAAAGATCGTCTGCGTTCGCAGAACATTTTCTCCGCGGTCACGAATGAGCAAAGTGATGCCCGAATCATCCTCCGACGACGGCGCGGCCCCGAGGCCTAGCTCAGATCCAGGCTGGCAGAACTCCGCGGAGACTCCATCCTCAGAAAAATCCATGCCGCGCTTTGGTCCCGAGCTGCGGGCTGAAGGCGGAGTTATCTTCCGGCTGTTTGCTCCGGCCGCATCGAGTGTCCGGCTAGCTATCGACGAGCGAGCGCCGAATACTCGTGAGCCTGTTGCGATGCTGAGCGACGGTGACGGATGGCATGCGGCGGCGGTTGACGATGTGGGTCCCGGCACGCTTTACAGCTTCCTGCTTCCGGACGGTGCGCATGTGCCCGACCCGGCGTCACGCTATGCGCCCGCCGGAGTGCATGGGCCGAGCGAAGTCATCGATCCCTGCACCTTTCAGTGGAGCGACGCGGAGTGGTCGGGGCGCCGGTGGGATGAAGCGGTGTTGTATGAGCTGCACGTCGGCACGTTTACGCCGGAGGGAACCTTTCCTGCGGCGATCGGCCGGCTGGGTCATCTGAAGAACCTCGGCATCACCGCCGTGGAGCTGATGTGCATCTGCGCGTTCGCAGGGCAACGCAGCTGGGGTTACGACTGCGCGCAGATCTATGCACCCGATTCAACCTACGGCCGGCCCGAGGATCTGAAGGCGTTCATCGATGCCGCACACGCGCACGGCATCATGGTGATTCTTGACGTGGTCTACAACCACTTCGGTCCCGAAGGGAATTACATTCCGAAATACTTCCCGCAGATCTTCAGCGAGAGTCACAAGACAGCATGGGGCCCGGGGTTGAACTTCGATGGTCCGCGCAGTCGCGAGGTGCGCGAGTTCATCGTGCAGAACGCCGTCTACTGGACGTGCGAGTTCCACGTCGATGGATTGCGGCTCGATGCCTCGCACGCGATGATCGACACGAGCCCGCGGCACATCCTCAACGAAATTGCAGAGCGCGTCCACGCGGCCGCCGGCAATCGCCACATCCATCTCATTCTCGAGAACGAGAAGAGCATTGCCCCGCTGCTGAGGCGCGACCCGCGCGGTTACGCGCCGTACGCCGCGCAGTGGAATCATGCGATCGACCACATGCTCGGACTTTCGATGAGTGGGGACTGCGATGAGTCAGACCCGGCCCGCCGCCACGAGACCGACGAGTTGGCGCGCGCATTGGCTGAAGGCTTCTTCAGTGGAGGTCCCTCCTGCCCGCCCGACGATCGAATCCCGGTTCCGATGACCGCTTTTGTCAGCTTCATTCAGACCCACGATCTGGTCGGGAACCGGGTCTCTGGCGAGCGGATCGACAAGCTGGCGTCCCCGGAGGCGGTGCGCGCGGTTGCGGCCATCTACCTGCTGTTGCCGCAGATTCCCATGCTGTTTATGGGCGAAGAGTGGGCCGCAACCACGCCGTTTCCGTTTTTCTCGGATTACGGCGGTGAACTGGCGGAGGCTGTCCGGCGCGGGCGCACGAAGCAGCTGACGCAGACGGGCCAGGTCGATAAGGAGACGCTGCGCGGCGCCCCCGACCCCCAGGCCGAATCCACCTTCCTCTCGTCCAAACTGCGCTGGGAGGAACTGAATGATCCGTTCCATGCGGCGCGGTTCGACTGGTATCGGCGCATTCTGGAGATTCGCCGGCAGCGCATCCTGCCGCTTTTGGACGGCCTCGAACCTCGCGGAACCTGCCTGGTCCACTCCGGCGGCCGGTTCGAGTGCGAATGGACGGTGAAGCAAGAGGGCCGGCTCCGTCTCCGGGCAAATCTATGCGCAGCGGCTTCCAGTTCGTTTACGCGGACCAGCTCTGACGGCGTGCTTTGGCTGGAGGGTTCGCAGCCGGAGCCCGGCACCTTGGGCCCATGGACGGTGCATTGGGCCCTGGAGCACGATCGCTGATCGTCGTGACGCGATAAAAACCGTGTGCTGTACTCGCCAATCGATAAAAATGCGTCTACGCTTGCATGCAAATGGCTATGGCGACGGATGTTCTCCGCCTTACCAGCCGTGAGCGCGCACTCACCGAGCTGGACGATATCGAAGACCTGGTCCAGGCGCACCGTGCGAGGCTGCTGCGGTTTGTCACGTTCTCGCTCGGTGACGAGGACCTTGCCGCATCCATTGTGCAGGACTGCTTCGTCAAGGCGTGGTCTAACCGCCACAACTTCCGTGGCGATTGCAGCGTGCAGACATGGCTTCATTCCATCGCGCTGAACCTGGTCCGCGACTATCAGCGCACCCAGAAGTTCCGTTTCTGGAAGCAGGTGCGCAAGACCGCGACCGACGTCACGGAAATCGCCGGCATGCTGCCCAGCGCGGCAAGCTCGCCGGAAGAACAGTTATTGGCCCGCGAGCGTGCGCGTGAGGTGGTGGCGATTCTGCAGACGCTCTCGCTCAATCAGCGCACTGCGTTCGTGCTCCGCTTCCAGGAGGAGATGGACCTTGGCGACATCGCCGCGACTATGGGCATGCCGATCAATACCGTAAAGACGCACCTGCATCGCGCTGTGCGCACTGTGCGCGCGCGGATGGGAGGACGGCGATGAACTTTGAACATCTGACCGACGAACAGTTCGCAAACATTCTTGCCGGAGACCGCAGCGACACGCGCGTCCGGCTTCACGTCGAGAGCTGCGCAGCCTGTCAGCGGGAACTGACCTCGCTCGGCGCCGCCGTCGGCGATCTCAACTATGCCAGTCTTCGCTGGGCGGAGCAGCGCGCCGCGCGCATTGAGGTACCTTCCCGCTGGGTGCTGAACTGGAACGCCATGCCAGGCTGGGGAGCTACTCTGGCCGGCGTGCTTCTCTTCGGCGTCGCCATCGGAGCGCACATGCAGGTCAATCAACAGAGCGCGGTTGTTGTTCAGTCTACGCACACGATCGCAGCGCCATCGGACGATGAACTCGCGCAGGATAACAGCCTGATGCTCTCCATTGACAACGAGCTCAGCGAACAGATCGGGCCCCGGGTACCGGCCGCTGATTTGAATCTCTCGTCGCGAACGGCGCATCGCCGGGCGATCTCCGAGGTCGCAAACTAATGTTTCCGTGCAACCAGATGTTCGTGCGGCCCAATCGCCTGCTTTTGCAGGCGACGTTGGCGCTCGCTCTTCTGGTTGTGCTCTCCATGCCGAGGACGTCGATGGCCCAGCATCACGGCGGAGCTCCTGGCGGCGGCGGCTTTCCGGGCGGCATGCGCAGCGGAGAAGGTGGCATGCGCAGCGGAGAAGGCGGCATGCGCAGCGGACAAGGCGGCGTGCGCAGCAGAGAGCTGGGCGGTTTCTCGCGCGCGCCCAACGTTCCCTCCGAGATGAATCGCAACAATGCCGCGAGAATGCATGGTGGCCTTCAGGTCGGACCGCCCGGTCGCTGGTGGGACGACAAGCACTTTGCCAAGCAGTTGAAGCTCAGCGACGATCAGCAGCGGCACATGGACGCTATTTTCGAACAGAACCGCCCCGCGTTGCTCAAGCGCTACGAGAGCCTCGAGCAGGAAGAGCAGCGCATGGAGGCGATGACACACGCGAAGACGCTGGACGAGACAGCCCTCTTTGCACAGATCGATCGCATCGAGCAGGCGCGGGCGGACCTTGGAAAGGCGACCATGCATTACCAGGTGCAGATTCGCAACGAGCTCGATCAAGATCAGATCTCCCGGCTGGAAGACCAGCACTGATTCCCATCTCATGCAGCCGGGATACCTCGTCGAGCCACGCGTGTGCGCGAAGCGGTAATAATCGCTTATGCGCTTCGCTGCACAGGACCGGATCTTCGTGCTCACCGGGGCAGGCATCTCCGCGGAGAGCGGGCTCGCCACCTTCCGTGGATCGGGCGGACTCTGGAATGGTCATCGGGTAGAGGAGGTTGCCACGCCCGAGGCCTGGGAAGCGAACCCGGAGCTGGTGTGGCGCTTCTACTCCATGCGCCGCCGCGATGCAATGGATGCCCAACCCAATGCAGCGCACCGGGCACTGGCCGCCATCGAAGAGCAGATGGGTGATCGCTTCTTCCTCTGCACGCAGAATGTCGACGACCTGCACGAGCGCGCCGGCTCGCATCGTCTTCATCACATGCACGGCGAGCTGTTCCAGTCGCGCTGTGTGAGTTGCGAGCAGCCATTCGCCGACCGGAAATTCTACGAGTCTGCGGCTGCCCTTCCCAGCTGCGACGCCTGCGGCGATGCTGTGCGTCCGCATATCGTCTGGTTCGGTGAGATCCCGCTGGACATGGAGGGCATCTATCGCGAACTGGAGCGCGCGACCGTTTTGCTCGTCATCGGCACGTCCGGTTCTGTCTACCCCGCCGCGGGCTTCGTGCACATTGCGAACCAGCGCGGTATCCGCACCATGTACATCGGACCCGAGGAGCCGCAGAACGCGGACGCGTTCGATGAGATTCTGTTAGGAACGGCCGCGGGGATCGTTCCGCAGCTGCTATAAACCCTTCGGAGCTTTCGGAACAGATGCCAAAACGCAGCGCGGGATTGCTGATGTACAGGATTCGTAACCGCCGCATCGAGGTTTTCCTCGCACACCCCGGGGGTCCATTCTGGGAGACCAAAGACAAGGGCGCGTGGACGATTCCGAAAGGCCAGTTCTTTGACGGCGAAGAGCCGCTCGATGCCGCGAAGCGCGAATTTCAGGAAGAGACCAGTTTCATCCCCAACGGGGAATTCCTTTCGCTCGGCACAATTCGCCAGTTGAGCGGCAAGCTGGTGGAGGCGTGGGCCTTTGAGGGCGATTGCAATCCGGACGAGCTGCGCAGTATCAGCTGCGAGGTCGAGTGGCCGCCGCGTTCCAAACGCATGATTGAAGTTCCGGAGGTCGATCGCGGCAAGTGGTTCTCTATCGACGACGCCCGCGAAGCCATCCTTGCAGCCCAGGCGCCGTTCCTGACTTCGCTCTGCGCATCTCTGGGCAGCGATGCCGCAGGTCACCTCGTGTAAGCTTCGATGCGTGCGCATATACCCTCGCGCAGATGCAATGTTGAACACGTAGCATGGCAGGGAATCAATGCGTGTTGCGAGCGCAGCATAAGGATCTGGATTGAGGATTGGGCTGTATCTTGGATTTTCCATGACCGGCGTCAGCGTCGCGCTGCCCGGCGCCCTGTTGCCGCTTCTGCTGCGTCGCTGGAGCATCGGCGATGCGCGTGGGGGCCTGCTGCTGTTCTGCTTCTTTATTGCCAGCACAAGCGGTGCGCTGCTTTCGCGTGGAATCATGAACCGGTCGGTCGCACGGGGCGCAGCGCTCGCGGCCGTGGGTGCGGCGTGGCTCGGGCTGGCAAGTCGTGGCTGGGGCTTCGCAGCCATGGCGGTCTATGGGCTGGGTCTGGGCATCGCGATGACCTCCACCAGCCTTCTCGTCTCCCGGCGGTATCCCGCGGAGCGGCGAACCGAATTAATGCGGTTGAATCTGCTTTGGGCCACAGGAGCCTGCGCCGGGCCCTGGCTGGGTCTCGGCGGCCACGCGCTGGGTTCGGCTCTGAGCACGTCACGTCCGCTGCATGTGCTCGCCGGGCTCGCCATCTTCTTTGCAGCCTGGGCGGCGTGGATGTGGACGATGGAAGGCGAGGGCGCTGTCAGGGCTCCGGACACCCTCGTCTCCGCGAGCTCGGCGGCACGGTGGGCGATGCTGACCTTGCCTCTGCCGCTGCTGGTAATTCTCTTCGCGGCGACGGGCGTGGAGAGCTCGACCGGCGGCTGGCTGGCCGCCTACACGCAGCGGCTCGGCGAATCGGCAAGGACTACCATCGGCGCGGCCACTGCATTCTGGGCGGGTCTGCTCAGCGCGCGGCTTGTTCACTCCCTGCGCCAGACGGCGCGCCTGAACGACCGCGGAGTTCTCACAGCAAGCGCAACGCTGATGGCAGCCGGCCTTTTCGTGCTCATCGGTGGTCACGCCGGGATAACGAGCGTGGTCGCAGCTTTTGCGGTCGGTTTCGGTACCGGACCCATGTACCCGTTGGCGCTCACACTGGCGTTGCGGAGGACTGAGTCCGTCGGAATCTTCGTCCTTGCCGGTGCGGGCTCCGCGATGTTGCCTCTGGCCACCGGTGCGCTCTCCGGATGGGTGCACTCGCTCGCCGCCGGCCTGTGCATTCCGCTTGCGGCCGCGTCGATCATGGCTGTGCTAAGCCTGCGCGTGCCGAATGATCTGCAGCCTGCTCGCCAGGGCGTGCTTTAGTACTCGAGGATATGCGGCGCCGGCCACGTCATTGTGCCGTCTGCGCGATTCACGTACATGAACACCTTGTGTCCTGGTTTCGTGTTCGGCCGCTCGCCCGGGCCCATCGGCACGATGCCGTCCTGAAGATTGACGCGGACGGCGACGATGATGCCCGTGCCGAACATCCCGCTTCCATCGGTCTTGGAGATGTCCACATGGTGTGAAGTGATGGGACCATTGACCGGCGAATGCGTCGTCCAATCCTCTGTGAATCGCGCCAGGGGATAGCCAGAATCAGGATGACCATTCTCGTAGATGTCGTAGGCCTGGGCGTAGTCCTTGGCCTCGAGCGCGTCGAAGAAGTTGTTCACGCGGTGCTCTGCGCCGAGATTGGTGAACAGCCATCCATGCCCTGAGATGTAGCCGGCAAACGTGAGGATCAGCAGCAGCAGAATCACCACGCCGCTTCCGATCAGAAGGTTCAGCTTCCGGCGTTCGCTGCGCTCGTCAAACTGGGGTGCATCCATCAGGCTCATCTGGCTGACGACTCCTTCACCACCGCTCTAGATCACCTCTCTACTATAGACACCAAAACCCCTTGCGATGGATAGCCTTACCTTGGTTCCCGATACGGAAACGCATCTGGCATATGCTCAAACTCCGGCTCGTCCGTGACGAGATACACCGATACCACATCGAACCGTACCGGCACGCGCCCTCGATGCCGCGCGGGCAGCTGCCCCAGCCACGCCGCGGTCAGTCGTCGAAGCTGCTTCTGCTTGGGAGCGTTCACCGCAAGCTCTGCTGGAAACAGGTCGCGCGCCGTCCGCGTCTTCACCTCAAAGATCACGAGCGTATCGCCGTCCCATCCCACCAGGTCGAGGTCGCCCTTCACCCGGGCTGAAACCCACCGCCGCGCGACGATCGTGTAGCCCAGTGACCTCAGGTGGAAGAACGCGTGGTCTTCGCCCCGCTCGCCTGTCAGCAGGTGGTCCGGCTTCGGGTCCTCGCCGTTGCGGCGCGCCCTTGCAGCCAGCCGGCGGTCCGCCAGCTGGCGCAACGCCAGGTACATGCGCCGTTCCGCCGCCAGCAGCCCATTACTCAAGTTGGGGAACAATTTCATCCGAGCCCGGGAACCTGTTGAAACACTATCGCAAATTGCCGGCCGGCGACTGCGGTATACTTGATCGTGCACACCAGGCACAACCAATTCTCAAAACCAAAGAGGTCACTAACGTGTCAGCAAAGTACATCTTTGTGACGGGCGGTGTTGTGTCTTCGCTGGGCAAGGGCCTGGCGGCAGCCTCTATCGGCTGCCTGTTGGAGGCGCGTGGCCTGCGGGTCAACCTCATGAAGTTCGACCCCTACCTGAACGTCGACCCGGGCACGATGAGCCCCTTCCAGCACGGCGAAGTGTTCGTCACCGACGACGGCGCGGAGACCGACCTCGACCTCGGCCACTATGAGCGTTTCACGCACGCCAAACTTTCCCGCGACAACAATCTCACCACCGGTCGAATCTACGAGCAGATCATCACCAAGGAGCGCCGCGGCGATTACCTCGGCAAGACTGTGCAGGTCATCCCGCACGTTACCAACGAGATCAAGGCCGCCGCACGCAAGATCGGCGCCGACTGCGATGTCGCCATCGTTGAGATCGGAGGCACGGTCGGCGATATCGAATCGCTGCCGTTCCTTGAAGCGATCCGGCAGATGCGCCAGGAGATGGGCCGCGACAACACCTGCTTCGTGCACGTCACGCTCATTCCGTGGATCGCCGCTGCGCAGGAGCTCAAGACCAAACCGACACAGCACTCCGTCAAGGAAATGCTCTCCATCGGCATCCAGCCGGACATTCTGCTCTGCCGCGCCGACCGCGCCGTCCCGCGCGAGATGCGTTCGAAGATCGCCTCTTTCTGCAACGTCGAAGAGGCTGCGGTCATTGTCGCGCGCGATGTGCCGAGCATCTACGAAGTGCCTCTGAACTTCGCCATCGAAGGCGTCGACGCGCTCGCGCTCAAGTATCTGCGCATCGACGCCAGGGAAGCTGACCTTACCAGGTGGAAGGATCTTGTTCACCGTGCCTACAACCCCGCCGATGAGGTTTCAATCGGCATCGTCGGAAAGTACGTCGAGTACGAGGACAGCTATAAGTCGCTCAAGGAAGCACTTGTGCACGGCGCTCTTGCGGAGAACCTGAAGTTGCGCGTGACCTGGATCGAGGCCGAAGGTCTCGAGGTCGAAGATTACGAGTCGCAACTTGAAGGCTTCGATGGCATCCTCGTTCCCGGCGGCTTCGGCAAGCGCGGCATCGAAGGCATGCTCAACGCGATCCGCTACGCGCGCGAGAACAAAGTTCCGTACTTCGGCATCTGCCTCGGCATGCAGACCGCCTGCATCGAGTACGCACGCAACGTCTGCGGCCTCGCCAGGGCCAACTCCGGCGAGTTCGATCCTTCAACGCCCCATCGCATCATCTACAAGTTGCGCGAGCTCACCGGCGTCGAAGAGATGGGCGGCACCATGCGGCTCGGCGCATGGACGTGCATTCTCGAGCCGGGCTCCATCGCCGCCAGAGCCTACGGCCAGACTGAGATCAGCGAGCGTCACCGCCATCGCTATGAGTTCAACCGCGAGTATGAGCCTGTGCTCACCGGCGCAGGCCTTCGCCTCACTGGGACGACTCCCGATGCGACCTATGTCGAGATCGTTGAGATTCCCGGGCATCCATTCTTCCTCGGTTGCCAGTTCCATCCCGAGTTCAAGTCCAAGCCCCTCGAGCCGCATCCGCTCTTTCACTCGTTTGTGAAGGCGAGCTACGCCAATCGCGGCCTGCGCGGCGCCGAGCGCATGGTCCGGGCGGAGGTGGAAGCGTGACATCGCAGTATGAGTATGGATACGGACGCAGGCGAGGATCAGGTCTGCTCGTCATTGTCATCCTGAGCTTGCTCATAGGCGCTGCGATGCTTGGATTCTTTGTCCATCGAGCCCGCAGCGGATGGCCCGGAAGACTCGCCTCCGCGATTGCCGGAAGGTCGCTCACGGAAGTCTCTGCGCCTGATGTCATCGAAAAGATTCAGCGGCTGAATCGGCTGGAGACGGTCAAATACTCGCTCGACACCATCGTGGAGGGCAACGAATCGAACCCTCTGCTTCCCGACGCCCTGGCCGGCGACAAAGTGTTGATGATCGTTCATGGAAGCACCGTTGCCGGCGTGGACCTGAGCCAGTTGAAACCGGAGAGCGTGCAGATCTCCGAGACCGCCAACGGCCGGAGCATTCAGCTCACGCTGCCTTCAAGTCAGGTATTTACGACGACGGTCGATGAAACCAGGAGCCGCGTCTACTCACGCAACACAGGCCTCTTCGTGAGTGCTGACCCGAATCTCGAGTCCGCTACCCGGGCGAAGGCCCAGACCGAACTGCAACAGGCGGCCCTGAGCGACGGAATCCTCAACGCCGCTGCCAACAACGCTCGTGTCGCGGTGACCGCCTTGCTGGAGGGTCTCGGATTTACGCACGTCGAGGTGCGGTAGTCTCGAATGCCGCCGCGACCGTCTTAACACAACATGCAGAACGGCAGGAAGCCTCTGAAAAAGGCTGCCGGGCCGCGACTCGGACGCTTTGAAAAGCGTCCTACTCAGATGGGATTGGAACGGATTGGATGATACAGGTTTTGAGAGAGAGGGCTCTCACATCAACAGGAGAGCCGGCGGGTAAGTCGCAGCCGAAGCTGAAGAAGGCCGGCCCGCCCGCAGCAACGGCCTCGGTGCGGAGACCGGCGCTGCCGGCGCTCACCGGCATCCGTTCGTTGCTTGCGCTCACCATCATGCTCTTCCACTTCACGCCCAGCGGCCTCACCTGGGCAGCGCATCCGCGCTTCACTCTCTACCCGCTCATCGACATCGGCTACGTCTTCGTAAGCTTCTTCTTCGTCATCTCCGGCTTCATCCTCTACTACAACTACGCACACCGGTCAGGCGGCGTGAACGCAGTGGACTTCTGGGTGGCGCGCGCCAGCCGGCTGTACCCCGTCTATCTGCTCACCATGCTGGTGTCGATTCCGATGCTGGCCACCGAGTGGTACGCGCGTTCGCATACACAATTCTTCGTTGGCGTCATCACCACGCCTTTGCTGATTCAGGGCTTCTTTCCGCGTCTCGCAACCTTCTGGAATACCGTGAGCTGGACGCTCTCCTGTGAGGTCGCTCTCTATCTGCTGTTCCCATGGCTCGTCAAAGTCAGGCTCCCCAGCAACGTCGGCAAACTCATCGTGATGGGCGCCGGATTCTGGCTGCTCGGCATGGTGCCGCACATGATCTATCTGTGGACCAATCCCGATCACCTCGCGCATGCGCCTGACCGCTACAGCACCGGCGTCTACATCGAGTTTCTGAAGTACACGCCGCTGCCCTATCTCTGCACCTTTCTCTGCGGCATCACCATCGGCAAGATTCGCGAGGAGGCAAAGCTCGGCGTGCGCGGAAGAATGATCGTAGGTCTTTGCGGCTTCGCCGTTGCATGGTTCTGCTGCTATCACCTCGAAACGCACATGCCGTACCTTCTCGTGCACGGCGGCCTGCTGACGCCCGTCTTTGGCGCAATCATCCTCGGCCTCGCCGGACCCAGCCCGCTCGCAGCGCTCTTCTCCTGGCGTCCGCTGGTCGCCATCGGCACATCAACCTACGCCTTGTACCTGCTGCACTTCAACGTCTATCAACTGATTCACGATCACCACATTCCCGAACGCTTGCACTTGACGTATGTAGATCCGTGGATCAGCTACGTCTTCGTGGTGCTGCTGGCGATGGCGGTCCGCAAGTGGGTCGAGCACCCGTTCCAGATCGCCATCGGCAACTGGTGGAAGCGCAAGCGTGAGGCGCAGCGTGAAGAGCGCGATCGTCTCGCACTCGCTGCATAGTTCCTCAGTACTCCATCAAACGCTGTCGATTGCCTGGGCCGCCTTGTCAATGGCCTCGGCGATCTTCGCAATCTGCTCGGGAGTCAGGTCGCCGCGAAACATTCGCAGGCGCACTGCTTCGCCAAGATTGCGGAATGCACGCATGATCTGCGGGCTGCGTCCGCGACGAAACGCATGTCCCGTGTGCTCCATCCGCTCCGTGATCTCGCGAAGCCGCGCAGCATTGTCGGTGAGCTCTTTGCGTCCGGCATCGGTGATGGCGTAGGTCTTGCGCCCGCCTTCGCTGGGCTCAACTACCTGGGCGAATCCGCGCTCTTCAAGAAGCGTCAACGTCGGATAGACCACTCCGGGACTCGGCGAGTAGCCGCCCGAGAGCCGCTCCTCGATGGACTTGATGAGCTCGTATCCGTAGCTCGGCTTTTCGGACAGCAACTGCAGGATGAGCAGCTGGAGGTCGCCGGGATCGAGAAATCGCTCGCGTCCGCCGCCAAAGCCGCGTTGCCAGGGGCCCGCATGGCCGCCGAAGCGGGAGTGGTGACGGTCGCGACGTCCGCAAGGCCCCTCTCCCTCGCCTCGGGCTTCGTAAAAGTGCATAAATCTATGAAACATGTTCGAATCTCCTTTCCTTACGATACATCGTAAGATATATCTTAGATAACTCGAAAGGAAGAAGGATGCAAGGATTTTGTGAGCGATTTTTGAGGTTTTTGGCCGGCGAGGATCCGGACTCAGCCGTTTGCGATTGCTCGAGCGGCAGCCCGGGCATCACGAATGAGATCCGGGATTCCGACGCCGCGGTAGCTGTTTCCAAGCAGATGCAGACCAGGCACCTGCTCAACTAGGCGCTCCAGTTCAGCGATGCGGTCGAGGTGGCCCACCTCATACTGCGGCAGGCTGCGCGGCCAGCGCCGGACTGTATGGAACGATGGCTCCGGAATCGGTCCGAGAATATCGCGTAATTGCGTGAGCGCGGCCTTCGCAATCTCCTCATCCGATCGCAAGCTCAGAAGCTCTGCACTCTCACCGCCAAAGAACGCCCGCATGACTCTCGCCCCTTCCGGAGCGCGATGCGGAAACTTCTGATCCACAAAAGTGCAGGCGAGGAGCTGCTGCTCACCGGCTGATCCTTGTGGCACAAGAAAGCCGAAGCCGGACGGAATTGCGAACGTTCGCACAACATCTTCTGTCCATGCAAACACGACGAGCACAGCCGAACTGGCATCGACCGGAAGCAAGCGGTCCGGACGCCGATCGTAGTCAGTTGCCGCCAACAAACCGCGAATCGAATCAAGTGAGGTTGCGACGATCAGTTCGTCGAAGCGGTCAACCCACATCGGCTGCGGCGTTTCGTAAGGACGATAGGTTGCGTCATCAACGACGATATGCCAACGTGGTTCATCCCAAAGGTGCGCCGCTCGCGCACGAGTATGAATGCGGTCTCTAGGAAGTTGCGCCCTGAGAGCCTCAACAAGTGAACCCATGCCATTCCGCAAGCTCGTGAAGATGGGTTGCTGTGCATGCGTGCGTTGTCGCGTGCGTGTCTGCAGAGCAGCGATGAGCGAGCCATGCTCGCGCTCCATCGCAACGAACTGTGGCATGACGGCTCTGACGGAGAGCTCATGCACGTCGCCGCCGAAGACTCCGCTCAGCAGCGGTGCAACCAGCGTGTTTAGCACCTCATCGCCGAAGTGACGTTGGACGAAGTTCGCAACCGACTCATCCTGCGTCGGAGCATTCGCTTTCAGCTCTTTCGCGCGTGTGAGTTCATCCGCGTAAGCCTGCTTCGCGGATTCGGAGAAGAGTGGTGAGCCGTCAAGTGCGCCGAGGTCTTCGGGGACCATCATGCGCATGCGATCTGGTATCGCTTGCAGTTTCCCGGCTATGTTTTCCCCAGCTCCGCTCGTTCTCAATATGTACGTCTTGCGCGTCGCGTCGTTCGAATAAATCAACTCGGATTCGAGGCCGAGCTCGATCGCGAGGTCGCGGGCCCAGGGCTTTTCGCTGACCCAGCCGTCGGGGCCGCCTTCCAATATCCATTCGCCGGACTCGCCTTCGGGTGCGGCGATGCGCGTGGTTTCGATGATGCCGCCGAGGCGGTCGCTGGCTTCGTAGAGATGCCAGTCGATGTCGGCGCCGCGCTTGCGTGCGAGCTCTAGCTCATACGCCGCGGTGAGGCCGCTGATGCCTCCACCGATGATGGCGATGCGCTTCATGCGAGCACGTGCGCGAGCGCGCGTATGAGAGTCGGCGAATCGTTGAGGCTCTCGGCGCGATAGAGCTTCATACCGAGCCCGCGTGCAACCTCGCGGAAGTTGATGTCGATGTCGTAGAGGATTTCGACGTGATCGCAGAGGAAGCCAATGGGCTGAATCACGACAGCCTTGTGTCCTTCTTCAGCCAGAGCCTTCAAGGTTTCTTCAACGGTCGGCCCGATCCACGGAGCGCCTGCGACGCCTTGCGATTGAAAGGCGAAGTGCCAGTCGTTGTCTTTCAACTCGAGCAATTTTGCGACGGCGGCGGCGGTTTGTTTGCACTCGACGGGGTAGAGGTCCCCCTCTGTAGCGGCTCCGTAGCTCTGGATTCCCTCGGCGGGGACTGGTCCGGACTGTGTGGCCTCGCCTGCACTCGTTGCGCGGATGGTGCGGCAGGGGACGGAGTGGGCGGTGAAGAGGACGGGTGCGCCAGGTCCCGCTTCGGCGAGGACTGGCCTGAGCCGCTCGGCGAAGGCTTGGGCGAGAAGCGGCTCGTCGGCCCAGCCGGCGATGAAGTCACAGGTGAAGGTATTTCCCACTGCGGCTTCAAGGGCGCGCTTGTAGAGGCCGGTTGAGGTGCGCGAGTTTTGTGGCGCGAGGCAGAGGACGCGGGCGTGAGTGACTCCGTCGGAGCGCATCTGCGCGACGGTGTCGGCGATGAAGGGGTGCCAGTTGCGCATACCGACGTAGACCTTGATGCCGGTCAGTTTTTCAAGGAGTTCAGCCTGGCGGAGGGTCCAGCGGGTGAGGGGAGGGCCGCCTGGCAGCGCCTCCTCGCGGAGGCCGATTTCGGCGTAGCGGTGCTGGAGTTCGGCGATGACCTGGGGCGGGATGGGGCGGCCGCCGGTGACGTGCTGGAGGTAGTCGGACAACTCGCTGAGGCGGTTGGGCGTGCCGTGCGCGAGGAGGAGGATGGCGGACTGACTCATGAATATTTCTATGGTAAGTGGTGAGCAGCCCCGGCGAGCTCCAGAACACTCGCTGGTACGCGGGTGCTCCCCCTCCCCCCTGTTTTTGCGCAAAGTCTTCCATCGAGAGACTTTAAGGGTGGACTTTAGGTGTGCGGGTTTGGTTCTTACGGAAAGAAGACCCCTGCGAGAGGGGCCTTTGAGAGAGGCATTTGTCAAGTGAAGTGGGTTGGCCTTGGCATTCCTTCAGGGGCTAAAAGCCCCATAGGTAAGGGAGCCGGAACGGACGGGCTGAAGCCCGTCCCTTTCAAGGCGAGAGGTTTTCAGCCCGTCAGCTGGCGGTCAGGAGATGGGCTCGGCGACGACCTCGATATCGACGTGGCGAGTGCTTCCGGGAACGTCGACGGA
>DATNGO010000102.1:0-4887 GCA_035605855.1 Acidobacteriaceae bacterium | reverse complement strand
GGTGGGGTGGGGTCGGGGCTTGTGGCGGGGTTGAGGTCGGCGTAGGAGCCCTGGTGGACGGTCTGGAGGAGGTTGCCGACGCGGAGCTCGTCGTGGGGGAGGATGCCCTTGATGAGGGCGCCGCCGGAGCGGGCGCCGCGGGAGATGAGGACCTGTCCGTAGAGGCCGGGAGCGACGGCGAGGACGTGGGGCT
Source organism: Acidobacteriaceae bacterium (assembly GCA_035605855.1). GTDB lineage: Bacteria > Acidobacteriota > Terriglobia > Terriglobales > Acidobacteriaceae > Granulicella. The sequence continues at coordinate 4,694 of DATNGO010000102.1, read as the reverse complement.
CGGTGGAGAGGTGCTGCAGGAGCGGGCGCCAGTTGCGGATGCCGTCGCCGGCGGTGCGCATGAGCTCGACGTGGGCGAGGGCGCCGACGAGGCGCTGCTGGAGGTCGCGGCGCATGCCGTTGGTGATGGCGAGGGCGATGATGAGCGCGGCGACTCCGGCGGCGATGCCGAGGATGGAGATTACGGTTACGACTCCTACGACAGCGTGGCCGCGCGCGCCCGCCTGACGGCGGCGAGCGCGGAGGTAACGGGCCGCGATGAAGAGCTCAAATCGCATTGACGGTCAGGATAGGGCTTCGACCCCACCCCCGGCAATTTTGCGCAAAGTCTTCAAGACAAAAGGGTTAGTCTGGGACTTATAGGGCAAAGTCTTGAATCTAGAGGTGTTAGCTGCAAAGTCTTGATGGCAAAGAACTTGGGTGTAGGGTCTGAGCCATGGCTGAAAACCTTGGGGGTCTGTGGTCAAGATGTTTGTCAAGTGGGGAGTGTATGTAAGCGGATCGACGCCGTTTCTTATCGCGCGTCTTAACGCGCGATACCACCACCCTGCCGCTTGCCACCCCAGCGAGCACCGAACGCTCGCCGGGGACCCCGCTGCGCGTCGAGGGTGGGGCACCCGCTATGGGGTGAGGACGGCGCGGTAGCGGACCTGGTTTTTCTTGACGCGGGAGACGGCGGTGTTGGCGTCCTTCATGGCGAAGCATTCGGTGATGGCCTTGATGTTGTGGCGGGCGGCGACTTCGAGCATCTCGCGGAGGTCGCGGGGGCTGCCGATGTTGGAGCCGGCGACGGAGAGCTCGCCACCGATGAGCGAGGCGCCCTGAATCTGGAGCGGGGACGGGCCGGCGCCGAGGATGACGAGCGTGCCCTTGGGGCGGAGGGCGTCGATGAAGTTGTGGAGCTCCTGGTCGCCGGAGACGGTGGAGAGGATGAGGTCGAGGGAGCGGGAGAGCTTTTTGACGGCGGAGGTTTCGCGGGTGTTGACGAAGGCGTGTGCGCCGAGCGAGAGGGCTTCGGCTTCCTTGTCCTTGGAGGAGGAGAAGGCGACGACCTCGGAGCCGAAGGCGCGCGCGAACTGGATGGCGAGATGGCCGAGGCCGCCGATGCCGATGATGCCGATGCGCGAGGCGGGGCGGGCGCCGTGGTTGCGGAGCGGAGCGTAGACGGTGACGCCGGCGCAGAGAAGTGGGGCGGCGGCGACGCTGTCGAGAGCGTCAGGGACAGGGATGACGAAGCGGCTGTTGACGCGGACGGCAGAGGCGAAACCACCGTGGCGGCCGACGCAGGTGGGCTGCGCCTTGGGGCAGAGATGCTCCTCGCCGGAGCGGCACCACTCGCAGATGCCGCAGGAGTCTGCCTGCCAGCCGATGCCGACCCGTTGGCCTACCGTGGGGCCGTGGACGTTGGAGCCGACGGCGGTGACGGTGCCAATGATCTCGTGGCCGGGGATGAGCGGGTAGCGGCTGATGCCCCAGTCGTTGTCGATGAGGTGGATGTCGGAGTGGCAGACACCGCAGTGCTGGACGCGGACCTCGACGTCGTAAGGCCCGAGCTCGCCGGGAGAGTAGCGGAAGGGAAGGAGTTGCGCTCCGGCGGCGTGGGCCGCGAATCCCTGGATATCTGACATGGCAGACATATCTCCGAAGACAATCCGATGACAACTCTAAGCCGAGTGTCTGAAAGCTTATACCAGAGGAATGTGTGCAGAAGTTTTCACCGTGGTGACCGTGGGGGCGACGCCATGAGTAGCTTTGGCGCGGGGCACGAGATGTGTGATAATCAAAGCGCGCCTCTGGTCGGGACGATCCCCCACCGATCGCATCCCTTGATAGGAGGCGCGAGATGCACGCGAATGGGCCGCCGGCACCCCCCGGCGGCCGTTCGTGCGTTCAGGGGTGCATCGACTGCGGTCAGGATGACGGGGAGATTTGGGTCTGTAGGCGAGAGGATGGCTGACTCGTCTAACGAGTCAGGCCTGGCGTACAAAAGAGGAGCAGGGAAACCGGGTCCCCGGAAGGGTGTTGGAGCAACGGGCATGAAGAGTGTTTGGGTGTGTGCAGTCGGTCTGGTGGTGAGTCTGGTGGCGGGGGGCGTGGCGCCGGTGGTGGCGCAGAGCGTGCCGGCGAGTCCTCCGACCCAGCAGCAGAAGCCGGCGCAGCAGAAGCCTGCGCAGACGCCGGCGACGACAGATGACAGTGGACCGGATACGGGCAGCAACGGGATCGTGCTGCCGAAGAAGAACACGGATGAGGCGCCGCCGCCGGCACCTGCGGAGGAGAAGGTAAAGAACCCGAACAACGAGACCTTCTCGATGCGGGTGGACGTTCCGATTGTGAACCTGGATGTGGATGTGCTGCTGGATAAGACGCACCAGTTTGTTCCGGGGCTGAAGGCAGACAACTTCCTGGTGACAGAGGACGGTGTGCAGCAGCACGTGACGTCGCTGCGAATGGCGAAGACGCCGATTACGGCGGTGTTACTGCTGGAGTTCGCGGCGAACTCGTACTGGTTCATCAACGATATGCAGAACGCGGCGGTGGCGTTCTTCCGGACGCTGCAGCCGGAGGATTACATCGCGGTGGCGACGTACGATCTGCGCACGCATATCCTGTGCGACTTTACGAACAACCAGACGACGATTGCGGAGGCGCTGCAGAGCCTGATGATTCCGGGGTTCAGCGACACGAATGAGTTTGACGCGCTGTACGAGATGCTGGACCGGCTGAGTCGAGTGGAGGGACGGAAGTACATCATCCTGATCTCGAGCGGACGGGATACGATGTCGAAGATCACGCTGGACAAGATGCTGGCGAAGATCAAGGCGACGCAGAATGTGACGATCTTCACGATCAGCACGGGCGGGATGCTGCGCGAGATGGCGGGCGCGGGGGGCATAGGGATGGGCGGCGCAGCGCGGCACATGGACTATCTCCAGGCCGACAACGAGATGCGTACGTTTGCAGAGATGACGGGCGGGATGTGGTTCGCGCCGGTGTTCCAGGGCGCGCTGCCGGATATTTTCTCGCAGATCAACGAGTCGATCCGCAACCAGTATGTGCTGACGTACCGGCCGACGAACCAGAAGAACGATGGGACCTACCGGAAGCTGAAGGTGTACCTGGTGGACAACGAAGGCAAGCCGCTGAAGATGCAGGATGAGAAGCACAAACCTGTGAAGTACTCCGTGATTGCGCGAGACGGGTACAAGGCGAAGCTGCCTGTAGAGTAACCATTGCATGGAGCCGGCGCGCCTTCGTCGCCAAAACCATTGCACGAGCCGAAGCAGTTTCCGCGACAGAGATACGAGGCGAGATTAACGCCATCGTAGCTTGCCCCCATGTGTGATTAGCGCAGGTTCGGACATAGCGTATGCATGGCAGTTGTGACGGCTAATCGAACAGCCCTGTTTTCGCCTTAAATGCTTGGCCAAATGCCTTCAATGCGGGGGCAATGATGTCGGCTCATGGGGCGCTGCAGGCTCTGCTGTTGTAGGGTGGGTATGCCGGTGGAGGCGGGCATATCTGCGACGAATCGCTGCGCTGCTGTTGATGGTGGGTTGCGTGTGGGGTGCGCGCGCACAACGAGCGGAGCTGACGCGCGATAACGCGACGGTGTTGCTGGAGGGGTATGCGCCGGGCATCGTGCGCGTGACATTAAGTCTAAATACGGGGAGCCTTGAGAAGAGCTATGCGCTGAAGGGGCCGGGCGTGGGGATTGTGGCGCAGCCGGCGACGAGCGGATGGACGCATCGGAGCTCGGATGCGGGAGATGAGTACAGCTCGGCTGAGATGGTGGTGAAGGTGGGGGCGTATCACCGGTGGGTGCCGACGGGCACGAGCGCGGATATTGCGAAGTACTTCAATGGGTCGACGCCGGGATTTGGGTTGGAGATTCAGCGCGCGGATGGCCGGCCGGTGCTGCGCATGAACGGATGGGAGATGTCTGTACCAAATCATAAGGACGGCGACTCGCAGATTCTTTACGACCGCAGGCCGGGCGACGATCCGTTCTATCGCGTGGGCGCGACGTTTGCGGCGCCGAGTGATGAGCACTACTACGGCCTGGGGCAGAATCAGCAAGGCAAGCTGGATCTGCGCGGGAGGTCTGTGGAGTGCGCGCATGACTATGACGCAGCAGCGGGACAGAGCGTGTGCGTTCCGTTTGTGGTGACGAACAAGGGATACGCGATTGTGTGGGATAACCCGTCGAAGACGCGGGTGGACTTTGCGTTCAACGAGCAGACGAAGTGGACGTCGCAGGTGGGGCAGAGGGTGTCGTTCTTCGTGATTGTGGGCGATACGTACGACAAGTTGTATGAGGGCTATCGTCTTCTGACGGGAAGCGTGCCGATGCTGCCGAAGGCGGCATATGGGTACATCCAGTGCAAGCAGAGGTACACGTCGCAGAAGGAACTGCTGGATGTGGCGCGAGGATATCGCAAGCGGAAGCTGCCCGCGGATGTGATGGTGGTGGATTGGTTCTACTTCACGAAGATGGGCCAGATGGATATGGACCCGCGCTATTGGCCTGACCCGAAGGCAATGAATGATGAGCTGCATCGGATGGGATTTCATTCGATGATCAGCGTGTGGCCGCGGTTTGTGCCTGGAGGCCGATACTACGACACGATTTTGAAGAATGGATGGTTTGAGCATCTTGCGGACGGCACGCCAACGAATGGATTGCCGTACGAT
>DATNGO010000101.1:0-19520 GCA_035605855.1 Acidobacteriaceae bacterium | reverse complement strand
AGGCTGGGAGAATCTAGAGGCGCGGAGGGATGCGGATGGCGATGACCAAGGGCTTGAAGATTGCGCTGGCGGCGACGGCGGCGTTTGTGTTGGCGGTTGGAGTGGAGTTGTTGTATCTGCACCACAGGAACGTGGTGGATGAGAATACGCAGGTCGCGCGCAAGGGCGAGTTTGTGCAGCCGGCGCTGACCGAGGATCAGACGGTGTTCCTGCGCAAAGAACGCCCAGACTCACTCAAAGATGAGCGCGAGCTGATTGGGAAGACGATCTGGGTGAGCGCGGGCGGGCAGATGGACTACTACAAGGACACGGGCAGGCATGTGGACTATGCGAAGCCGGTAGGCGTGCTGCTGGGCGCGGAGCCGTTGATCATCCGCGATGTGTTTGAGGAGAAGGCTCCGGCGAATACGCGCGCAGTGTTTCGCATTGCGCCAGGACAGCGGCAGGTGCTGCTGGCCTTCACGATGCCGAACTCCACGGACGCGAAGCAGATGTATGCGGTGCCGGTGGGGAACTTTGATGAGGGCGTCTACAACTTTTTCACGGACGAGATCTTTTTCTATGACGATCCTCATGTGCTGTACAAACACTGGGGGCCGGAGGTGTGGGCGCACGTCGACAAGCATGAGCCGGTGCTGGGAATGAGCGAGAACCAGGCGATGATGGCGCTGGGCCAGACGATCACACCGCATGGAGACAATGTGGGCGATCGCAGCGTGACATTTGACAACAACGGACACCCGGTGACGATCGACTTCGAGCACAACAAGGCGGTGAAGATTACGCCGGGGAGTTAAGGGCAGGGATAAGGGGTTAGGGATTAGGGATTAGGTTGAGGCGAAGGTCCGAAGTTGTTTGTTAAAGGCGGGCGCGTCGTCCCAAAACGCTGCGTGTCCAGCGTTCTGCATCAGCTGAATCTGGGCGTGCGGGATAAGTGCCTTGTGCTGATCGACCGCCGCTGGCTTGACAACAGCATCCGCAGCGCCGTGCGTGATCAACACAGGCTTCCGCAACTTCGGCAGAATGTCGTCATTGTCGAAGGAGCGAGAGAATAACGCCTGACGGACGTAAGGTGGAACGGTAACGCTATACCCCAACATCAGATAAAGCTCTTCCGAGGAAGGCGCTTCGACAAAACACATCCGGAGCAAACTCTCCAGGCTGCGGACGCTCTCTTCCGCCTGTGTCGAAAAGAAGCCGGGCAGAAGACTAAGAAATTCGGGAGTGATGACTGATGCCGCCTCGTCGCTGCCGAGCTTTGAAATTCCGCCGACGGTTTGGACGCCGCCGATACTGTCGTCTCCGTAGTGGCGGATGTAGTCGAAGATCGGGAGCGGACCGTACGACCAGCCGCAGAGGATCGGATGATCGAGTCCGAGGGTTGTGATGACGCCGTTCAAGTCATCGGCCCAAAGCCGCGAATCATCGTAGCCCTCGCGGGGTTTGTCCGAGAGACCGTGTCCGCGCAGGTCCATGGCGAGCAGCCGGTAGTCGTTGGCCAAGTCCGAAGTCAGCTGGCGAGCCCATGCCAGCGAGCACTGCGAAAAGCCATGGATGAAAAGGATGGCGCGTCCCTTGGGGGTGCCGGCTTCCGCGACGTGAATCTGAATGCCACCGCCGCCGGTGATTTTGTGGTGATTCATGTGAGCCCCCTTAGCGGGGCGTCCTGACCGGTCAGACGCGACCGGGCCAGACCGATTTGAAGCCACAGATGGTCGTCATTATAGCCAGTGGTGCAGATGTTCGAGGTTAGATTTTAGATGTTAGAAAAGGCGCATTCTCGTTCCAGGTAAGTCTCGCGGCGCACTGACATCTAATATCTAACATCTAAAATCTCTTACTTCCGCGGCTGACGAAACAATAGCGGCGTGAAATGGATGAAGTTCTCGCGCCAGACGAGCCAGGTGTGTTTGCCCTCGGTTTCGATGGCTGTGACCGGCAGGTGCTGCGCCTTCGCCCAGTTGACGAAGTTACGGTTGGGCGTGATGAGGTCGTCGCTGGCACCGCAGGCCACCCAGAGAACGCGCAGGTTGCGAGCCATGCCGGGGTCCATCATCTGCTGCTTGAAGTTCAAATTTTTGACAGCGGAGCTGAAGCCGCCGACGTAGGCGAAGTAGTCGGCGTGATTGACGCCGATGGTGAGGCTTTCGAGCCCGCCCATGGAGAGGCCGGCGATGGCGTGATTGTCGCGGCCCCTGGCGATGGGATAGTCGCGCTCGACGGCAGGGACGATCTCCTGCATTAACATTTTGGAGTACAGCGTGAGGTTGCCGATCACCTTCGCCTGGTCGTCCCAGACTGTGTGGCCGGAGGTGACGAAGCTGTAGTCGCCGTAGCCCTGCGGCATGACGACGATCATGGGAACGATGCTGCCGGTGGAGATGAGTGAATCGAGCATGAGGTCGGCTTTGCCGACGGTGAGCCAGCCATCGCCGTAGTCAGACCAGCCATGCAGAAGGTAGAGCACAGGGTAGCCGCCTTTGTGTCTGGGGTCGTAGTTGGGCGGTGTGTAGACGAAGTAGGGCTCCTGATCCATGGGCAGGCCGTGCGCGATGAAGGTAGTGAGCATGTGGCGCGTGACGTTGCCGTGCGGGATCTGCGTGAGTTCCCAGGGCGCGGGCGGCTTGCCGGGGACGAGGACGTCGCTATAGAGGCCGACGAGGTTGGGGCGGATGGTGTGGTTCAGCGGGTCGAGTTGTGTGACGCCGTCGACGACGAAACTGTAGCCGTAGTGCTCGGCCGGGAGCGGCTTGGTGGTGACGGTCCAGAGCCCGGAGCTGTCCTTCTGCATCACGAGCGGATCGGGCGCGGCGTCGGTATCGACGGTGACCCTGGAGGCGGCAGCGTTCTGATAGCGGAAGGTGATGGCGCCGTTCGAGTTCACCTCGTGCGAGTCGAAGGGCGGATGGTCCTGGGCGAATGCGGGGAGGGCTGCCAGCATAAGGACAAGGGAGAGGATGCGGCGCATGGGCGCCAGTATATCGCCCACCATTTGGGGAGGCGCTGGCACGGAGATGTTAGAGGCTAGATTTTAGATGTTAGAGATTCGTGCTGCGCATCAGCCCGTGTTGCGGAGCCCGGCGCTGATGCCGTTGATGGTGGCGGTGATGGCGCGGTCGAGCTCGGCTGCCGTTTCCAGGTCTGCTCTGTTGCTGTCCTCCGCGCGCTTGCGGCTGAGCAGCTCGAGCTGCAGAAGGCTCATGGGGTCGACGTAGGGATTGCGCAGGCGGATGGAATTGGCGAGCACGGGATTGCGCTCGAGCAACGTCTGTTGTTCGGTGACGGCGAGCACCATGCGGCTGGTGCGCGCGAACTCTTCTTCGAGCAAGGTATAGACGCGATCGCGCAGGGCTTCGTCTTCAACGAGTGTGGAGTAGAGACGAGCGACGCCGAAGTCGGCTTTGGCGAGTGCGAGCTCGACGTTGCGAATCATGTCGATGAAGAGCGGGAAGCTGCGCATCATCTGGCGGAGAAGCTCGAGGCCGTTGGCGGAGTTGTTCGCGAGCTGGTCCAAGGCGTAGCCCACGCCGAAGTAGGCGGGGACGACGTGACGCGACTGCATCCAGCCGAAGACCCAGGGGATGGCACGGAGGTCGGCGAGCGAGCGCTGGCGTGTTGCACTTTTGTCGCCGCGTTTGGCGGGGCGTGAGCCGATGCGCGCGTGCTCGAGCTCGGCGACTGGCGAGGCTTGTTCGAAGTAGTCGAAGATCTCGGGGTTTTCGAGGATGTGCTGCTGGTAGAAGCGGAGTGAGGTTGCGGAGATTTCGTCGAAGACGGCTTCCCACGCGGGATCGATGGCGCCGGTGAGGTGTGTCTTCGTGCGTTGCCCGTCGCTGTCGGGGATTGCGAGGTCGGGGCGCGCGACGGCGTCGACGGCGGCGGCGATCATGAGCTCGAGGTTGCGCTCGGCGAGCACGACGTCGGAGTACTTCCAGTTGAGGACCTCACCCTGCTCGGTGAGGCGGAGCTCGCCGTTGAAGCTGTTGAGTGGCTGTGCATAGAGTGCGCGATGTGTCGGTCCACCTCCGCGACCGACAGTGCCGCCGCGGCCGTGGAAGAGGCGAAGATTGACGCCGCATTCGCGCGCGACCTGATGCAGAGCGCGGTGCGCTTTCCAGATCTCCCAGGTGGAGGCGATCATGCCACCGTCCTTGTTGGAGTCGGAGTAGCCGAGCATGACTTCCTGGCGGCCGCCCCAGGCGTCGAGCAGCGGAAGGAAGGAGGGGCTGGTCCAGAGCTCGCGGCAGACGGTGGGTGCGTTGCGGAGATCTTCGATGGACTCGAAGAGAAGAACAGGCTGGAGGCCGGGATCGGCTCCGCCCCAGCCAGCGAGCTGGCCGGGGACCCCGACGCCACTGCCTTCGACGTGGACGCCGCCGACACGCGCGAGCCAGAGGACGCGCAGCGCGTCCTCCGCGCAGGTGGCGCCGGAGACGACGTAGTTGGTGATGGCCTCAGGGTCCTGCTGTTTGAGCGCGGCGAGCATGCGGAAGGTTGCGAGGACCTCGGCGGTCTGCGATGAGAGCTCAGAGGGAAGCTGCAGCGGGCCTTCGGCGAGCGAACGCTGCCATGCGCTGAGCTCTTCGACGGCAGCGGCGTGCACGCGGGCGTGCTGGCGGAGGTCGAGCGTGTGGAGATGCAGGCCGAAGGTGCGGACGGAGAGGATGAGCGGGTCGATGTACATCGCGGCGAGACGCTCGCCGTGGTTGGAGGCGAGCGAGTCACGCAGGAGTTGGAGGTCGTCGGCGAACTCCGCGGCATTGGTGTAGGCGGGGAGCGATGCGTCCTGCGCCAGCTGCAGGTTGCGGTACATGACGTTGGGCGGGTTGCCGCCGAGACGAAGCGTGAAGCAGGCGATGGCGAAGCGGGCGGCTTCGTTGGGGATGCTCTGCGAGGAGTCTCCACTCGCGCCGCGCAAACGCGTGAGGTAGCTGCTGAGGCGTTCGCGCAAGGCGGGCGAGATGGGGGCTTGATGCTGCGAGGAAGCGAGCTGCTCGAAGACAATGTGCAGTTGCTCGAGGTAATAGGAGCGAAGCAGATTGCGCGCCATTGCGAGTGAATCGGAGGTGGTGGATGCGACGACGAAGGGGTTTCCGTCGCGGTCCCCGCCGATCCACGAGCCGAAGCGAATCATCGTGGGCAGCGCGGTGAGACGTGTGTGCGATGCGGGGTCGTCTTCGCTCAAGGATGTGGAGGGTGGGAATTCAGCATCGAGCGCGGCGGCGATCTCGCGGTAGAGGACAGGGATGGTGCCGAAAAGTGAGGCGTCGTAGTAGTCGAGACCCATGCGGATCTCGTCGCGGACGGTGGGGCGCTCGTTGCGCACGTCGTCGGTTTGCCAGAGTGCGGTGATCTCGGCGAGGAGGTCGCGCTCGAGTGAAGCGAGTTCTGCCGGCGGTGTGGCGAACTGATCGAGCTGTTCAAGGAGGTCGGAGATGCGGCGGCGTTTGAACATCACGCTGCGGCGCGCGACCTCGGTGGGGTGCGCGGTGAAGACGGGGATGACGCAGATGCGCGCGAGGAGCTCGAGTGCGGACTCGCGCGTGTAGCCGGCCTCGCGGAGGCGGCGGAGGGTGCCCCGCATGCTGCCGCGCTGGACTGTTTGAAGCTGGCTCACTGCGTGCGAATCGCGCTGGCTGTCGACCAGCATGCCGGCGCGGCGGCGGCGCTTGCGATGATTGGTCTCGGCGAGGTTGATGAGCTCGAAGTAGAAGGCGAAGGCGCGGGCGAGCTGGTGCGCGGTGGAGGGATCTTCAGCAGCGGCGCGAGTGAGGGCGCGAGCTTCTTCGAGACGGGCACGCGCGGCTTCGAGATCGCCGGCGAACTCGGCTTCGCGGCGCGCGATGCTGGCGCGGCGAAGGGTTTCGACCTTTTCGAAGAGCTCGTCGCCGGCCTGCTCGCGAAGAACCTGGCCGAGCAGAGCGCCGAGGGAGCGAATGTCGCGGCGCAGAGGCGCCTGCTTGGAGTCGAAGTCACGCGCTTCGATCTCGGTGAGGCGGTCGGTCCAGCGTTCGGGAGTCCACAACGAGGGCATCTTTTGATTATGCAATGCCGAGCGCAGGGGCGCTGATTGGGGCTCAGGTTGCGACGCCGGGTCGCTGAGCTTCGTAGACCTTGAGCCGCACCAACGTTGCGCGCAGCAGTGGAGCGGAGACGTTGTGCGCTTCGCCGCGTGCGAGAAGATCGTCGATGATGTGGTCGGCTTCCACCGGCGCGTTCCTGGTCATGTCGCGGTACATGGAGGAGGTGAGGTCGGAGCCGGGCAGCGTGACGCGCTTGCGATCCCATGCGACGAGGTCGCGTGGGGGAGGATAACCGTTGGCGGTTGCGATGGCGATGCACTCGTCGATGGCGGCATTGGCGAAGGCGAGGCCTCGCGGCACGGCGACGACCTCACCGACCGTGCCCTCGGGAAGAATGCAGATGTTGTTGAGGCTGGCGAGGATGTACCACTTGTGCCACATGGCGGCGAGCACGTCAGGCGAGAGGATGATGTCGAAGAGCGCGCCGCTGAGCTCTGCGTTGATGCGGGCTATGCGTTCTGTGTGTTGGCCGTCGCGTTCGCCGAAGGTGATGTCGCCGAGCTTGGAGAGCTGGAGCACGCGACCGTCGACGTCGACGTCGCTGTTGATGCGGCAGGTGCCGCCGATGACGCGCGCGGGGCCGAAGCGTGCGTCGAGCATGTCGATCTGGCGCATGCCGTTGAGCAGCGGGAGGATTGTGGTCTCGGGGCCGACAGCGGGCGTGAGGTCGTCGATCGCTTGTTCGAGCGAGTAGGCCTTGACAGCGAGGATGACGAGGTCGAACAGCTGCGGCTTGGCGCGGAGTTCGCCGGCTGTAATGAGTTTTGCCTGGATGGTGGCGTCGCCGAGCGGGCTGATGATCTCGAGTCCGTCGCGGCGCAGTTTTTCGGCGCGCGCGGGGCGGACGAGGAAGGTGACGTCGCGGCCGATCTGTGCGAGACGGCCGCCGAAGAATCCGCCGGTGGCGCCGGCGCCGACAACAAGAGTGCGCATGAGGAGATGGTAGCGAAAGACAGGGATCAGGGATCAGGGAACAGGAAAAACAGATAAGCGAAAGACAGGGATCAGGGATTAGGGAACAGGGATCAGGAAAAACAGATACAAGGATCCGTCGACTACGCGTCACTTCGTGACGCTTCGCTCAGGATGACGGTGTTGGAACGCATGCTTCGTTCGAGATGACGGCATCACGGGTCAGGCGGTGGTGGCTTCTTCGAGCTGGGAGGCGAGGTCTTCCCACTCGGCGGTGCGGGTGGTGTGCTGTTCGCGGAGGGTTTCGAGCTCGGCGGCGAGTGCGCGCGCGGCCTCGGCGGTACTGAAGACAGCTTGTTGCTGCTCGGCCTGCGCGATGCGATCGTCGAGCTCGGAGATTTCTTCTTCAAGCGCGGCGACGCGGTCTTCCATTTGCTTGAGCTTGATGGGATTGAGGCGCTTTGCGGTGTGCCTGGGCGCGGGTGTGACGGGCGCGAGTGAGCCTTCGATCTGGTCTGTGGATTCCCAGGGCTCGGCATCGAAGTCGCCGGAAGTAATGATGAGGGTCTCGGCGGGTTTCGGTGGTTCGGGTGCCGGAGGCTCAGTCCGCTCAGCGGATTTGCCGACCTGGGCGACGGCCTTCAGCATGCCGGTGGCAGCGTCGATGCGCGCGCCGGTAGAGGTGCCGGTCTTGAGTTGCGCGGCGAGCGAGGCTGTGTCGGTGGGAATGCCGGTCTTGCGGAAGAGGTAGTCCTCGTAGTTGCCGGGGTAGATGTGGACGCGGTGGTCTTCGACCTCGAAGACGCGCGTGGCGAGGCCGTCGATGAAGTAGCGGTCGTGCGAGACGAAGAGCACGGTGCCGGTGAACTCCTTGATGGCGTCGAGGAGGACGTCCTTGGCGCGCATGTCGAGGTGGTTGGTGGGCTCGTCGAGGAGAAGGAAGTTGGCGGGCGAGACGAGCATGCGGGCGAGCGCGTAACGGTTGCGCTCGCCGCCGGAGAGTACGCCGAGGGTTTTGAAGACGTCGTCGCCGGTGAACATGAAGCAGCCGAGCAGCGAGCGCAGGGTGACGGTGTCGACGCGCGGGTTGGCGCCGGTGATGTCTTCGAGCATGCGCGCGGAGCCGTCGAGGACCTTGTACTGATCCTGCGCGAAGTAGTCGGAGATGACGTTGTGACCGACGCGGATTTCGCCGGAGGTGGGCTTCTCCATGCCGGCGAGCATGCGCATCAGCGTGGACTTGCCGGCGCCGTTGATGCCGACAAGAGCGATGCGGTCGCCACGGTCGATGGTGAAGCTGACATTCTCGAGGACGCGCTTCTCGCCGTAATTTTTGGAGAGGTTTTTGACGTCGAGGACTGTGCGGCCGGAGGCGATGGGCTGCGGGAACTTGAAGTGGATGGTCGCTTCCTCTTCAGGGACCTCGATGCGGTCGATCTTGTCGAGCTCCTTGATGCGCGACTGCACCTGCTTGGCTTTGGTGGCCTGGTAGCGGAAGCGATTGATGAAGACCTCCAGCGCATCGATGCGTTCGCGCTGATTCTTGTAGGCGTTCATCAACTGCGTGCGGCGCTCTTCCTTCTGGGCAAGATATTTTTCATAGTTGCCGTGGTACACGTGCATGCGCTTGTTCCAGACTTCGACGGTCTTGTTGACCGTGACGTCGAGAAAGTAGCGGTCGTGGGAGATGAGGACGAACGCGTGTTCGTAGCTGGTCAAATACTCTTCGAGCCAGTTGCGCGATTCGAGGTCGAGATGGTTCGTCGGCTCGTCGAGGAGAAGCAGCGAGGGTTTTTGAAGAAGGAGCTTCGCAAGCGCGATGCGCATCTGCCAGCCGCCGGAGAACTCTTCGGTGCGGCGGGCCCAGTCTTCCTTGGAGAAGCCGAGGCCGCTGAGGACGGCGCCGACCTGCGCGTCGAGCGTGTAGATGTCGTGCGCGTGAAGGAGGTCGGCGATCTCGGAGTAGCGGTTGGCGGCGGCATGGTACTCGGGGGACTTCGGGTCCGCGTCGGACATCGTGTGCGTCAGCCGCTCGTACTCGACCTCAAGTGCGCGGATCTCGTCGAAGACGGAAAGGCACTCGTCGAAGACGCTGCGGCCGGAGAGCGCGAGGCCGTCCTGGGGGAGGTAGCCGAGGGTCATGCCCTTGGTGTGGGTGCGCTGGCCGTAGTCGAGCGACTCGATGCCGGCGAGGATCTTGAGCAGCGTGGACTTGCCCGTGCCGTTGCCGCCGACAAGGCCGGTGCGCTCATTCGGTGTGATGAGCCAGTTGACGTCCTCAAAGAGCAGTTTCAGGCCGAATCGCTTGCCGGCTCCGGATAGTTGCAACATTCCATAACCATTTTCGCATCTGTCCAAGCGGCTGTACGCCACGCACAGGAGTTTCAGCGCATCGAAAGAAATGGGTGTACTTGTGGCGGACCGTAAAGAAGCCGTTGTGTCCGCGAACGACACGAACCAAATTCCGCGCCGAAAGCCAAGATGGTGGAGACGCACCTGGTTCAGGGCGGTCGTGGTGCTGGCGATCGTTTGCGCCGGCGCGCTGGTGTTTGTCGCAGAGTACGTGATTCGTCATGCGGAGCCGATTCTGCGGGCGCGGGTCGTTGAGACTCTCTCGGCGCACTTTCATGCACCGGTGCAGCTGGACAGCTTGAACATTTCGCTGGTCAAAGCGGTGGAACTTGCAGCGACAGGTCTGGAGGTGGAGGGGAGCGGGCTTCGGATTCCTTATTTAGGCGACACCGACCAGCTGCAGACTGACCACAATGCTCCGATGATCCTGGTGAAGCACTTTGCGTTTCATACGCGCGTGCGCGGATTGATTCATCAGCCGACGCACATTCTGGAGGTGGATGTTGACGGCATGGAACTGCACATACCTCCGGCAGCGATGCGGCGGGACATTCTGGGGCCGGATAAGCATCGTCAGCCGAAGATCTCGCTGCTCGTGAGCCAGATCCGCTGCAAGGACGTGAAGCTGTTCATCGATACGACCAAGCCGGGCAAGGATCCGATGGAGTTCGACATTCAGAAACTTGACCTGCAGGATGTGGGTCAGTCGCAGCCGTTTACGTACCAGGCGGAGCTCATTAATCCGAAGCCGATTGGCGAGATCCATGCAGCAGGCCATTTCGGGCCGTGGAATGCGGATGATCCGCGCGAGACGGCGCTCGACGGAAGCTACAGCTTCAGCCATGCCGATCTGAACACCATCAAGGGCATCAGCGGCATCCTGTCATCGCATGGGCAGTTTGGTGGCGTGCTGGATCACATCACGATCGACGGTGAGACCCAGACGCCGGACTTTGCGCTGGATGTGAGCGATCATCCGATGCTGCTGCATACGGTCTTTCACGCGTATGTGGACGGTACTGACGGTGACACGTATCTCGATCCGGTGCAGGCGCGGTTGAAGGACTCCGACTTTACCGCGCGCGGCAAGGTGGTGGTGGTCAAGGGACAGGGCCACGACATCCAGTTGGCGGTGGATATTCCGCATGCGCGCATGCAGGACATGCTGGAGCTTGGCGTGAAGACGCGCCCGCCGCTGATGAACGCGGTGCTGACGATGAAGGCAAACCTGCATATTCCTCCAGGCGATACGCGCGTGGCCCAGAAGATTGAGCTTGGAGGCAGGTTTCAATTGCATAATGTGCGCTTCAACGATGCGGCGATCCAGGACAAGGTGGATGGGCTGAGCGCGCGCGCGCAGGGCAGGCCGAATGAGGTTGCGGCGTACAGCACGGACAAGCAGGCCGAGGTGAGCTCGATGATGTCCGCGCAGTTCTCAATCGCAAACAGGCAGGTGAACGTAAACGATCTCCGCTACCAGATTCCCGGCGCGCTGGTGCTGATGAACGGTGTGTACTCGATGGACGGCAATCTCTTCGAGTTCAAGGGACACGTGCGCACGGATGCGACGGCCTCGCAGATGGTGACCGGTTGGAAGAGCTGGTTGCTGAAGCCGGTGGATCCTTTCCTGAAGAAGAACGGCGCGGGGCTGGAGCTGCCGATCTCGATCAGCGGAACGCAGGGCGATGTGCACTTTGGCCTGGCGCTGCATGGGACGGCGGAAGAGAGCAATCAAGCGATGGCCGAGGATCTGAAGACGAACCGGCAGTCGATGATGGCGGCTGCGAAGGCGAAGCGCGAACGCGACAGGGCGGCGAAGTTGCAGGCACAGGCTGAGGGCAGCGTCGACGGTAAAGAGACGAGGGCGGAGAAGAAGGCAGACAAGGAGCGCAAGAAGGCGGAGCGCCACGAGGCTGAGGCACAGGCGCAGCAGGTCCCCGCCGAGTCACCGGACCAATCGCAGCCGCAGCCGTCAAGCGCTCCCCAGCTTCACCGGCACCCGCCCGCATCTCCACAGTGACGGCGAGACATTCTTTGCGGCCCCTGCTAGCCTTGTGGGATGGCGACGCAGGGCGAGCTCTTCAATCGAGAGACAGCACAGCGTTCGGGGCGGCCAAATGATGGACCACAGGCTGTTCCGGAGCCGGCACCCGTGTGGCTGCAGAGGCTGAGCCTTATCGTGCTCGTGCTGTTCTGCTTTTACATCGGCGGGCTGCTGACGATCCTGCCGTGGTCGCCGCGCTACTTCGATTCCAATGCGTGGCTGCTGGCGCACCCTGCCCTGGCGGGATTCCTGGGCAAGAGCTGGATGCGCGGGATTCTCAGCGGCATCGGGCTGATCGATATCTGGATCGGCGTGAGCGAACTGCTGCACTACAGGGACTACAGGTCTTAGCAGGCGGGACGTGGAATTCAATGAACTCAGCTAGGAATTCATGTCCGGACGGGAGAGAATATCTCCTGTGTCTAATGAACTAGAGCCTAAGACTGGTACTGAACCCCAGCGGCTGGAATCTGCGCCGCTGGCCTATGAGAACGCAACCTTTCTCGACTCTCCGGATGGCCGCTCGCTGCGAATCCTGGCGGAATATAACGAGCCGATGGCGAGATTTCGCCGCGAGCGCGTCCAGGACACGGTCGTGTTCTTCGGCTCGGCGCGGTTCCGCGCCCTGGATGTGGCGAACTATGAGTTGGAGTTGCTGGACAATACAGGCTCAACGAAACTCGCGCCCGAGGACGAACAGCCCGCGAAGGAAGATGAGCTCGCCCGGGGCGAAACAACCGAGCTGAAGCGCAACCGCGCAGAGGCTGCCGTCGAGATGGCGCGCTACTATGAGGATGCGCGCGAGCTCGCCCGCATGCTGACCGAGTGGACGACGACTCTGCCCGGCCGCCGGCACCGCTTCGTGGTGACGTCCGGCGGCGGACCGGGCATCATGGAAGCCGCCAACCGCGGCGCCTGGGAGGCCGGCGGCAAGACGATCGGCCTCAACATCAAGCTGCCGTTCGAGCAGTACCCGAATCCCTACATCACGCCCGCGCTCAACTTCAACTTCCACTACTTCTTCATGCGCAAGTACTGGTTCGCTTATCTCGCGAAGGCGCTGGTGGTTTTCCCTGGCGGCTTCGGAACGCTGGACGAGATGTTCGAGCTGCTGACGCTGGACCAGACCCACAAGCTCGCGAAGAAGATCACGATCGTCGTGTACGGCTCGAGCTACTGGAAGCGGGTCATCAATATGGAGATGCTCGTCGAGAAGGGCGCGATCTCGCCTAAAGACATCGATCTCTTCCAGTTCGCGGACACGCCGGAGGAAGCCTTCCGCATCCTCAAGGAAGGCCTGACGAAGAATCACCTGGAGGGCGTCGCTGCGGAGCCGGTGGGAGCGGGGCCGATTCCAAATGAGCCTGCGCCTTCGGCAGAGGAGCTGCTCGGCCCGGGGATTGCGCGCACCCGCTAGCGGAGCGCCGGCTAGCGGTGATAGAGCTCGCCGACGTAGACGCTGTGCGGCGAAAGCCGCAGGTGCCCGGTGGGCTGCGCGATGTGGTCGAAGTGCAGCGAGGTGAGGAGTGGACGCAGTGTGCCTGCCGCGATGTGCAGATGCGCGAGGTCTGCGTCGAGAGAGATCTCGATGGGATGATCTGTCAGGTTACACGCGACGATCACCGAGGCGACCGTGCGCACACCCGTGGGCGCGCGCCGCAGCCACACCAATGCGCCTTCGGTGTCGTGATTCATGAAGGAGACGGAGCCTGTGCGCAGCGTCGCGTTGCTGCTGTGCAGCTCCAGAACGCGGCGATAGAAGTTGAGCAGCGACTCATGGTCGTTGTCCTGGGTGGCGACGTTGGCCGTTGCCTCTGCAGTATTCGCCGGTGAAGTGAGGGAACGTGTGCTGAAGCCGGGAAGCGTGTCCGGATCGACCGGCGGCGGAGCGGACTCCGTGTTGAGCGCCACGCTGGGCATGTGCGGCCGCGAGCCGATCACCGACGACGGCGCGGGCGGAACATAGGGGTGGTACGCGCCATAGATCTCTTCCCTGGGCTTCGGCGCGGCGGCGACCTGTGGCTTTGTGACGTTCGAGGGCGTCCAGCGCATGATCGCGGACGCGGTGGTGTTCGCCAGGCCGATCTCCTGACCATACGTAAGCCCGATCGCACCGCGCGAGCTGAGCAAGAGCGCCGCGAGAATCTTGTCGCGGTCCCGCTGTTGTTCAGAGTGCGGTGCAATCTGCAACAGGGGCTCGCCGGCCGCAGGTGAATCAGCGAGGACGAGCCTGGTGCGCAGCGTTGCGGCATCCCACGTGGAAGGGTTCACGCTGCCATCGACGATCTGCGGCCCGCTGCGCGGCGAGCTGGAAACAGCGGCGCTGACGGAAGGTGAATCTGCGGAGATGACGATGCGCTCGCCGGGGAAGCTGTCGGCCAGCGTACGCAGCTCCTGCAGAAGGAAGACGGCTTCCTGGAAGTTGGAGCGCGACGCGATTGTGTTGAGCAGTTGCGACGGAACATAGACGCCGGCAACGCCGCGGCGAAGCCATGTGCGCGCCTCGTTCATCGCCTGCTCCGCGGTCGGAGATTGCGCGGGCGTCTCCTCGCCGAGCTGCACGAGGATGCGAATGTGATGACGGCTCGCATCGCTGAGCAGATCGTCGAATCCGGGGTCGTTGGTGTGCGATGCAACGAGCACCGCATCGACGCCTATGGACTGCAGGTAATCGAGCCGCTGCGCCAGGCCGCGCAGGTCGCCCACGCCATCGCCGTCGGAGTCCTGAAAAGATTGCGGCTGTACGCGATAGACAACGGCGGACTGCCACCACGCCTGCGAGGTGAGGCCGGAGCCAACCCAGCCGGGACGCGCGAGCGTCTGCGCGGAGGCAAGGGTCGCGAGCAGAAGCGCAGCGGCATGTGCGCTAGCGGAGCGAAGCCGGGTCGTGAGCGAGGTCGTCTGACGGGATGCGGGCCGGGAGAAGATCTGCATATACAAATCCGTCGCGTTCGACCACGTCGCCGCGCCGTATCTCGATGCTACGCGAGGGGCCGCCGCGCGCAAACATGGGACCGGCGCTGACGAAGGTGTGGAACTCCCCGCGCTCGCCGCAGGGGTCGACCGTGGCCGGCAGATCGTTGAGCAGCGCTTCGTCGAAGAGGCGCCCGGCAAAGCGGGCGTCGAGCTGGCGCGGGTCGACGCAGACGAGGTGTGCACGCACGCCGGCGGCGATCATCTGGCGGGCGAGCTGGTCCGTTGGAATCCGCCAGCAGGGGAAGAGCGGCTCGAGGCCAGTGCCGGCGAGCCTGGCCTCGCGATAGGCGCGGATGTCTTCCAGGAACAGATCGCCGAAGGCAATGGCGTCGATCCCCTCGGAGACCGCACGCGCACAGGCCGCGGCCATCGCAGTCTCGTACTGCTCATTCGAGCACGGCCACGGCAAGGGGACAGGCCAGAGCGGAAGGCCCGCGGCCTCGGCCTGCTCTTCGAGCAACTCCTGCCGGAAGCCGTGCATGGCGACTCGGCCGAAGTGCGTGTTGATGGTCGTAAGCAGGCCGACGATCTCGAACTGGGGCTGCTGCAACAGCAGGTGCAGCGCCCAGGCGCTGTCCTTGCCGCCGCTCCAACTGAGGAGAACGCGCCTGGCCATTCGAGCTGTCCTAGAGTGCCGACATGATTTCGGCAGCGCGCATGCCGCGGCGGACGATCTCATCATTGTTCGGCGTCAGGTCGTAGGCGATCTCGAGCATGCCGATCGGCTTGGTCTTCAGCGCGGCGATGTGCGCGTCCGCGGCCTTGAAGTCGAGCGTGCCATCACCGGGCCACAGGTGCTCATCCTTGCCGCTGCCGGAGTCGCCGCCGTGGTTGTCGTGCACATGCAGCTCGAGCAGGCGGTCGGGGACCGAGGAGAACGCCTCGAACGCAAGATCGACGCCGGTCCTGGCGGGCGCACTGCTGGTCGCGGGAGTTCCTTCGGCGAGATGCGCGTGGCCGAGGTCCAGGCAGAATCCTACGGATGAGAAGTGGCCGACGTTCACGATCTCAACCAGGTGTTCCGGCGTGGCGACTGCGTTTGTCAGGTTCTCGAGCAGCAGTTTCACGCCCAGCGGGCCAGCGAATGCCTTCAGGTGCTCGATCGCAGTCAGTGAGTCGTCGAGAGCGCGGGTGTCCCAACGGTCGTCCTTGCTGCCGAGGTGCAGCACGCAGGACTTGATGGGAATCTGCTCGGCGGCTTCGAGCGCGCGTTTCACCTCGTCCATCGCCGCGATACGCGCGGACTTCTGCATGTCGATGAGGTTCAGCGTGGCGGCGGTGTGGCGGCTCCAGACGCTCTCGTCGTCCGCATTGAAGAGCGGCATGTGCATCGTCGGCGTGACGGGGTTGGACTTGAACCACGTGGCTATGTCGCGTACGGCGGCGCGGTCGGCGTAGTCGAAGTGATGGCGCGAGGCGAAGAGTTCGATGGCCTGAGCGCCGGCAGAGCGCAGCGTGTCGAGCAGCGTTGTTGTGAGTTGCTGCGGCAGAAAGATGTGCGTAGAGATTCCGGATTGCATCGCCTCTTGAGGGTATCGCGTGGCGGCGTGGATGCGGGAGTGGAATGTGACAAAGCTGAAACACCTCGAGCAGAAGGCTAAAACCGCCCCGCGCGGATAAAATGCGTGCGGAGGCGGGAATGCGCATCTGGATGAAGCTGATGGTGGTCACTTTTGTAACGCTGCCTATCGTGGCGCAAGTGCAACCGGCTGCGGCGGGAGCGGCTCCGGCACAGTCAACGGTACAGGCAACCTCGAGCGCGAAGCCCGCGGCCGCTGCCTGCGAGGTGATGCAGAAGAAGCTCGACGACTGGCCGCAGCTTGGCCGCTACGCCGATGCGAACGCCGCGCTGCCGGCAACTCAGATGGGTCGCGTGGTCTTCTATGGCGACTCCATCACCGACGCCTGGACACGTAACGGCGGCACATTCTTCCCCGGCAAGCCTTACGTCAATCGCGGCATCAGCGGCCAGACGACCGAGCAGATGGTGGTTCGCTTCCGCCAGGACGTGATCAATCTGCACCCGCAGGCCGTAGTGATTCTTGCCGGCACCAACGACATCGCCGGCAACACCGGGCCCGAGACGCAGGCGATGATCGAAGACAACTTCCGCTCGATGGTAGACCTCGCGCGCGCCAACAACATCCGCGTCGTACTTGCCTCGGTGCTGCCCGCCGCGGGGTATCCGTGGAAGCCCTCGGCCGGCAATCCAGCCGGGAAGATTCGCACGCTCAACGACTGGCTGAAGAGCTACGCCGCTTCGCAGAACATTACGTATCTTGACTACTACACCGCGATGGCGGGACCTGATGGCGGCATGAAGCCCGGCATCAGCATCGATGGCGTGCATCCGAATGCTGCGGGCTACGCCATCATGGAGCCGCTCGCCGAGAAGGCTCTTGCGCAGTAGCGCTCAACGGATCACAACAAAAAAGACCGGCAAGGCATTCGCCTCGCCGGTCTTCGTTCTGCTCACAGCAAAAATGCTTAGCTGCGCCGGCGTTTCCGGCGTCCTGCGCTGCGTCCGCCACCCGCCGACGATCCGCTCGAGCGGCCATCGCGCTGCTGCTTGCCTGCATGCGAGCGGCCGTGTCCCGCGTCCGAGCTGCCCTGCGTATGATGCGGCCCGTGCTGGCGAGCATGATGCTCTGCGTCGCCCGTCTTCCAGGAGCGCGTCTCCATCGCCAGCAGGGAGGACAGATCGTCCATCGGCTGATTGCTCAGATCGATGGGCCGGTTGCGCTCTTCCTTGGCGAGATCCTTATCGGCCACGCGCCACTCAAAGCTGATCTTCAGCTCACGCTCCAGCTTCTTCGCGTCGCCCTTCTCGAGCGGCGTGACGAAGGTCGTCGCAACGCCCTTGGCGCCCGCGCGTCCTGTGCGCCCGATGCGATGCACGAAGTCGTCGGAGCCGTTGGGCAGGTCGAAGTTCACCACGTGCGCAATGTGCGAAATGTCGATGCCGCGCGCCGCAACGTCGGTCGCGACCAGCACACGCGCCTTGGTCTCGGAAAAACTCTTCAGCGCTGAAGTCCGCTGTGACTGCGTCCGATCGCCATGAATCGTCGCGGTCTTGTGGCCCAGCTTCTCCAGCTTGCGACCGATGCGATCGGCACCGTGTTTCGTGCGCGAGAAGACGAGGAACGTCCCCTCCTCCTCGTTCAGCATGCGGTCCAGCTGTGCGAGCTTCTGGTCCTGCATCACGGTGTAGACGCGCAGCGCAACCCGGTCGCTCGGCCGCGAGGTCTGACCGATCTCCACGCGTACGGGCTTCTGCACGTAGTCCTTCACGATCTCGCGAATGTTCGCATCGAGCGTGGCGGAGTAGCACATGGTCTGGCGGTCTTTGGGCAGCGCTCCAACGATGCGCCGGATCGCCGGCAGGAAGCCCATGTCGAGCATGCGGTCGACCTCGTCCAGCACCAGCATGTCGACGTCGCGCAGATTGATCAGCTTGCGCTTCAGGTAATCCTCGAGCCGTCCCGGCGTCGCAACCACCACGCGCGGTCCGCGCTGAATCGCCTCAACCTGCGGATTCTCGCTCAGTCCGCCGCACACCAGCACGGCATCGTTCTTGTTTACCGGCGAGATTTTGAAGTAGTGCTCCAGCACCTGCATCGCCAGCTCGCGCGTCGGCAGAAGAATCAGCGCCAGGATCGGCGACTTCTTCGACTTCGTCGAAGGCTGCGAGACCGACTCGAGGCGGTCGAGCATCGGCACCAGGAAGCTCAGCGTCTTGCCGGTTCCGGTCGAGGCCGTAGCGAGGATGTCATCGCCTTCGAGCGCCGGCGGAATCGCGCCCGCCTGCACCGGCGTCGGCTTGACGAAGCCCGCTGCGGTCAGGCGATCCTTCAGCGACTGCGTGATGCTGAAGTCCGTAAAGTTAAGGGCCGAAGCCTCGGTTTGTGTAATGTGCCGCGCAACCTGCATGGGCGCGGGATTCAGAATTGATTCAAGAGTCAATGAGTTCGACAAGTATTCCTCTGTTCGTAGCTGGAAGAGAGAGTGTCGGCAGAGACGCAGTGACGTGCACACGCACGATCGGCGTCATGGATTCCGAGTTTCAGCAAGGCTTTGGTTCTCTTCAAGTCCAAAGGGTCTCTATCCGGGACCCCCGGCGAGCTTGCTCGCTGGGGTGGAAGCTGCTGCTGCACGGCGAGGCCTGTCCGATGACGGCCTCCAAGCCAGAGCAACCAACACGCAAAGCCCTTACAAAAGAACTGCTTAGCGGAAGGAGGAAGCGCTCGCGGTCTCTGGCCAGACTCGAATCCATCGGGAGTCCTTCCCGCGGCGCTCGCGTAGTTTTATACGCAAATTCAGTGTAGCACAAACGCTGCACCAACTTCAGTGCAGCGGTCTCAGGCTGCTAACCTACCTCTATAACCTTTGGAATCCTCACCTGGCAGGTCATCCATGCGCCTCCTCCGCGCCAGTGTCTTCATCGCTCTCTTCTTCACCCTTGCCGCACACGCCGAGAAGCCCTGGCCCATCCGCGCCGTCATCGTCACCACCTTCGAGACCGGCAATGACACCGGCGACGCTCCAGGCGAGTTCCAGTTCTGGGTCGAGCGCGAGCACCTCGACCAGGTCATCGAGTTTCCCGGCGGCGTTCACCCGCTGCGCACCAACAAGGACCACACCATCCTCGGCATGGTCTCCGGCACAACGCTCGTCAACGCGACGGCCAGCATGATGGCGCTGGGCCTCGACCCGCGCTTCGACCTCACGCACGCCTATATCCTCATCAACGGCATTGCGGGCATCGATCCGCGCATCGGGTCGATCGGCTCCGCAGCTTGGGCGCGTTACGTCATCGGCGACGTCGCCCGGTACATCGATCCGCGCGAGGCGCCGCAAGATCCAAAAGCGTGGCCCTACGGCATCTTCCCTACCAGCGCGAAGCAGCCCAATCCGCCCACGCTCAACGACGCCGTCTGGCACCGCTCCAATCTCTTCACGCTGAATCAAAACCTCGTCGAATGGGCCTACGATCAGACGCGCTCGCTCAAGCTGCCGGACGACCCGGCGGTAGCCACTTTTCGCTCCGAGTACACCAACATGCCCAACGCGCAGCGGCCGCCGTTCGTGCTTCTCGGCGACACCTTTGCCTCGGACTACTACTGGCACGGCACCATCATGACCACCTACGCCGA
>DATNGO010000100.1:0-13079 GCA_035605855.1 Acidobacteriaceae bacterium | reverse complement strand
TCCCGATCATGATGCCGCCGCGGATCGCGGCCGAAACCGTCACGCAAAGGATGTCCTTCCATGAGACGAATCCTGTTTTGTGTGCTCTTCGGAATCCTGGCTTCGCCGCCTCTCGCGGGCGCGCAGGATCAAAGTGGCGGGCTTGACTATCTCTCACAGCTGAGTGGCCACAATCAACTGCCGCAATTGATCCAGGCCGCAAACTCGCTTCTCGCAAACCAGAAGCTCGCACCTGTTGAGCAAGGCATCGCGCTAACGTACCTCGGTCACGCCTATCAGAAGGGCGGAGACTTCCAGACTGCGATCAGATATTACGAGAAAGCTCTTGCAATCCTTGAACGCGACGGTCTTCATCCGTCCGAATACGCCATAACTCTCGGCGCGCTGGCGACCCTTTACGCAGAGATGGACCAAATGGACACGGCGAAACACGTGCTGCTTCGATCCGTTCACCTGTTTGAGAAGGACAGCGGGCAGCATGGCCAAATCGCAATCATCTGGAGTGATCTCGCCACCATCGCCGCCGACAGGCACTCAAGCCGCGAGGCTCATAAATGTATGGCACTCGCAATCGCCGAGATGAAGCGTGCCACAAACGTCGACCCGGATGAGACCGCGGTCCTCCTGACTACACAGGCGAGGATCGCTGAGATCGACGGCGATGTTCGTACCGCAATCGCTGACTATCAGCGCGCTCTGGATCTTTGGAAGCAAACTCATGGTGACCAGCATCCCGATACCGGATGGCTTTATGTGCTTCTGGGGGACGCCTACCTGGAGGCCCACGACATTGCATCCGCGCGCGAGACAACATCTCGCGGCTTGAATGTGTTGGAGGCGAGCTCCGGCCGCCAGAATCCTCGGTACCTCGCCGCAGAGCTCGCTTACTCCAACGTTCTTGAGGCCTCTGGCTCCCACAACGAAGCCTCCAGGCTCCGCAAGGAAGCGCAGTCCCTTTTGAACGCAGATCACAAACGCACCCAGGGAGAAATCAGCGTCTTTGCATTGCGTTAGGACGACAGCTTCACCGGCGTCACGGGCCGGGCATCAGCCGTAAGTGAAGTCCGGCTTGCTCTGCCCGACCTCGATAATGTAGCCGTCGGGATCGCGGATGTAGCAGCGCCACTCTCCGTACTTGTCCAGCGGTTCCGTGATGAACTCAGCTCCCCGGCTCTTCCATAGCTTGTAGCACGCTTGAATGTCCGCGACCCGGAAGTTCATAAAACTGTTGATGTGATTCGGGTCGGGGACGCTGAGCGTTACCGTCGGCTTGTCCGGGGTCGGCCCGCCCCCCACGTTCACAATCATCCAGATATTCGCGAGCCGCAGATACCCCGGCGCGTTGCCATCACCCCTGCTCAAAATCTGAGCCCCAAAAATTTTCTCGTAGTAATCCAGCGACCGCTGAATATCCTGCACGGTGAGAAAGTGCGCGATGCTGATCCCCTCCTTCGGGGGCATCTCATAGCTCTTCTGTTCGACATTGACGCCGCTCATCGACGACTCCTATTCCAAAACAGAGCCCGTTCAGCGATTAAACACCCCAATTGTCCGATCATCGAACCGCACCTCCGCGCGATCCTCAGAAATCGTCCTTTTCCACATTTCTTAGTTGTACGCAACTGAATGTTCCACGCGGAACACTCCCTCCACTGCGGAACATCGCATCGCACATAGCCCCCACTCCGGTCCACCTACCTGGCCGCCGCCAACAGCGCCTTCAGATCCAGCGGCTGCGTCACCATCGCGAGCTCGCCATCCTTTGTCCTCGGCCACTCCTCCTGCGGCTTGTCCCAGTACAGCTCCACACCATTCCCCTCGGGGTCGCGCAGATACAACGCCTCACTCACGCCATGATCCGCAGCTCCATCCAGTGGCACTCCCGCCTTCAACAACCGCGCCAGAGCGTCCGCCAGCTCTGCCCGTGTCGGATACACGATCGCCAGGTGGTACAGCCCCGTCGTCCCCGTCGCCGGAGCCTGCCCTCCATAGCTATCCCACGTATTCAGGCCAATGTGATGGTGGTATCCACCCGCGGAAAGAAACGCTGCGCTGTTACCCATCCGCTGCGTCACCTCGAACCCCAGCACGTCACGATAGAACCTGATCGCCCGCTCCAGGTCCGCCACCTTCAGGTGAACGTGCCCAATCCTCGTCTCTGGATGAATCGTCTTCACGTTTGTTGGATTCATGCGCCCCGAAAAAGTTCCGGGTCATGGCGCAATCATGCGCCACAACCCGGGAGGAGGCCACACACAAACTAAAAATTAATCCGCAGAGCCAGCTGCAGCAATCTCGGGTTCAGCGCTCCTGTCAGCTGCCCGAAGGTCGCATCCGTCTCCGCATTAGACGATGAACTCGCATCCTTGAACGTCGCCGTATTGTTCAGTGCATTGAACTCCGGATGGTTGAACGTGTTGTAGGTCTCCAGCCGGAACTGCAGCACAGCTTCGCGGTAGAACGGAATGTTCTTGAACAGCGCGGTATCGAAGTTGGTATCCGCCGGCAGGTAGTAGCTCACCTTCGGCGCATTTCCCGGATCGCCCGGCGTGTAGCCGCTTGTCGCGCTCGTCGCCGGCGAACCTGCGACTGGGGACGCTATACATGCTGGGTTGAACCAGTGCGCGAAGGTTTTCGGCGCGCTAGCCATCGGATCGCACGTCAGCCGAGGTCTCGCGCCATCTCCGCCCCCGGTGACATTGGCGCTGTTGCTGAACTTCAGGGCAATTGTTGATCCCGACGCTCCACTTGTCGTTGTCGGTCCAGGCGCTCCGCTGATGCGCGACGCAATCCCCGAGATCTGCCAGTTATCCAGCACCGCGCGTGTGAAGAAGTTGTTCCACGCATGGCTCACCTTGGGCAGATTCCAGAGGTAGTTCACCACCAGGTTGTTGCGGATGTCCCACCCTGCCGGCCCGTAGTTCCACGCCCGCAGATTCTGGTATATCGCAACGGTGCCGTTGTAACTGTCGGTGAAGTCCATCGCCCGGCCCCAGGTATACGCCACGCCGAACTCCAGGCCCCTGTTGAAGCGATGCGTAATCTTCGTCTGCAACGCGTTGTAGTTGGAGGTCAGGTTGAAGTACTGCATGTTGATCGTGTTGAAGCCCGGGTAGGGACGGAAGAAGTTGTCCGGAAGAATGCCGCCCGCGGGGCTGTGACTCGACCAGAGAAACTCCGCGTTGTAAGGCACTTCGTTGATCGGAGTGTAGTTGCTGAGATGGCGGCCCAACGTTCCCACGTAAGCCACATCAAACACTGTTCCCCAGCCCACTTTCTGCTGCACTCCCAGGCTCATGTTCTGCGTGTAAATCGTCTTCTGGTGCAGCGGGATCGCGTGGCTGACGCCGAACGGTCCGTTCAGTCCGCCCGCGCTCTGGAAGGTGTTGATGTTTCCATAGAACTGCTCTGGAGCATTCGTCGTCGGCGCGTTGTTGGTCAGGTCGCCCTCCTGTCCGCTGCGCGCGCGTACGTTGTAGAAGATGCCGTAACCGCCGCGGATCACCATATCGCCACGGCCTGCAGGGTCAAACGCAAAGCCAACGCGCGGAGCGAACAACACTCCGTTGCCGTATACCGTGCCCTGCGGAAATCCCTTCGTATTCACGTACAGCACACCGTTGTTCACGTTGCCGGTGTTTGGCACAAACAGGCCGGCATACGCCGCCGGATACTTGACTCCGGTCGTCGGGTCAATCGAGTTCGTGTTGTTCAGAGGCTGATACAAAATCGGCGCATTCGACGCGGTGTACAACTCCGGCGCAAAGTTGTTTCCCGCCGAGAGCTTCTGCGCAATGTCCCATGAGTAGCGAATACCGTAATCCAGCAGCAGCTTTTTCGTCGTCTGCCACTGGTCCTGCGTGTACCACTCGAAGGCGTTGGTGCGCGGCTTGTAGTTCACCAGTCGCGTCACATTGGTCATCGTGTCGAAGTATCCCAGCAGGGTGTTCGCATAGGCAAAGTTGAAGTTGTTCGGATTCTTGGTGTCGGTCGCGTAAGAGAAATTACCCACGCGATTGTGGTTCACCTGCAGGTACGAGTCTGTTTGCGCATCCACACCTGCCTTCAACGTGTGCCTGCCGAGAATCCAGGTGACGTTGTCCGTCGCGCTGTAAGAGCGCACCTGGTCTGCCATCGGGAAGCGGCTGTCCCAACCGAAGTTCGCCGAGTTCGTGAGTCCGAAGGTCACCGCCGGCAGCAGGTTCAGCGGATTGACACCCGGATACAGTGCGGGAATGTTGTATCCATTCGAATTCAGCTGTGCCTTCGCGAGATCGGATTTGTTGTAGAGCTGCGTCTCGCTCCATCCTGCTGTACCGAGATTCAGCTCATTCACCAGGTTGGGCTTGATGGTGTAAATCACATTGAAAACGAAGTTGGGATTCGTTGTGCGGTAGTTCACGCGCAACAGCCAGGGCAGGTTGTTCGCCGGTGAGGAAAAATCATTGTCGTTCACGGTCTCCAGATCGCCGCGCCCGAACATATGCAGCTTCTGCGTCGGGGCGTAGTCAATCCGGAAGACCTCCTGGTTCACCGGCTTATCCGCCGAGTAATTCGTGATGTAGTTGTAGTTGTTGTTGCTGATGGCCACATTGTTGAACGCAAACTTCGGATTCAACACGAGTGTGTTCTGGTAAACAATGTTCAGCAGCGCCTGTTCCTGTTTGTTAATGTCATTGGATGGAATCATGTTGCTCTGGAAGCAGCCCGGCCCGGGAGTTGCAGAGTTCACCGCGCACGCGCCTGATCCATTCGGATCTTTGATGCGCACCAGCGTGCTCGCTGTCTGATTCGCCGTGCCCTGGTTGTAGGTCTGCGAGAAATCTCCATTGACCTCCGCCTGCGTCGGCACGCGGTAGTACTTCAATCCATCCGGCGTAGTAATCGGCGAGTATTCCACCGACACAAAGAAGAACAGCTTGTCCTTCTGGCTGTCGAACCTGCCGGGCCAGAAGATGGGGCCGCCGATCGTTCCGCCCAGCGTGTTGTAGCGGTAGCGCGCGCGTGGCGCTCCGGTGTAGTTGTTGAACCACGAATTTGCGTTCAGGTCTTCATTGCGGAAGTATTCATACGCCGTGCCGTGGAAGTGCGACGTTCCGTTCTTGGTGACGATGTTGATGTTCGATCCGGCGGTTTTGCCGTACTGGGCCTGGTAGTTCGCCGTCAGGATCGTGATCTGCTGAATTGCGTCGAGGTTCAGCGGCGTATCGAGTGTGTTCAGACCGCGCGTGTTGCCGGTCACGCCATCGATCGTCGCCGAGTTGTACTCGCTATTGACACCGTTCACCGTCGG
Organism: Acidobacteriaceae bacterium; assembly: GCA_035605855.1. Taxonomy (GTDB): domain Bacteria; phylum Acidobacteriota; class Terriglobia; order Terriglobales; family Acidobacteriaceae; genus Granulicella. The sequence continues at coordinate 7,786 of DATNGO010000100.1, read as the reverse complement.
CGTCGTCTCTGTGCCAAGGCTCGACGCACCATAACCGTTGCCCGAACCCGACACCACCACACCCGGCATGGTGCGGGTGAGTGCCATGGCATCGCGTCCTACCGCGAGCAGGTTCTCCATCTGCTTGTTGTCGAGCACCTCGGAGCGCTCCGCACTCGTGGTCTGGATGGGCGTCACATCCGCCGACACGGTCACCTGCTCAGTCACCTGGCCGACATCCAAAACCATTGTTCCCGCCGACAGGTTCTGCGAGGCGCTGAGCAGGAGATTCACCTTGCGCAGCTCCTTGTATCCGGCCGCATCGACTACAACCGTGAAGGTGCCGGGCTGAACGTCCGGGAAGATGAAGTCGCCGTCCTGGCGCACCTTCGTCTCTACGCGCACGTTGGTCAGCTCGTTGATGAGAGTGACCTTGGCGCCCGCGACTGCGCCGTTGCTCTTATCCACAACGTGGCCGCTGATGGCTGCGCTCGAGGTCTGGGCCCGCGCCATAGCGCCGCCAACTCCAGTGATCAACGCCAGCGACACCGCCAGGCGCGTGGTTCGCCATCCAAGAATCCTGTGCGTCATAGTCTTCTCAGTCCTCCTTAAGTGGCAGCTCTATCGATCGGCTTTATACGTATCTATTCGGGGTCGGCAGGTGAAATTTATACGTGTCAATTTCTCGGCGGCCTAACCTTAGGCGAGGTGAATGCCAGTTGTCAAATGCTTTTTTGATACTGGAACATTGATTTCATTATTTGAAATGTTAGCTACGAACCTCACGCCAACCGGCGAAATAGTCATTGACCTTCGTCTGCATATATACGTATAAATATGTCGCTTTACTACTTACTGCTCAAAGGGGTCTCATGATTCTGCTTCCCGGGTTGCGCGACGCCCTCGGGTTTCATGTTTTCTGCTTTGCGCCGCACACCGCCCCGGTCCCAGGGCCTGGCCCAAACCCCCCTTCGCCTCATGCGCCAGCTTCACTCATCCTTTCCTGAGAGGTCCCATTGAAGGCTCCAGACTCATCCTCCCGTCCTGCAACGAGTGCTCTGTTCACGCGACGCCAATGGCTCGGCAATGCACCCGCCGGCGCGGTTGCGCTTGGGCTGCTTGGCAGCCGGCCGCTCTCCGCACAATCGCCGCAGCATGAATCCGGCAATGATCTCGGAGCACGCGTGTACAACATTCGCGACTACGGCGCGAAGGGCGATGGCAAGACGCTCGACACTGCGGCGCTGCAGTCGGCGATTGACGCCTGCACGCGCGATGGCGGTGGCAGGGTGCTTGTACCCGCGGGGATTTTCCAGATCGGCACCACGGAACTGAAGAGCAATGTGACACTGCACATCGCTGCCGGTGCAACGCTGCTTGGAAGTTCCGACGGCAAGCAGTATCACGCCGTCGATACGATTCCGCTGCATGGGGACACCACACTCGTCGACGGCAACTGGGCGCTGCTGTTTGCAGTCCACGCGAAGAATGTCACGATCGAAGGCCCCGGGACGATTGATGGGCAGGGCTATCAGTTTCACTCGCCGGTGCGCGGGCAGACGCCGCCCAGCGGCATCGGGGGCAGCAAGCGACCGTATCACGTACTCGCGTATCAGTGCGAGGGGCTTACGATTCGTAACCTGGATCTGCTCGACTGCGCGTATCACAGCATTCGCGTGATTGAGTCCAAGCGCGTGCACATGGACACGCTCTACATTCACAACCGCGTGAACGGCAACAACGACGGATTTCACTTTATCAGCGCGCAGTTTGTGACGATCAGCAACTGCATTGTGATGTCGCAGGATGACGCGTGCGCGCTCTTCGGGAGTTGTCAGAACGTCACCGTCACTAACAGCTTCTTCAGCACGCGCTGGTCCGTATTTCGCTTCGGTGGCGGCGACGTCCGTAACATTGCGGTTTCGAATTGCATCCTGCATCAGGTGTATGGATGCCCGATCAAGTTTCAGGGCAATCCAGGTTCGACCTACGAGAATCTTTCGTTCTCAAACATCGTGCTGGATGACGTGACCGGACCGATTCATGTCGGCGTGGGGCCGAGGGCGCCGCGTCGCACGCCTCCCGGAGCGCCGCCCAACGGCGCGGCTTCGCCTGCCATCAAGGACGACATGATGACAGCGCACGAAGGCGAATCCACTACACCCGCTGTCCTGCGCAATATCTCCTTCTCGAACATCCACGGCAACGTCACTACCAATCCCGGCCAGATCGACGAGGCGAAGGTGACGTCAAACGCGAACGAGGGCGAGAAACACTCCGCCATTGTCTTCAACTGCGTCGGCGGAGCCACCATGGAGAACGTCTCGCTGACTGACATCCATCTCACCTTCGGCGGTGGAGGCACGGCAGAGGATGCAGCGCGGCGCGAGCTGCCGGAGTTCGCCGGTGAGTACTTCATGCTCGGCCCCATTCCTGCGTACGGTCTCTACGCACGCGGTGTGCGTGGGCTCACGCTCGAGAACATCCGCTTGCAGACCGCAACGTCTGATCTGCGACCCGCAGTTATCTTCGATCATGTTGCCGACGCCGCCATTTCCGGCCTCAGCATCATGGCCGACCCAGCCGCAGAGTCTGCGCTTCGAATCTCCGGCAGCAAACAGATCCTCATCACCGCGCCTCGCCTGCTCGACTCCACCAAGATCTTTCTCTCGCTCGAAGGCTCCGCCAACGAGCGCATCGTCATCGACGGCGGGGATATCTCCTCGGCCGCGGAACCGCTCGTCCTGAAGGACGGCGCCACCAAAGATTCTGTGAAGTTTCGCAATTAGCTCGCAGCACCACAAGCGTTTCCTGCGTGCATTGTCAGGCTTCCGGTTTCAATGCCCGCACGCTGGAGTGAACTCACTGTAATGAACATGCGTGACATCGCGAAGCTGGCCGGCGTCTCGAGCGCCACGGTGTCGAACGTCATTAATGGATCCAGCGTCGTGCGGCCGGAGACCGCCGAGCGGGTCCGCAAGGTTATCGAGGAGACGAGGTTCGTCCCCAACGGAAGTGCGGCCACGCTGAAATACGGCCGCAGCAGCACGTACGGCCTTATCATCCCGGATATCACCAACCCGTTCTTCCCCGAGTTCATTCGCAGCTTCGAGGGCATCCTCGCGAACAACAGCCAGGATATGTTTCTGGCTTCGACGGACCTTCACGTCTCACGCATGCAACAGACGATTCGGCGCATGCTCATCCGGCAGGTGGACGGCGTCGCCCTGCTCGCGGCCGAGATCGAGACCGAGCCCATCGAAGCGCTGATTCACCATCGTGTTCCGCTCGTGACGATGGACCGGCGTGTCGTCGGGCCGGGCTTGTCGGATGTGATGATCGACTATGTCAGCGGCATGCGAGAGGCTATCCATCATCTTCGCGATCTTGGTCATCAGCGCATCGCGTACATCGGCGGGTCTTCGGGGCTCACCATCTCCGACCACCGCATCAACGCATTTCACGAGGCGATGAGCAGCGCCGGACTGACGGTGCACCCGGAGTACATCCGCGCCGGCAATTACCGCATCACCGGCGGAGAGTCCTGCATGGAGGAGTTGCTGGGTCTGAGCGATGCGCCGACTGCGATCATGTCGGCGAATGACCTCACGGCGATCGGCGCACTGCGAACGATTCGACGTCGCGGGCTGTCCGTCCCGGAAGATTTTTCGGTCGTGGGGTTCGACAACATCGACTTCAGCGACATCATTCAGCCGCCACTCACGACGCTACATCTCTCACGCCCGGATCTTGCGCAGGCCTTCTATACCGCACTCACGGAGTTCGGCAAAAGCCCGCACGTGGTCGGCCGTCAGTACAGCGTTACGACATCACTCGTGCTTCGCAGTTCCACGGCGCCGCCGTGCACCTGAGAGCGGGCGAACTGAGAGCGCGCCCAAAATCGAACGGGAGAGCTCGCGCCCTCCCGTTGCTACAGCGACTGTGACTAGTGGATGTCGAACTGCTCCGGATGCAGGCTCGGATCGGACTTGACCAGGATCGTCTTGCCGCTCATCTCTTCCATCTCCTGCAGCCACTTGCCACCCGCGGACTTGAGCTGCTTCACGACCTCCGGGTTCACCCGCAGCATGATGTCGCCCTTCTCGAGATGGCGATGCATCTTCCGCAACTCGACGAAGATCTCGTTGCAGACCGTCACAGGCGCCTTCACCATTCCCGTCCCCGTGCAGATCGCGCAAGTCGTCGACAAGGTCCGTTCCAGCGACTGCTTTACACGCTTGCGCGTGATGGCGACGAGGCCGAAGTCGTTGAACTGAAGAACCTTCGATGGAGCGCGATCCTTCTTCAGCTCTTCTTCGAGTGCGATGAGAACCTTCTGTCGATTCTTGCGCTCGTCCATGTCAATGAAGTCGATGACGATGATTCCGCCGAGGTCGCGCAGGCGAATCTGGCGGACGATCTCCGGAATGGCGTCGAGGTTCGTCTTGACGATTGTGTCCTCGAGGCGCGCCGTCTTGCCGACGTACTTGCCGGTGTTGATGTCGATCGCGACGAGCGCCTCGGTCTGGTTGATCACGATCGATCCACCGGACTTGAGCCACACCTTCGAGCGCAGCGCCTTGTTGATCTCCTCCTGAAGACCGAACTGTTCAAAGAGCGGCGTCTCCTTGGAGTAGAGCTTCACGCGGCGGATCAAGGAAGGCTGGAAGCGCTGCAGGAAGCGCAGCACACGCTCGTACTCGGTCTCGGTGTCGACCCAGATCGCCGAGAAATTGTCGGTGACCTGGTCGCGCAGGATGCGCTCGACGAGGTTGAGGTCGTGGTAGATCAGCGCGGGAGACTTCGAGGAATCCGAGCGCTGCTTAATGTCGGCCCAGAGATTCAACAGGAAGCGCAGGTCGCTGCGAAGTTCGTCTTCGCTGGCGCCCGAAGCCGCAGTGCGCACGATGAATCCGCCGCTGGCCTCACCCTTCTCGTTGAGCAGAATTTCCTTGAGGCGGCGGCGCTCGCCGTCGCTCTCGATCTTGCGCGAGACACCAACGTGATTGACGGTCGGCATGAAGACCAGGAAACGTCCCGGCAGGGCGATGTGCGAGGTGATGCGCGCGCCTTTCTTGGCGATGGGCTCCTTCGCGATCTGGACCAGAACCTCCTGGCCGGGCTTCAGCAGGTCGCTGATCGCGGGCAGGTCGGTGGTCTGCATCGAGTGACGCCCGGAGCGTCCTCCATTGCGCGAGTGGCCGCCGCGACGCGGTTCACGCTCACCGCGCTCGCGACCTCGCCGGCGGGTGTCGCGACGGAGACGGCGGCCCGGCTCACGCTCGGTTGTGGTCTCGCCTTCGGTCTCGGCCTCGACAGCTTCGGTTTCTTCAGAGTCGCCAAACTCCTCTTCTTCGGCAGCGTGCTCCTCTTCGACCTCGTCGATGTCGCTCGCGGCAATCGACTCGTCAGCGTCAAGTTCGTCCTCCTCCATCTCGTCTTGTGCGATGTCGAAGTCGTCATCATCGTCGAGTTCGGGGAGCTCAGGCCGCGTGATCTGGTCGATGGACATCTCGCGAATCATGGTGCCGAGGTCGGCGGCGTTCTCGAGCGTCTCCTCTTCGTAGTCGTCAATTGCGCCTGCGTGAATTGCCGGCAGGTCGATCTCCTCGTCGTCGATCAGCTCTTCCTCGAGCTGGCCATCGCCCGGGGCAAAGCTCTGCGGAGAAGAAGACTCGAAGCTGCGAGGATCGGCGGGCGAGGGCTCAGCGTGCGCGAGATCGACCGACTGCACTGCAGTTTCATGCTCGATGGGAGCGCTGGGCTGCGGCTCGGCAGTGGGGTTCTCGGGCGTCAGCGGCCACTCGGAGATCATCTCTCCGGTGGGCTGCACACTGGTGAACTCGTGTGAGGTGTCGGCGGCAAAGCCGTGGGTCTCGTCGAAGCGCACCTGAGCGACGGCTTCAGCATCGACAGGTTCGATCGACTCGTCGATGGTGCTGCCTTGGCGAAACTCGCTTGGACCTGCGGGGTCAACGCGGTAGGACGCGGAGGCCTCTTCACCGGGTTCATACTCGGCGACGGTCTCGTGGAACTCCTCAACGGCCTCGAGGACGGACTCGCTCGGCGCATCTTCGACCGGTGGCGCAACGTCGGTCGAGGCGGTGTAGGCGACATCTTCCGCGGCGTGGCGCTCGAGCTCGAGGCGGGCCTCGGTCTCGGCGACCTCGAAGACAGGGACGTCGTCGCTGAAGGGCTGCGAAGCAGGCTCGGGCTCATGCTGGGAGGTCACGGCCGGAAGCACAGCCTCTTCAGGGGAAAGCGAACGGCCACGCCCAGGACGTCCGTGGCGCTCATCGCGCTCACGGCGACGATCACGTCCGCGTGGTGAGTCGGAGCTGAATGGCTCGGCTTCAGTTTGCTTAAGTTCTGCGGTCTTGCTTTCGGTGCGCTGGCCTCCGCGATGGCGCGAGAGCGTCTCGCCGGGCAGCGTCAGACCGCCGTCCCAGGCGCTGGTGAGCTCGAACTCGGTCGAGGGCTTGGCGACGTTGATTGTCTGCGCTGTCGAGGCGTGAGAATCGGGAGCGTTCCCGGCATCCTTGCCGCGACGGTACTTCGAGAGCGATTCGCCGGGCAGAATGAAGGGCTCGGCGGATGCATTGATATCAATAGATTCCTCAGGGGCGCTGTGGCGATGGCCACGCGGAGCGAAACGCTCACGGACCGAATCATGGCGGCCATGGTCACGATCGCCGCGGGGGCGCTCGGAGGGGCGATCGAACTCACGCGGCTCGCGCGGCTCGCGCGACTCACGCGGCTCGACGTCGCGGCTCTCGCTGCCTGCTTCGGCGGAGGCTTCGCCCTCGGGGCGATCGCCGTCACCGCGTCCACGGCGGCGGCCACGGCGGCCGCGCCAGCGGCGGCTGCCATCGCCGGTCTCTTCAGCGGAGTCGGAACTTTCGGCCTCGCCCTGCAAGCTGATCGGCGCTTCTTCAGTGGATGCAGGCTGCGCCGGCGGACGTTCGCGGCGGCGGCCTTCGCCACGCTCACGGCCTTCAGCGCGTCCGCGACCGTCGCTACGTTCGCGGCGCTCACTGCCGCCGTTGCGCGAACTCTCGCCGTCGAAGTCGGCGGAGTCGCTCTGCTCTTCCATGAAGTCGGTGATGTAGAGGAAGGCGTCGCGCTCCAGGCCGATGTCCACGAAGGCGGACTGCATGCCCGGAAGGACACGCGTGACGCGTCCGTTATAGATGGAGCCAGCGAGCGTGTATTCGTTCTCGCGCTCGTAGTAGATCTCGGCGAGTTCGTCCTTCTCGACGATGGCAAGCCGCGTCTCCTGCGGCGTGCTGGATATATAGATTTCTTTCGACATTGCTGCTCTTTCTGCCCGCGCCGGATTCAAAAGTCCGGGCACAAGCTGGCAGAACAGGCGGGGTCAAAGCCCAGCGGAGCGTTAGCTCGCTAGGGCGAACTTCCCGGGAGCGGACGAGGTATGCGCTGCGAAGACTGGCGGTGAATTCAGGAAGCTCAACAAACGGCCTGCGTCGATGCAGGCACTTCCGGCGGGTTGCGTAATCGGCTTCCCAAGGAATTTGCTGAGAAAGAACTTGTCCAGTGTGGCGCTGCGTGCCCGGGACTCGATGGTGTTTGCCTCGGGCAGAACCTGCCGTGCGGAGTTTGTGACCAACTCAACCTCATTGAGAGGCGGGGCCGTTAGCCGTCCGCATGGCTGCATTCTCAAAACCTGTCCGGCCTTTCGGAAGCTGATCCGTGCCTGGCCGGCCTTCTAAAAATATCTTGTCTGACCGCCGGCAGGGAAAGGTCACATCCTGGCAGCGGTCAATCCTTTCGGACTGGCCTTTCGGCC
>DATNGO010000099.1:0-30593 GCA_035605855.1 Acidobacteriaceae bacterium | reverse complement strand
TCTCGATCACAGCCTTCGCTCAGCAAACCACCACACCAACTGCAAAGCCCGCGCAGAGGGGATTCCATGAGCCCAACCCCTTCGACTTCGACAACCACACCGGCTTCAAACAGATCTTCGATGGCAAGACTCTCACCGGATGGGATGGCGACCCGGCCATCTGGCGTGTCGAAGACGGGGCCATCGTCGGCGAGTCCGACTCGCCCACAGTCCGCCCGCCCAACACCTACATCAGCTACCACGGCACCGGGCCGAATGACGAAGACGCGAAAGCACATGACTTCGACCTGAAGCTCGAGGTCAAGGTCGAGCTCGGTGGAGGCACCGGCATCCAGTACCGCGGCACTGTAGGGCAGCCCTGGATTCACATCCAGCCACACGCGCGTCCCGGTCAGAAACTTCCCAAACCGGCCTGGCTGATGACCGGCCCACAGGCCGACTTCTGGTTCCCCGTAAACCCGCAGAACGAGAAGTACAGCGGCCAGTTCTACTCCGAGAACACCACGCTCGGCATCCTCGCCTGGCGCGGCGAGGTCACCCAATCCACCAGCACGCAATCCGGCGACACCACCAACAACACACTCGTCGGCACCATCGCGCCGCGGCAGGCACTCGGCGGCTACATCAACATCAATGGATGGAATCAGTACGAGATCATCGCCCGCGGTCCGGTGATGATGCACATCATTAACGGTCAGCTCATGGCGGTCTTCATCGACGACGACCTCAAAAGCTCCAACAACATCTCCGGCCTCATCGGCATTGAACTCGAGGGAACACCCACGAAGATCTCCGTCCGCAACATCTGGCTGCGCAAGGTCAACTGACTTCAGAACCGCGGCCATCCACACGGTCTAAGCTAGAGAGTGCGACTACACATCGCACTCACGGAGCACCATGTCTGGCGAACGAATTGTCCACTCCACCGAGCTCGAACAGAAATTCTCCGCACTACGTATCAACATCGCCGCCCTCGACTCTCTCCTCGTCGCCTATTCCGGTGGAACCGATTCTGCTTATCTGGCCCACGTTGCCCACGAAGTGCTGGGCGCGCGCATGCTCGCTGTCATCGCCGACTCGCCCTCGCTACCGCGCGCCGAGCTCGCCGCCGCACTTGCCTTCGCCAGGCAGCACTCAATTCCGGTAGAGACACTCTCGACCCACGAACTCGCCAACCCGCAGTACCAGCGTAATGACGCGCAACGTTGTTTCCACTGCAAGGACGAGCTCTTTACTCAGATGGAGACCCTGCGCGCCGAGCGCGGCTTCGCGCACATCGCCTACGGCCGCAACCTCGACGACGACGGAGACTTCCGGCCCGGACAGAGCGCCGCCGCGCTGCACCGCGCCGTCGCTCCGCTGGCAGACGCAGGCCTGCGCAAAGCAGAAATCCGCACGCTGGCCCGCGCCGCGGGCCTCTCACTCGCAGACAAGCCCGCCTCCGCCTGCCTCAGCTCACGCATCGAGTACGGCCGCCCGGTCACTGCCGAGGCGCTCGCGCAAGTGGAGGCCGCCGAGGCCGCACTGCACGCACTCGGCTTCACCCAGCTCCGCGTGCGACACCACGGAGAGCTCGCACGCATCGAGCTCACTCGGGCTGAGCTTCCGCGTGCGCTTTCACTCGAGCTCTTTGATCGCATCAGCCGCGATCTGCGCGCGCTCGACTTCCGCTACATCACCCTCGACCTCGAGGGCTTTCGATCCGGCTCGATGAACGCTCTGCTTCCGGTCTCCGAGCTGAACGCTGCTGACTCCACGACGCGCCACAGATAAAGCTGGCAAACTGGTGATGGCCCTCCGGCCACTCACAAGCTCACGGAGGCTCATGCGTCTCGCCTATCTCGAATGCTTTGCCGGCGCTGCCGGCGATATGTTTCTCGGAGCCCTGCTCGATGCCGGCGTTCCCGCGGCCGTGCTTGAGGACGCCGTGCGCGCGCTCGATATTGGCGCGTCTCTTCGTATAGAGAAGGTCGACCGCAGCGGCATCACAGCAACGAAGGTGCATGTGCTTGACCGCGGCCGTATCGCCGATACCAATGAGCCGCCGCACACTGAGCCGCCTCATCAGCATGAGCAGCCACATACCCATGCGCCGAAGACGCAGCACCTGCACAAGGGCGGACATCACCATCACGACAACCACAATCAACAGCACACGCATGAGCACGAGCACGGCCGCTCGCTTACAGAGATCCGCGCGCTCATCTCGTCAGCGCCGCTCGACCCCCGCGTGCAGAAGCTAGCGCTCCATACCTTCGAACTCCTCGGCGCCGCTGAAGCAAAGATTCACAACGTGCCAGTCGACGAGATTCATTTTCACGAAGTCGGCGCAGTGGACGCGATCGTCGATATCGTTGCCTCGTGCGCGGGCATCGTGCACCTGAATATTGGACGCTGGCATTCGTCGCCGCTCAACGTCGGCGGAGGGATGATCGACTGCGCGCACGGCCGTTTTCCCGTTCCCGCTCCCGCGACGGCGGAGCTGCTGCGCGGCATGCCCACCTATTCCGCGCACATCGAGAAGGAGCTTCTTACTCCCACCGGCGCCGCACTTCTTCGCGCGCTCGAACCCACCTTCGGGCCGCAACCTGCGATGCGCGTGGAGCAGATTGGCTATGGTGCGGGCACACGCAATCCTGCGAGCTTCCCCAACGTGCTGCGGCTCACCATTGGCGAAAGCATCGCCGAACAACCAACGGCCTCCTATCTTACGGACGAAGTCATCGTGCTCGAGACAGCACTCGACGACTGCTCGCCGCATGTGCTCGCGTACGTGTCCGAGCAGGCACTTGCACTTGGCGCGCTGGACGTGATGCTCGCTCCGGTGCAGATGAAGAAGGGCCGCCCCGGTACTCTCCTCACGTTGCTCTGCACGCCGGGCACTGAGCCGACCTTCGCCGATCTGGTCTTCCGCGAGAGCTCTACGCTGGGCATCCGTACCCGCCGTGAGTCGCGCCTCATCCTGCAGCGCGAACACCTTACTGTTGACACGCCGTATGGACCCATTCGCGTCAAGCGGGCAAGCACAGCGCAGGGCGATGCCCGCAACCTCGCACCCGAGTTTGAAGATTGCCGCGCCGCCGCCCAGCGTTCCAATGTTCCGCTCAAAGAAGTTCAACAGGCTGCCCTCAGGGCGGCCGCGACGAACAAGGCATGAAGCGCTCCGCCGTCCTCGAACTGCTCGCACAGGTCGAACGCGGCGACCTGACGCCGGATGACGCCGCGGAGCGTCTCGCCACACTTCCGTTTGAGGATCTGGGTCACACCCGCATCGATCATCATCGAAGCCTGCGCGCTGGCCTGCCTGAGGTCATCTATGCACGCGGCAAGTTGCCGGAACAGACCGCCGCAATCTTTGCCCGCCTCGTTGCCTCCGGCGTCGATGTCCTGGCCACGCACGCCGACGAGACAACAGCCCAACTGGTTCTCGCGCAACATCCTGGCGCGAAGTATCACAACGTTCCGAAGCTCCTCACACTGCGTCAGTCTTCGCCACCTGAAGCCCGCGGCCGCATCGCAGTGCTCTGCGCCGGCACCAGCGATCTGCCGGTTGCCGAAGAGGCGGCGATCTCCGCCGAGACCTTTGGTGCGCTCGTCGCGCGGCTCTATGACGTCGGAGTCGCGGGCCTGCACCGCCTGCTCGGCGTGACCAGCGAACTCCGCCAAGCCCACGCCGTCATCGTCTGCGCGGGCATGGAGGGAGCTCTGCCCTCTGTGGTCGGAGGACTGGTTGGCGTACCCGTTATTGCAGTGCCGACCTCGGTTGGCTACGGTGCAAGCTTTGGGGGCGTCACCGCTCTACTAGGCATGTTGAACTCCTGCAGCCCCAACATATCGGTCGTCAATATCGACAACGGCTTCGGCGCGGCGTACATCGCGACGCTCATCGCGCGCGCGTCCGCCCGCTGACCGGGCGAGCCGGAGGTTTCCTGCGCATACAGGTCTACTCGACTTCAGCCATGAGCACAGGATCGCCTGCCGGGACCTTCTGCGATGCGGGCCGCGTGCACACAACGCCCACGATATAAATCAACGCTCCGGTCCACGCAGGCGCAAGATGCGAAGCGCTGACATAACCCATGGGGTAGTGAATTCCAATGGCACAGCCGAAACCCACAAGCCCTGCCAGAAGCACTGCCTGCCAGAGTGCGCGCGACAGCCTGGCATTCCTCATCACAAAGAAGACACACAGGCCGGTAGCCGCCAGGCCACCCCCAAAACCGGCGCGGTCGTGTGCAATCAGCGGGATCAGCCTTGGATTAATGGCGTTCAACTGAGCGGGCGTGAAGCCAAAGTACGTGATGTCCTGCGGCACAAACACGATCGTTGAGCCGAGGATCATAATGACGCATCCCGCAAGGACCATCCCGGCGCCTACAAACAGCAGGCAGAACCGCCCGAATCCTTCTTTCGTTTTCAGCCGGAGCGGAACATCGGTCTGCCACAGGCAGCGGATCCCGGAACGTGGCGCAGGGAGCAGCGATCCCGTACACCAGAGTCCGAAGACATACAGCGGCAGCAGTGCCAGGCTCGCCGTTGCGTGCCAGGTATCGAGATACTTATAAATCAGGCAGCACAGGAAGCTTGCAAACCCGATGGTGCTCGAGAGCGCGAGCGTCCACCATCCCCACTCCTCGCCTCGTTTCAGCGGGAACGCGATCAGCCAGAGGTAAAGAATCCCGACGGCAATCAATGTTCCGCCAAATGAAACACGGTCATGAAAGAGGAAGTGCACAATTCGGCATTGGTGAAGCGCGCACAGCGCCTTCGGGTCCATACCCAGAAATGCAATGTCCTGTGGCAGGAAGGTGACTGTCGCCGACAGGAACAGGGCAAACAGTCCGGAAACAATCAGTCCTGCCGCGAACAGTCCCAGCAGCGGACGCCCATCACCAACAAGAGTTGACAGCAACCCAGCTTGAGACTCTTCCGCCAGCGACAGTGCACCATCCTCGCGCATCGCGCTCCAGATTACGGGTTCCGCGGCGCAGCTTCCAGCATTTTCAGACGCTCTTCGAGCGCACGGACCGTTTCCTCGAGCACTGCCACTCGCTCACTCAGCGCGGGGTCAGCAGCGGACGCCCTTTCCTGCATCTTCCCGGTTTGCTCAAGGGCCTCCACCGGCCCACCAAGCAGGTGCAACCACCGGCTTTCACGGGCGCCGGGCTGGCGAGCGAGCTGAACGACCAGAGGATCCTCCCGGGTGGCGAGACGGTCCAGAACAGCAGTTACTGCCGCTGTGTCGTCGAAGGTGTACATTCGCTCTGCCCTCGCTCGCAGTTCGGCGGGTGTCTGGGGGCCGCGCAGAAGAAGCAGGCCAAGGACGGCAGTCTCCGGACGCCCGAGCGAGAGCTTGCCATAGGACAGGTGCTCGAACTTCGACACTCTGGCGTCGGACAGCACGCGCACCAGGCCGAGCTGCTCCAACTCGAAGAGCGCTGAGCGCACGTCTGCCTCGCTCAACTCCATGACCGGATCGCGGCTCGACTTCTGATTGCAGGCGTTCACTACCGCGTTCAGGCTCAGCGGGTAGTACTCGGGGGTTGTGATTCCCTTTTCGATCAGCGCGCCCAGAACACGCACTTCGGAAGCATTCAACGTCGGCATCTTCTCTATCCTACCGACGATCCGCACCGCTTTGCGCTACTATGGCAGCGCTCGGGGAGGGTGTATGAAAGACCGCTTCCGGATAAAAGAGCAACTAAAGGTTCGCCGCAATATTCCCGCTCACATCGCCTTCTGGGCGTTCGCTCTGTTTCTGCTGTATGTCTTCTGGAAGGCGTTCTCGGGCAATTCCGAGTAGTAAGACTGCCCATTCCATCCGCCCGATCAGTTCCGGCATCACGCACCTCTATCTTTCCATGTCAGTCTTTCCGACCATCTCTGATGCCGCGGCGGACCAGCAGTTTCAGCTCGCGGTCCGCGAGCAGTATCCCGAAAGCTACGAATTCGAGGCCCGATATGTGGAGCACGAGATGGCCCATATCGGGCATCTGTTCGCGACCGGCGTGTGTCCGGTCGAGGGCAAAGAGGTTCTGGAGTTCGGCTGCAATATCGGCGCGACCTCCATCGTGCTCGCGCATTACGGTGCGCGGGTAACGGCGGTCGACATAAACCCGGCCTGTCTGGAAATGGCTGGCTTGAACAGAAGGCGCTATGGCAGTGCGGGAATTCGCTTCGAACGGGTGCACGAGGGCGCGCGGCTGCCGTTTGCCGACGGCCAGTTTGAGGTAGTTACCTGCAACTCAGTGCTGGAGTACGTGAGGCCAGAGCTGCTGGCCGGGGTGCAGCGGGAGTTGAACCGTGTGCTGAGACCGGGCGGATTGCTGCTTGTGTTCGGGACCAGTAATCGCCTGTCGCCTGTCGAGATGCACTCCCATGAGTGGTTCAACAACTACATCCCGAGGCGGTTCGATCAGGCTTCAGGCCGGCAGCGTGAACGTGGCGTGTGGCCATGGAAGCTGAGGCGCGGGTTCGGATCATGCTATGACGACCTCTTCTCCGGCCGAACCGGAACGCGGCGATACATCGAGGTAAAGCGGGCTATGGGCCTGAACGGCGGAAAACTCCGGCTGCTGAGTGCACTTGGCGCGGTCTTTGCCATTTCGCCGGTTTCTGTGCCGCTGGTCCTGCCCTACGCGACCGTGCTGCTGCGGAAGCGCGCAGACAGCCTTGACCGGTGACCGCTGTCCGGTGACCGCTGTCCGCTGACCAACTTCGATTTCCCGGTACTCGTCCACAGCTTTCCAGCATCACACGGCTATGGGTCTCCGCCTGCACGTCGCTCTTGCGCTGCTTGTCTGTTTTGCCGGGTTTGCTCCTTCGGCTCATGGCTACTCGGTCCTCACGCATGAGCAGCTCATCGATCTGACCTGGGATACATCGATCGTTCCACTGCTGCTCAGCCGCTATCCCACGCTTACGCCGGTCCAGCTTGACCACGCCCGCGCCTACGCCTACGGCGGCTGCGTCATCCAGGACATTGGCTACTATCCGTTCGGCGACAAGAACTTCTCCAATCTCACCCATTACGTGCGTTCCGGCGATTTCGTCGTCAACCTGTTCCGGAATGCCGGCAACGCGGACGAACTCGCCTTCGCCGTCGGCGCGCTTTCGCACTACATCGGCGACTCCGTCGGCCACTCGCAGGCTACCAATGTTGCCGTGCCGGTGGAGTTTCCAAAGCTGAAGCGGCGCTACGGCAATGTCGTGAACTACGCCCAGGGCCAGCAGCAGCATGTCCGGACGGAGTTCGCCTTCGACATCGATGAGATTGCCAACCATCGCTTCGCTCCCGTCGGGTACCTTCGCCACGTCGGCCTCGAGGTTCCGACCCGGCAGCTCGCGCTCGCCTTCTATCAGACCTACGGCCTGCGCGAGGACTTTACCCAGACGCGCCATCAGCGAATCAACGTGAGCGGCTACCGCTGGGCCGTCCGCCGCTTCATCCCCCGCGTCGCCTACTCGACGACACTGCTGCACCGCCGTCACGAGCCGGCCAATATCGATTCGGACCCGGATGTGCAGCGGCTCGTCCAGGAGGTCATCATTATCGAGCGGCGGGACCATTGGGACGTCTACCGCAAACACGCCGGTCCTCTCACCTACATGCTGGCTGGTCTGCTGTTCATCTTGCCGAAGGTGGGGCCTATCCGGCTTACCGCCGTGAAGGGACCAACCTCGCAGACCGAGCTTGAGTACGTGCGCTCGGTCATGCGCTCGACAGACGCCTTGAACCACACGCTTCACCGCTTCACGCCGCCACCCTCGACGCAGCCTTCGGCACAACAAGCCGCGGCCGCGGACACGCACTCGCTTCCGCCGCCCTCGAATCCCCTGCCCGCCAAGCCTGGCGCTTCCCAGGCTGTTCCACGCGACTCCCGCGATCCGCACCACCCTCTGGTGAATCGCGACCTCGACACTGGGCTTCCGGTGAAGCCCGCAGGATATCCGCTCACCGATCTGACCTACGCCTACCTGCTGCACCGTCTGACCCAGACACCTGCCGTCCCCGTGCCCCCGGGCATCAAGGACGAAATCCTGGCGTACTACGCCGACATGTCCTTGCCGTTCGCGACCAGGAAGGACCCTGCCGCCTGGGCCGCCGTGCAGAGCGACCTCACTACGCTGCAGACGATGCCCGAAAATTCCTGGCCGCTTCCCTATCCCACCTACGGCGACGGCACCGGCGACGACGACGTTCCGCCTCCCACCCCCACCACCCAGCCCACCAGTTAGCGCACTTTCCGCATGACGCCGCGTCCCCCCAGGCGCACAATATCCGCATGTTCGAGCGCTACACCGAAAAAGCCCGCCGCACCATCTTCTTCGCCCGCTATGAGGCGAGCGCATCCGGCTCGCCTTACATCGAGACCGAACACCTCCTCCTCGGCCTGCTCCGCGAAAACGCCGCTCTGTCCACGCGCTTTTTCCACTCCCGGACCACCTCCGAAGCCCTGCGCAAGGAGATAGCGCTCCATCGTCCGCCGGGGCCAACGTTCTCCACTTCAGTTGATATCCCGGTTTCTAACGAGAGCAAGCGCGTCCTCGCCTATGCCGCCGAAGAGGCAGAGCGTCTCAACCACCCTCACATCGGCACGGAGCATCTGCTGCTCGGCCTGCTCCGCGAAAAAGACACCCTCGCTGCCACGCTTCTTGCCCGCCACGGAGTCACTGCGGAACTCGTCCGCGCCAACATTCAGGATTCTGGTCCGGCCGAACCTATCCGTTCTCCCCACGTCCTCGCCAACGCCGGCCCGACCACCCTGGGCGATTTCCAGCTCACTCTGAACGTCGCCAGTCTCGCCGCCTCGGAGCTCTTCTATCGCAAGCTTGGCTTCCTTCCCGTGAGCGGCCTTTACGATATCAACTCCATCGTTCTCGCCAACGGCCGCTGCGTCCTGGCTCTCTATCAGAACCAGTTCTCAGAAAACCTGCTCAGCTTCGAAAGCGACGATCCCGCGTCCGTGGCCACTCACCTCGAAGCCGCCGGCATCCCCTTCGAAAAGCCTCTTTCCACTGCCTCGGACGGCACCATCACCGCCCTGCTCCGCGACCCGGATGGCAACGCCATCCAGCTCCTCTCGCGCAAGACACTCTCTTGAACGGTCCTGAGAACTGTCGCTGATTATCGTCGGCGACTGTCTCCCAAACGCAAAAGATTCCTAGTCCAGAACCGGTTGCTCCGCGTGCGTGATGGCCAGCACATCCACCTCAGCCTTCGTCGGCTCGACCTTCAGCCCGGCCTGTTCCTGGATCGCCGTAAAGAACCCCGGAGGCGCGTTCTCGTCTGTCGCCGGAGCGATGTCCTTCGTCCACGTCAGCGTGAAGTCGTACTTGCCCTCCAAACCCGTCTGGTTCACCACCGGACGATCCAGCTCGAACTGCAGAAACTTCGCGAGGTCTTCCATCGAATTGTTCGTGAGGCGCCACGATGCCCGGCCTCCATTGTTCCGTCCCGACTGGTCTGGCAGCCCCTGTGTGCTTTCGCTCGCTGTCATCTTCGGCCCACCTTTCGCGACGGTCAGCGCATAACACGGCAACTCGCGCCTTCTCTTTTTAAACTGCAGGTGAAAGCGCTCTGTCAGCAGCTTGCGAAGCATCTCCTTCTGCTGCGCGCCGTTGGGTACGCCCTCGACATCCGCCACTCCACGGATATCGAAGCGTTCCGACCCAAACCAGCTCGGCGCGTCCACGATCTGCTTCGCATGCACGCCATACGCATACACGATCATCCTGTTCACCGTCTCGTTCTCGAAGTAGATGCGTTGCCCCTGGGTCTGGAACCCGCTGCTGTGGTCGTCAGGATCGCTGTGCTTGATGCTTGCGACCTCGAACGACGGATGGGCTGCAGGATCCATCGCCTTCAGGGCTTGAATCTGCGCGCAAACCGGCCACGAGAAGGCCGTCAATGTCAGAGCCAAAATGACTCCCTTCGCAACTCTCTGAGGGTTCATGGCTGGTAGACGGACTCCCGTCCGAGTCGAGTTAGTTCACTTCCGTCACTATTTTGCTGAAACTGGCGGCTTTCGCCTCGCCTGGAACCCAGGTCCGAAGTCTCCGTCTAAGCTATTAACAGCCATGCGTCCCATCCGCATCCTCGGCCCCTGCCTCATCGCCCTTCCCCTCTGCGCCCAGATGCACCACGTCGACAAGGCCCAGCGGGTCACCCGCGCCGTCGGTGTCTACGAGTGGACCGGCGACATGGCCAAGCCTGACGCCGCCCGCCTCATCCCCGTCTCTATCTTCATCAACAATCACTACGAAGACGCCGGCGTCTTTCTCGCCCAGCCCATCCCCCTCGCCCTCGAGACCGGCAACGTCTACGCCGTCCAGCACTCCGGCGACCCCATCGGCAGCCTCGATCTCGACTTCGCGCGCAACATCGTCGACAAACGCAGCACCGCCGACGATGACCCGCTTGGCGCCTGGTACGGTTACGGCCGCTTTATCCCGCTCGCCGCCGCACCTCCGCCGGCCAAGCTCACTCAGCACTCCGCCACGCCCGCCGTCGTCATCGGCAGCGACGACGACTCTCGTCCGCACTTTGTCCCCTCGCGCCATCCCAACGACTCGAGCTCCACCACGACGCCAGCCAGGGGCAGCGCCCCGGATTCCACCTCGACCTCCGCTTCTCCCGCACCTGCTGACGACCCTGACCGTCCGCACATGAACAAGCGCAACTCGGATTCAAGCACCACCGACAACGCTCCGGTCTCATCCGGCACCAACTCCCAGGGCACGGCGGCGCAGGATACCGGCACCGTCCCCGACGACGACCCGGACCGCCCCACCCTCGGCCGCCGCAAGGCCGACAACGGCAAGAAGCAGAAGAAGGAGAAGGAATCCGGCTCCGGCGTTGAGGCCATGCCCACCTCCCTCAACGAAGACCCTGACCGCCCCGAGATCCACCGCGGCAAAGTCGAATCCGCCACCGCACCGCCGCAGCTCACCGGCACTCCCACCAACCTGCATCAGGCCGTCGCCGTCTCGGACACCGCCAACAACCCCACCCATGTCTTCAACCGCGACTGGGAGACGCCCATCGAGCGCGCCTCCACCATGGCCGACATGCAGAAGCTCGCCCAGCCGCTCGTCCGCCAGTACCTCACGGCAAATCACCTCGAGCCCGCTCCGGTCTCCGCCTCCGGCCCGAAGCTCAACACCGCACCGTCAACGGCGGCTGCGAAGACCGCCACCCACTCAACCGCGCACACTGCAACTACGCACACCGCAACCACCCACACTGCAACCACCCACACTGCAACTACCCACTCAACAGCCGCGCAGCACACCGCATCCGCTCCCGCCGCCGCTCCGCTCACCTTCACCGACGAGCAGATCTCCGGCTACACCCTCAGCTACGGCGGCCTGCCCACCTTCGTCTATTCGGCCGCACTCGTCACCACCGCCGGCCCTCCGGTACGGGTGACCGTCATCGCGCAGCGCCTTCCCGCCGGCGGCCTCCAGCTCTCGCTCTCCTCCGTCACCGACGAAGGCCACCTCGACCGCACCCCCTGGATGCGTCTCGTCGACGCCGTCGACCCCGACGACTCCCACCGCGCCTCGCTGCTCTTCGAGCTTCGCGGCCGCAACAGCCGCCAGTTCGCCCTCTACTCCCTGGCCTCCGCCCAGGCGCAGCAGACCTTCATCACCGGTGTCATCGAATAGTTTGTGGCCTTTTGCTGTTGCGGTTGCTCTTCTTGTTGTCATTCCCGAAGGGAATCTGCTTTTCGGTGTTGTCACCTCGCGGCTCTAGCAGCCGCGCCGTAGAATTATCCTCAGCCCGCGGCTTTGGCCCCTGAGGGAATGCTTGACACGGGGTTTAAACTAAAAGTAGGGAATGAACCCGGCACTAAGCCGGGTTCCTTTGTTTCGGCTCCTTGATAACCATCGTGTTTGGAAGACTTTGCAGCAAATGACCCCAGAAAATGGGACTTTTGCAATGAAGTCCAACCCTAACCCTCATGTCTCGAAGACTTTGCGCAAAAACCACGGGGGAGGGGTACGGCATCTAAACTGAAAGCACATGACCGAAACCCACGCCAACGGCACCGTCAACTCCAACGTAAATCCCCAGGTGGATTCGAAAAATCCACAAGCCTCCGGGACCCAGCTTGCCCTCCTCTTTCCCGGCCAGGGCTCTCAGGCCGTCGGCATGGGCCGAGCCTTCTACGACACCGTCCCAGCCGCTCGCGCCATCTTCCAGGAAGCCGACGACGCCCTTGGCTTCGCCCTCTCCAGGCTCATCTTCGAAGGCCCCGAGGACCAGCTCAAGCTCACCGAGCATACCCAGCCCGCGATCCTCACCACCTCCATCGCCATCCTCCGCGCCCTGGAGCCCGAGCTGAAGTCCCGCAACCTCACCGTCGCCTTCGCCGCCGGCCACTCCCTCGGCGAGTACTCCGCCCACGTCGCCGCCGGCACCTTCTCCTTCGCCAACGCCGTCCGCACCGTCCGCTCCCGCGGTCAGTTCATGCAGGCCGCCGTCCCTCCCGGCGCCGGAGCCATGGCCGCCATTCTCGGTCTACCCGCCGCCCGCATCAACGACATCTGCGCCCGCGTCTCCGACGAGCTCACCGCTCCACCACCGGACGACCCCGCCAACCCCTCCGCCCAGGCCGCCCCCACCATGGAAGCCCTCACCGATCCGGCGAACCCGGCCTCCACACCGACCGAGGCAGCAACGCGCGTCAGCGCCGTCGTCGCTCCCGCGAATTTGAACTCGCCCGAGCAGACGGTTATCTCCGGATCGAAGGAAGCTGTCGAGCGCGCCGCATCGCTCTGCAAGGAGGCGGGAGCCAAGCGCGCCATCATGCTCCCCGTCAGCGCACCCTTCCACTGCAAGCTCATGCAGCCGGCTGAGGATGAACTCGCGACGACCCTCGAGTCCATCATCTTCAACGATTCCGCGTTCCCTGTTGCCGCCAATGTCGACGCCCGCCTGCTGCGGCGCGGCGCCGAAATCCGCGATGCGCTCATCCGCCAGGTGACCGGCGCGGTGCGCTGGGTCGAGTGCATCGAGCTCCTCAAACAGTCCGGTGCCACCCACTACATCGAGGTCGGGCCCGGCAAAGTGCTCAGCGGACTGAACGGCAAGATCGACCGCACCCTGCGCTCCACGAACGTCGACAGCCCAGAGACACTTCAGAAGTCTCTCGAGTTCCTCATCTCGCCCGCAGAATAGCTCTCGCGACAGGGCCTTTGACTTGTGTGTCGTTACTTCGTCACGAGATCACCATTGATATCGCGAACTTCGACCGGACCAAGACCAGCGTCCTTCAGCCCAGGCTCGATCTTCGCGCGGTCGCCCGCCGCAACGATGATGAGCTGGTTCGGATGCAGGTCTTCCTTCGCCACGCGTCCGACATCGTCGGCCGTCACTGCGCGATAGCGCTCCGGAAGCTTCGCGTAGTAGTCGAGCGGACGATCGTAG
This sequence comes from Acidobacteriaceae bacterium, assembly GCA_035605855.1. GTDB lineage: Bacteria > Acidobacteriota > Terriglobia > Terriglobales > Acidobacteriaceae > Granulicella. The sequence continues at coordinate 17,158 of DATNGO010000099.1, read as the reverse complement.
AGGAAGATGGACTGCATGGCTCCGGTTGCAGCTGACGTCGTCTCGAAGACACCGGGCAGCGATTGCACCAGCGCGTCCTTGCTCGCGTTCAACTCGCTCTCGCTCGGAAGGTTCGCCGGGAAGCGCGTAATCTCTCCCATCAGCTCCTTCGCTGCCGGCGCAGTCACATCGGTCCGCACCAATCCGCCCGCGACGAACTGCCCGCCGGAGCGGTAGCCCCGGTACGCAGAGCTGGCACCGTAGGTGTAGCCGTGCTGCTCGCGCAGGTTCATGTTGATGCGGCTGGCGAACGCTCCACCGAGCGTGTAGTTCATCACCTGCAGCGTCGGCAGGTCAGGCGAGTTTGCTGCTACGCCTGTTCCATAGGCTGCCAACATCGTCTGCGGTGCGCCGGGCTTGTCGACGATCACGACATGCGTCGATTGCGCCTCAGGCGCCGGCGGCAGCGTCACCGCTTCGCCCGCGGTGCCGGTCCACTTGCCGAAGTATTGCTGTGCAATGCGACGAGCTTCGGCAGGCGTGATGTCGCCGGCGAAGAGAAGTGCGGAATCGGCTGGACCATAGTGGCTTTTGTAGAAGCCTGTCACGTCCTCGCGCGTGAGTGTCTGCACGCTCTCCTGGGTTCCTGCTGTCGACTGACCGTACGGACTGTCGCCGAAGAGCAGCCTCGGTCCCACGCGCGCCGCCATCGCCTGCACGGAGTCTGTTTCCTGGGCAATACGCACGAGCCGCTGCTTCCTGCGGCGGTCGAGATCCTCGGGGCGGAACGCCGGCTGCTGCACCACGTCGGCCAGCAGATCCATGCCGCGATCGGTGTAGTTGGTCAGCACCGTCATACCGGCCGAGCTGCCGTCCATGGATGCGCCGGGCGCGATGCCCGTACCGATAAGTTCCTCATCGTTGGCGAGCCTGGTCAGATCGCGGCTCTCGGTGCCATCACCCATCGTCTCGGCGACGAGCGTGGCGAGGCCGGCTTTGTCTTTTGGGTTCGTCTCACTGCCTGCGCGGGAGACAAGCGACGCGGAGAGGATCGGGAGTGCATGATTCTCGACCACGTAGACCTTCAGGCCGTTATCGAGCGCGAATGTCGCCGGGACAGGCAGATGCACCGACGGAGGGGGACCAGCCTTGGGCGCCGTCTTGCGCCACTCCTGCGATGCTTCGAACTGTGCAGTGTAGGGATTTGTTATTTGAACGTTGGCGTCGGTGTTTTCAGGGCTGCGCGGAACATCGTGGAGCACCTTGTCACCGGGTACGCAGGAGACTACGACCGTTGCGCTGCTCGCGAAATACTTAACCGCCGCGGCCTTCGCGCTGGCAGGCGTAACGGCTTCGGTCATCGCGACGTCTTTGGGCAGGAAGCCGGGGTCGCCCGTGTACTGGTTGTACTGGTCGAGGGTATCGGCGACACCGCCGAATCCACCGAGGCGCTGCAGGCCGGTGATCGTTCCGGTCAGAGTGCTTGCCTTGTAGGCCTGGATCTCGTCTGCAGTTGGCCCCTCCTGCTGCAGGCGCTGAAGTTCCTTCCAGAAGACGGCTTCGATGTCCTCAAGCTTTACGCCGGGTCTTGCAGTGATGATGCACTGTGCCATGCCGGTGAGCTTTTCAGAGTCGCTGCCACAGCCGGCGCTCTGGGCCATCTGCGACTTGTAGATGAGTGCCTGGCTGAGGCGGCTGACTTTGGCCTGGCCGAGCGCGTAGATGATGGCGTCCGTGTCGTACTGGCCTGGCGAGAATAACGGCGGGAGAAGCCAGGCGAAGCGAATCTGCGGCAGCTTCACTGTATCGGTAACGGTGATGCGCTTCTGAGAGGTGATCGGAGGGGTTGTGGCGCTCACTGGCGGTGGTACGGGTCCGCGGGGAATCGGTCCGAAGTACTTCATCAGCAGGGCACGGAGCGCCTTCGCATCGAAGTCGCCGGCGATGGCGATCGATGCGTTGTTGGGTGTGTAGTACTGCTGATGGAAGTCGCGAACGTCGGCGATGCGTGCCGACTCAATGTCCGCGTGGCTGCCCATCACGTTGCCATAGTAGGGATGTCCGGCGGGGAAAAGCGCGTGCATGACGGCATCGTTCGCGACGTAGTACGGGCGACCTTCACCCTGGCGGCGCTCATTGCGAACAACGTCGCGCTGGTTGGCGAGCAGCGTGCGGTTGAGGCCTTCCATGAGGAAGCCCATGCGGTCGCTTTCGAGCCATAGTGCGAGCTCCAGTTGATTGCTGGGCATGGTCTCGAAGTAGTTGGTGCGGTCGAATGAAGTAGTGCCATTTATTTCAGTTCCCCCGGCGGACTGCACATACTTGATGTGCGCCTTCTCGCCGACGTGTTCGGACCCTTCGAACATCATGTGTTCGAAGAGGTGCGCGAAACCTGTGCGTCCGGCGCGCTCGTTCAGGGGACCAACGTGGTACCAGAGGTCGACGGCGACCAGCGGCAGCCGATGATCCTCATGCGTGATGACGGTGAGACCGTTCGGCAGCGTGTACTTTTCGTACTTGATCTCGGGCAGCTTCAGCTTCTGTGCAGGCAGCGGCATCGTTGCGGCAAGAATCAGAAGCAGGGCAAGGGCGGCAGAGCCACCTCGTCTCAGAGCACATTTCATCCTTGGTTGATCTCCTTGGGAAAAACGGCCAGGGCCTGCGTTGCGTTCCATAGCATAGCCGCGAAAGCATACTATCCGCCGTACAAATCTGCGGCGGGCTCTTTCATGCCAATCGGGTAGTGGGTTGCAGCGTTCACACGCATCCCCTAAAGTGATGGCTCCTGCAAGGAGCTACGAAAAGATGTCACCGAGCCTGGGATTTTTCCCCCGCGCAACCTCCGCTGGTGTTCTTGCGTTCGCCGTGGCGCAGGCCGCCCTGGCTCAGACGCCCGACCGCACAACGCTGCCCATCGCGCCGCCTCCGTTTCGCGGCAACGTCACGCGTGACTATCGCACCTCCACGCTCGAGCCCGCCGAGCCGCTGACGGCACCAAAGGGCGCGCCCAACGTTCTGCTGATTCTGCTGGACGACGCCGGTTACGGGCAGACCGCGACCTTTGGCGGCATGATTCCCACGCCGACGCTCGACAGTCTGGCGCAGCAGGGACTGCGCTACACGCGCTTTCATGTGACGGCGCTGTGTTCACCGACGCGCTCCGCGCTGATGACGGGACGCAATCATCACGCGGTGGGCATGGGCACGATTACGAACTGGGCGAATGGATATCCCGGTTATACCGGATCGATTCCGAAGAGCGCAGCGTTCGTCTCGGAGATTCTGCGCGAGAACGGCTACGCAACGGCGGCGTTCGGCAAGTGGCACCTGATCCCTGACGCAGAAACAACGCTGGCCGGGCCGTACGATCACTGGCCGACGCACCAGGGCTACGACCACTACTACGGCTTCATCGGCGCGGACACCGACCAGTGGCATCCGGAGTTAACTGAGGGCACGAAGCCGATTGCGATGGTGGCGCCGCCGGGACGCGAAAAGGACTACACGCTCAACGAGGATCTCGCGACGCATGCCTGCGCGTGGATCGAACAGCAGAAGGCACTCGCGCCCGACCGGCCGCTGTTCATCTACTATGCGACGGGCGCAACGCACGCGCCGCTCGAAGCGCCCGAAGCCTGGATCGACAAGTTCAAAGGCAAGTTCGACATGGGTTGGGACAAGTATCGCGAGATGGTGCTCGCGCGGCAGAAGCGGCTTGGTGTTGTGCCGCAGGATACGGTGCTGACGCCGCGGCCCGCCGAGCTTCCGGCGTGGGACTCGCTCTCGCCCGATGAGAAAAAGGTTGCGGAGCGGCTGATGGAGGTCTTCGCAGGCTACATGGCGCAGGCTGACTTCGAGATCGGCCGCGTGATTGAAACGCTGCGGCGAACGGGGCAGCTCGACAACACGCTGGTCTTCTACATCGCGGGCGACAACGGCGCGAGCCTCGAGGGGAACATCAACGGCACAGACAACCTGATGGAGCAGGTGAACGGCATTGTTCCGCCGGCGTCAGAAGTCGTGAAGCACCTCGATACGATCGGGCTCGATGGTTCAAACCCGCACTATCCCGCGGGCTGGGCGTGGGCAGGGAACACGCCGTTCCAGTGGGGCAAGCGCATCGGATCACACCTGGGTGGAACGCGCGATCCCCTGGTGGTCGCGTGGGCGGGGCACATCAAGGACCCGGGCAGCGTGCGCTCGCAGTATCAGGATGTGACGGACATCTTTCCGACGATCCTTGAAGCCGCGGGTGTGCCGCAGCCGAAGAGTGTCGACGGGGTCGAGCAGCAGCCGGTGAATGGCATCAGCTTTCTCGCCAGCTTTACCAATGCGCAGGCGCCGGAGCGCGAGACGCAGTATTTCGAGATGCATGGCAACCGCGCGATGTATGACCACGGCTGGATCGCCGCACAGCGCACGGGGTTGTTGCCGTGGGCCTACACCTTCACGAACAATAGCGGGCCGCTGCCGTGGGAGCTCTACGATCTCGACAAGGATTATTCCGAGGCGAACAATCTCGCCGCGAAGTATCCGGGCAAGCTTGCGCAGCTGGAGAAGCTGTTCGATGAAGAGGCGTGGAAGAACCACGTCTATCCCATCGATCCCCGCATCGCCGGGCGCCAGCATCCAAATCCTCCGCCGCCGGGAGGCCGTGCGTTCTACACCTTCTACCCCGGCGCAACGCATCTGTATGACGCGCTCGCTCCCGGCACACGCAACCGCACGCACACCTTCACGGCGTATGTGACGATTCCGCCGGGTGGCGCGGACGGTGTGCTCGTCGCTGAAGGCGGCGAGGCTGCGGGGTATTCGCTCTACATCAAGGACGGCCATCCGGCCTACACGTACAACTACTTCCGGATGAAGGTCACGACGATTACGTCGCCGGACAAGCTGCCGGAAGGACGGTCGGTGATTGAGCTGCACTTCGCCTACGACGGCGGCGGGCTCGGCAAAGGCGCAACAGTGACGCTGACTGTCAACGGCAAGAAAGAAGGCGAAGCGCGGCTGGAGCAGACTGTGCCGCGGGCGTACTCGTTTGAGGAGACCTTCGATGTCGGTGAAGACAGTGCGAGTCCGGTCGGGCCGTATCGTTCTCCATTTTCGTTCACGGGCACGCTCGAAAAGCTGGAGTTGCGCTCGGGGCCGCTGCCGCAGCTGAGCGACAGCCAGCAGAAGGTCGAGCAGAAGTACGCGGAACGAATCGCGGCGTTGAAGGACTGAGGTGCGGAGGCGAGATTCGCGCGCTCAACTAGAATGGAGACTGGGGTCTCGCGCAGCAAGCTGTGTCGCCGAAGCCATCTCGAGTATGAGTTTTACGGAACAATTCGACGTCCTGATTGTCGGCGCGGGCCACGCTGGCTGCGAGGCCGCGGCGGCCTCTGCGCGCATGGGACTGCGCACAGCGCTTTTTACGCTGAACATGGATCTGATCGCTCAGATGTCGTGTAACCCCGCGATCGGCGGAGTGGCGAAGGGGCATCTCGTGCGCGAGGTCGACGCGCTCGGCGGCATCATGGGCGAGGTCGCGGATTCGTGCGGCATCCAGTTCCGCCTGCTCAACACCTCGCGAGGTCCGGCTGTATGGTCGCCGCGTGCGCAGTGCGACAAGGCGCTCTACCGTGTGCGCATGCGCGAAAAGCTCGAGTCGATCAAGAACCTCTTCATCAAGCAGGCTGAGGTGGTGGATCTCGAAAGGGAAGAGAATCACATCGCCGGGGTCCGCCTTCGCGATGGCCGCATGATTCGCGCGCACGCCGTCGTGGTGACGACAGGCACGTTTCTCAACGGCCTCATTCACTGCGGCGAGCAGCAGTACACCGCCGGCCGTTCGGGCGAACCCGCCAGCGTTCTGCTCGGCGAGAACCTGAAGAAGCTTGGACTGCGCCAGTGTCGCCTGAAGACCGGCACGCCGCCGCGGCTTGACGGCCGGACGATTGATTGGAGCATGTTCGAAGAGCAGCCCGGCGATGCTGACCCGACGCCGTTCAGCTTCCGCAGCACACCCAATAACGGCAGCCCGAAATGGCAGCCGCCACTGCCGCAGGTCTCCTGCCACATCGCAACAACCACGCCCGAGACGCTGCAACTCATTCGCGATAACGTACACCGCTCGCCGATGTTCACCGGGCAGATCGAAGGCATCGGACCGCGTTACTGCCCGTCGATCGAGGATAAGATCGTCCGCTTCCCCGATAAGAGCTCGCACCAGTTCTTCCTCGAACCCGAGGGCCTGAACACGCACGAGGTTTATATCAACGGCATGAGCACCTCGCTGCCCATGGAGGTGCAGGCCGCAATGGTGCACTCCATCCCTGGCCTCGAGAATGCCGAGATGCTGCGGCCCGGCTACGCCATCGAGTATGACGCGATTGATCCGACGGAGCTCGATCGCTCGCTGCGCGTGAAGCAGTTCACCGGGCTTTACCTCGCCGGGCAAATCAACGGGACCTCCGGTTATGAGGAGGCCGCCTGCCAGGGCCTGATGGCGGGGATCAACGCCGCGCTCTTTGCGAAGTCGCAGCGCGATCAGACTGTGCTCGAGACCTTCACGCTCGACCGTACCGAGGCCTACACCGGCATCCTCATCGACGACCTCATCTCCAAGGGCACCGACGAGCCTTACCGCATGTTCACCTCGCGCGCCGAGTTCCGGCTGCACCTGCGCATCGACAACGCCGACGTCCGTCTCACGTCGCATGGCCGCCGCCTGGGCCTGATCGACGACACCGCCTGGGCTGCCTTCGAGGCCAAACAGGCTCGCGCGGCGGCCTTCGCATCCCTTCTTGAGACAACGAAGCTGACGGACGCCGATGTGGCAGCCCTGAGCCCGGCGTGGCCGTCCGAATTCGGGCCAGTCCCAGTCAAGGGCGACCGTCCGGCGCAGCTGCTCAAGCGCCCGCAGGTAACCGTCGAGCGGCTTCTCGCGACGCTACTTGACCGCGTTGCAGCCATCCCGGAGTTCGCCCCCTGGCCAGCCGCTCTGAACGCGGTGGAGTATCGTGATACGGGTACACTTCCGGTTTGGGTCCGAAACGAGATGAAGACGGTAGAGACAGGAATCAAGTTCGCCGGATACCTCACCCAGCAACAGCGCAGCATGGAGCGTCTGCGGCGTGACGAGGCCCGCGCCATCCCCGAGACCTTCGACTACACCACGGTCAGCGGCCTCTCCCGGGAGATGGTGGAGAAGCTGGGCCGGGTTCGCCCGTCGACCATCGGCCAAGCCAGCCAGTTGCCCGGCGTCACGCCCGCGGCGCTCTCACTGATCCAGTGCTTCCTCGAGATTCAGACCCGCCGCACGGCCTGAGGCAGAAGTCCGATTTGGGGCACGCCAGCCTAAAACTGGCCTGAAAAGCTACAGCCCGCCCGATTCTTGCCGATACCTAAAGTGACACTTGAGGTTGGTATTAACCATCGTGGTTCACACCCAGCTGCCGCTTTTTTGACTCAGCCGAAAGTTACTTACGGGCGTACCGTTGAAGTCCCACAAAATATGCAGCACATACCCCGAAAGTGTCATATTCTCGTCTTGGGCACAACGTATGCGCAGAGTTTTCCTAACGACCGGCCTACTCTCCCTGCTACTCCCCGTCATGACGCCTGGCGTCCTCGGCCAGGCTCCCAAGACGACGCAGCAGCCCGTCTCCGAGCGACTTCCCTATACCTTCAGCAACTTCCCCTGGTGGACTGATGCTCAGATCCGTGTGGAGCTCAAGCATCGCCTCCCCAGCCTCGGCGATGAGGTTGGCCGCGGCTCCGCGCAGGAGGCGCAGGTTCGCGATGCGCTGACGGCAATGCTGGCTGCGAAGGGCGTTCGCGCAACGGTAGTCAGCGATGAGCCGTCGCCGGCCTCGGTCTCCGTCTCGGCGTTCATGAAGACGCTGCCGTTCTACATTCCCGGATCGGCCCAGCGCCCGCACATTGAGTTCAGCATCTCCACACCGCAGATTATGGTCGGCGGTCTCGAGCTTGACTCCTCACCCGAAGGTGATCTTGTTGCGCGTGTTGCACGCCAGATGGAGGGCAAGCCCTTCGACTCGGGCAACATACCGCTTGCAGCGCATCAGCTCGCCGAACCGCTGCAGCGTCACGGTTATCTCTCCGCCGAGGTCAACGTGACGGTTGGGCACCCGATGCGCGTCGGCGACAACTACTATGTGCCATTGAAGGCCGAGGTCTCCGCCGGCCCGCTTTATCACGTGGGGATGATCAGTGCCGACGGCGGCCCGCTGCTGCGCGGGCGCGATCTGTCCGGCTACTACGATCTCCAGACCGGCGAGGTGGCAACGCCGTACGCGTTTGACCGCGTCGAGAGCTCGATCATGACGGTCTACTTCCAGGCCGGCTACGCCTCAGTGCACTTCATCGATAAGCCGGAACTGGACCCTGAGCATGCGACCGCAAATTACCGCCTGGAAACGGTGACCGGACCGCAGTATCGTCTGCGCACTGTCACCGTGCGCAATCTGTCGCCCGCGCAGGAGGCTGAGGTCCGCAACCTGCTCGCACTCGCGCCCGGCGATATCTATGACCAGATCGCCATCGACGAGCTACACGCCAAGGTGCAGGAGAGCGCCAACCTTAAGGGTTTCGACTACTCCTTCGCTCCGTCGACCGACCGCAATCTCAACGTCATTGATCTCACGCTCGACTTCTTCAAGGACGCCGCACAGTCTTCGCTCTGAAACTCGGAGTCAGGAAGTGAGGAGTCAGGGAGCCAGGCTGACAATCAGGAGATCTAAGAGCCTTTCCAGAAATGCAAGAGAGCGCCCTGATTAAGGGGCGCTCTCTTTTATGTCCTATGGATGGAGCGGAAGTCACCTGACTTCCTAACTCCTCACTTAGTAGTTGAAGTTAACTTCTTCCTCGGTATCGACACCGTAGCGGCGAAGCAGGTTGGGCAGATTCTGACTGAACGCTGCGCGCGGCATCACCACGTCACAGCCTGCCTCGACTGCCTTGGCCTTCAGGTCACCCTGCAGGTGCGAGAGGAATCCAATGATCGACACCGATCGCTTCAACTTGGCCTTGATCTTCGGAATCGTCGTCAGCGGCTTCGCGTTGGCGTTGTTGAGGTCGAAGACAATCAGCGAGGGCTTGTTCTCATCCTCGCCGCTCACCAACTCAGCCATCGCCTCCTTCTCATTCTTCACGAAAGCCACCTTCACGCCGAGCTTGCGCGCGGCCTCGGTGATCTTCGCCGTGATGAACAGGTCTTCGATAAAGAGATAGATGTGCGTCTGCGCATCCTCGGGAATCGGCACCGGCCGCGGGCCTGAAAAGTCCAGGGGCTGGTTATCGCCCTGGTGGCGATGCCGGCGTCCGTGGCCATGGAGTTGGATCGTTGAAGGCGGTGCATCGGCGTAGTTGGCATCGCCGGCGCGATAGCTGTGATCCATCGGACCGACAAAGCCACGCTCCCTCTGCTGTCCGCCCTTGTTCTTGCGCTTGAATCCGCCGGCCAGGTTGCCGAAGTTATCCGGCAGGTTCTGGCGATAACCGTTGCCGCCGCCGTAGCCGCCGTTGCCACCGCTGAAGTTGCTGGCGCTGTCGGCGCGAAAGTCATTGCCCGGGTTATCGCTGCGGGTGCGCCGTTCGCGGTCGCGGAACTTCTTCTTCCAGCGCTTGCCGCCCTGGCCCTGTGCGAACTGCTGCTGGCCGGCCTGCTGCGGACGCCGTGGCGCGGGAGCGGCGTTGCCTCCACCGGCGCCGGCGGCAAGAGCGAGGCTCTCGCCCTCCATCACGATGGTGGCTGGTGCGGCGCCTGCATCTTCGGTCGCGGGCGGCACACCACCCTCGGAGGTGGTGGTTGCGGATAGCTTATTCTTCCGCTTACGGCGCCGGCGGCGGCTGCTCTTGCTCTGCCCCATACCTGGAGCAATGGGGCCGCCAGCTTCGCTGCCGCCATCAAACTCTTCGACCTCAAAACCGTCCCCGCCAAACTGATCGGGAGCGTCTACTAAATTCTGTTCTGACATGGTTGCTGTTGGTTCCCCTTACTCTGTTCTTCCAAGAAGCTTCTCCAGAGGCTTCCGAGACGCGGCCCCGTCTCTCGCGCTTTGGTAGTGCTTTGCGCGAGCCGCGGTCCGAACAGGAAAGTCTTCCGACGATCTCAAATCTTGGCTCTTGGAACGGCTTACTTACTCATCTACCGGCTGGGTTCATCCCTGCGACCGCCTCGCAATCGCGCTGAGGAACTCCGCCGCACTCACTTCGACCTCGTACTCAACGGTCGTCCTGCATTATCCCCGAGGGCCTGCAACGGCCCAAGCCAGACGGTTCTGTGCCAGCTACGTTCCAGCACCACTGTCCAACCCTTCGATTTTCCAGAGATATCCTTGTTCCCACTACGGGCGTCTGCGAGTCGTGCAGCCTTTCAGGGGCATTGCCCTCCAGCGGCTCATGCGCTCCGCGCCCGGAACAGCTTCAAGTATATCGCTCAAGCAACTTCTGTGCAAGCTCTTCCCACTCTGTAACCTGGCGCACCGACTCGCTCCGTGACACCATATAGCCGCATAGCCGCCGGGAAAGCCGTTGGGCCACCTCCCCTCCCCGGAAGATGGCCCTCGGACCCCTACAGGCCAGTCACTGGCCTCCGAAATGCCCCCTTCGGAGCTGTCCCGCGGGCCGTGCCTCGCTATCGAGGTCTCTAATCACCGCTGGACATTCGCCGCTCTGCTCCGCGTAGTGGCGCAAGGCTCGAACACTCTCGGTAGAGCAATCTATGTACCAAACCATTCCGCCCGCCAAATCCTTACAAAATCGTTGTCTCGTAACGTTCACCTACCCAAAACCGGAGAACTTATCGTTCCCCGCTCCGTTTTTCGGAAGGAAGCACACCATAAACCGGAATCCTGGAACTCGAAGGAGACCTCATCCGTCGATGAAACGCCCGCCCGGTCCCATTCGTCTCAAACTCTGGGGAAAACGCGTGAGCCAGCGCGCGGCAGTTTCTGTCGTTTGACCGACGATGCTTTCATTCTTATATAATTCGGTGCAGCCGGCCCCACGACAGTCTGCCCGCGCCTCTCTCGCCCGTTCCGTAGGTGAGAAAGTTATCAAGCAGGACGCGGAAGGTGGCTGGCCCAACCTGCCAGAGTGGCGCAGCTCCCACTTCATGAATTCAGATTTGCGCAAATCACGTTCTCGATCCCGAAGGAGCAACAATCACCACATGAACCGCACGATTGTCCTTGTCACAGCGCTGGCCGCAGGCCTCGCCGTTCCCTCGCTCACGGCCCAGGCCGCGACCTCTTCCGCCGCGCCCGCCACCGCAGCGGCCAACGTCAAACCCGAAGCTATCCCCGCGAAGGTAGCCATCATTGCCTTCGAACAGGCCGTAGTCGCTACCAATGAAGGACAGCGTTCTATGGCCGAGGTTCAAAAGAAGTACGAGCCCCAGAAGACCAAGATCGACGGCGAGGCCGCAGAGGTCGACTCGCTGAAGAAGCAGGTCCAAGGTCTCCCCCCCACCACCCCCGATGACGAACGCGCTCGCCGTCTCCGCACCATCGACGAGAAGGAGAAGGCGCTGAACCGTGATGCCGAGGACGCCCAGAACGCCTACCAGGGTGACCTGCAGGAGGCCTACGGCAAGGTTGCGCAGAAGGTCGGCGCCGCTGCCGTGAAGTACGCGCAGGAAAATGGCTTCACCCTCATGCTCAACGTCGGCGGCAACCAGCAGGTGCCGAACCCGGTCCTCTGGTTTGCTCAGCCGACCGACATCACGCAGGCCGTGGTGAACGCTTACAACACCAGCTCAGGGATTACGGCTCCGCCGCCGTCGGCTCCTGCCCCGGCCGCACACCGCTCTCCCACCACGCCCTCCGGTGCAGCTTCGCACCCGGCAACGACCACCCATTAATCTTTCATCGAGCTTGACCAAAGAACGGAGGCCTTCGGGTCTCCGTTCTTCTTGCGCGAATCTCCGGCGAGTACCACTCGCTTAGAATGCCCTCAGTGCTCGACGAAAAAGACCGCAAGCCCGCCGTGCCGCGACTCGATGGAATCGATGTTCTGCGCGGGCTTTCGATCCTTGCGGTCATCCTGCTGCACATTCTCATTCGCTTTGCCGGCCAGCATGTCCGGCTCGGCTGGGACTGGCTGCCGTACACACGCCACTTCGTCTTCCTCAACGGCGGCAATGGCGTCACGACCTTCTTCGCCGTCTCCGGTTTCCTGATTACCCTCACCTCGCTGCGCCGCTTCGGATCGCTCGACGCCATCCGTCCACGCACCTTCTACCGGATCCGCTTCGCCAGGATCATGCCCTTGCTGCTGCTCATGTTGCTCGTGCTCAGCGCACTGCATCTGCTGCGCGTCGAAGGCTACGTCATCAACGCGAAATTCTTTACTCTGCGCGTGCTCTGTTGGCGGCCCTCACTTTTCATCTCAACTGGCTCGAGGCCGCGCGCAACGCGTACCTTCCCGCCTGTTGGACGGTGCTCTGGTCGTTGTCCATCGAAGAGATGTTCTATCTCTTTTTTCCCCTGATCGGTCTTCTGCTCTTTCGCGGCGGACGCGCCGGGCGCTGGACGTGGATCGCACTCACGCTCACACTGTTTGCACTTGGTCCATTTGCGCGCGTCGTGTGGTCGAAGAACGATCTGCAGGCGGAGAACTCTTATCTAGCCGGCATGGCCAGCATAGCGGTCGGCTGCCTCACGGCGTACCTTGTCGACCAGCTCTCCCATCGGCGGATGCGAACTGCATGGCTGCGTGTTGCGGAGACTGCTGGCTGGGCCGGCATCCTGCTGATTGCCGTCTGGCCGCGTTGGACGATGATGCGCACGCTCGGCCGCAGCGGCACGGACGACGCCTTGCTCGCGCTCTCCGTCTGCCTGGTGATGGCGGCCGTGACACTCCGCCGCAAACCCGGCAGCCGCTGGAGCGCCCCGTTGCGCTGGTTTGGCCGCCATAGCTATGAGCTCTATCTCTCTCACGAGTTCGTCGTCATTGCCGGCGTGGCATTCTATGCACGCCACTATTCGCACCAGACTTCGCGTGGAGTTGTAGCCGCCTTTGCCGTCACGATGCTGCTGCTGACAGCGCCCCTCGCATGGGTTCTGGCACGCTGGTTCACCGAACCCGCGAACCGCCGGCTTCGCGGAGCCACGATGGTGAAGCCACGACCTGCCGAGCCATCTGAACTTTTAGGTAGCCCGACCCTTTAGGTTTTGCGCCCGTTCCACCGCCAGCACACTCGCCACGCACGCAATCACCGGCGCAACATCTTCCATCGATGTCTGCCAGTTCGAAACGCTCACGCGCATCGCACGCACACCGTGCCAGCTCGTTGGTGTAAAAAAAGCCTCGCCCGTGGCACGCACGCCGACAATCACCGCATCGGTTAGCCGATCATGATCGGCTTCGGTCGCCTCCGGCCGAGGATCGAAGAAGCGCACCATGCCTTGATTGATGAGCGGTTCGCACAACGGCTTCGCTCCGGGCAGTGCGCCGATGCGTTCGACAAGTTCCTTCGCAATTGCACAGCAGCGATCGACCAACTCGGCAACGCCATCACGCCCAAGCTCGCGCAGCGCCGCATACGTCGCAAACCCTCGTCCGCGTCGAGAAAACTCCGGCGTCCAGTCCACCTGGTCGCGCGCTCCTGCGCCCTGCACCAGGTAGGACGAATGCACACTCTGCGACGCATAGTGCGCGGCCGTGTCGCGCACAAACGCATAACCGCAGTCATACGGAACATTCAGCCACTTGTGTCCGTCGGTACTCCACGAGTCTGCCTCACTCGCTCCGTCCAACAGCCTGCGATACTTCGACGACGCGGCGCACCACAATCCCATCGCTCCATCAACATGCACCCAGGCGTCATACGTGTGCGCCAACGGAATCAGGGTGCGAAATTCATCGAACGCCCCACGGTTCAGATCGCCGGCTTGCAGCACAACAATCGTCGGCTTGCCCGCACGCTCCTTCAGCGCACGCTCCAACGCGTCTGCACGCAGCCTACTCTCGTCATCGCAGGGCAGCGTGTCGACGCACGCTGTTCCCATCCCGAGCAGGCGCGCGGCTCGCGGCACCGTTGCATGTTGCTCGGTGCTCGTGAGAATGCGGATGGCCGGCGATCCGTTCAGGCCCTCGCGTTCCACGTCCCATCCCACGCGCTCCAGCACGCGATGGCGCGCGGCCGCAAGACACGTCACATGCGCCATCTGGCATCCGGTCACGAAGGCGAAGCTAGCCTCGGCAGGCAATCCAAACACCGACTTCAACCACTTGGCTGCGATCTCTTCCACCAGCGATGCTGCGGGCCCAATCACGTACAGCCCTGCATTCTGGTCCCACGCCGAGGTCATCCAGTCCGCCGCCAGCGCTGCCGGGAGAGATCCGCCGATCACAAACCCGAAGAACCGCGGCCCCGCGCTGCCGACTATGCCGCCGTCGCACGCCGCGACCAGCTCCTCAATCACGCGCTCCGCATCGAGCCCGTCTGTCATCAGCGGAACGTCGATCCTCCGCCGCAAGTCTTCGAGCGACGCGGTCGCGTCCACTCCTCGCTCGCGAAGACCATCCACATGCGCAAGCGCATGCCGCATCGCCGCCGCCAGCGGTTTCGCAAACAAAGACTCTTCACTCATGACGAACCGATGCTACACCGAAGGGAAGGAACTTTACTCTTCGCCGATCTTCAATACCGCCAGGAAGGCTTCCTGCGGAATATCCACCTTGCCGATGCGCTTCATGCGCTTCTTGCCTTCCTTCTGCTTTTCGAGCAGCTTGCGCTTGCGGCTGATGTCGCCGCCGTAGCACTTGGCAATCACGTTCTTGCGTATCGCGGTCACGGTCGAGCGAGCGATGACCTTCGAGCCGATCGCTGCCTGGATCGCAACCTCGAACATCTGTCGCGGAATCAGCTCACGCATCTTCTCCACCAGCGCCTTGCCGCGGTCGTAGGCGAAGTCGCGATGCACAATGATCGAGAGAGCGTCGACAGGTTCGCCGGATACCAGGATGTCCATCTTCACCATCGGCGAAACCCACATCCCGGCCAGGTGATAGTCGAGCGAAGCATAGCCGCGCGAGACGGACTTCAGCCGATCGTAGAAATCCAAAACAATTTCATTGAGCGGAAGCTCGTAGGTGATCATCACGCGCGTCGCGCTCACGTACTCAATGTTCTTCTGCCGCCCGCGCTTCTCTTCCACGAGCTTCAGAACGCCCCCGAGATACTCTTCGTTGGTGAGGATCTTGGCCTCGATCACCGGCTCTTCGATCTGCTCAATCTCGCTCGGGTCCGGCCAGCGCGACGGATTGTCCACGGTGAGGATCTTGCCGTCGGTCATCGTGATCTTGTACTGCACGCCCGGAGCGGTGGTGATCAGGTCGAGGTTGTACTCACGCTCCAGCCGCTCCTGGATGATCTCGAGATGCAGCAGCCCGAGGAACCCACAGCGGAATCCGAAGCCAAGCGCTACCGAAGCCTCAGGTTCAAAGGTGAAGCTCGAGTCGTTCAGCCGCAGCTTTTCGAGCGCATCACGCAGCAGAGCGTGCTCGTGCGAGTCCACAGTGTAAAGACCCGCGAAGACCATGCTCTTGATGTCTTCGAATCCCGGCAAAGCCTCGGCCGCTGGGTTCTCGACCGATGTAATCGTGTCGCCGACCTTTGTATCGGCGACGTTCTTGATGGTCGCGACGAAGAAGCCGACCTCGCCTGCGCTTAGCTCTTCGAGCTCGACGGGCTTCGGCGTCATTACGCCCATGCTCTCGACGTCGAAGACTTTTCCGTTCGACATCAACCGAATCTTCTGGCCCTTGCGCATGCGTCCGTTCACGATGCGAGCGAGCACGGTGACGCCGCGATATGGATCGAACCACGAGTCGAAAATCAGCGCTTGCAGCGGAGCGTCGGCGTCGCCCTTCGGCGGCGGCAGCAGGTGGACAACGGCTTCGAGGATGTCGCCGACGTTCTGTCCCGTTTTCGCCGAGACAGGCACCGCGTCATCTGCCGGCAGGCCGACGGACTTCTCAATCATCTCCTTGGTGCGCTCGATGTCGGCGCTGGGCAGGTCGATCTTGTTGATGACGGGGATGATGTCGAGCCCGTGCGAGATGGCGAGGTACGCGTTCGCCAGTGTCTGGGCCTCGACACCCTGCGAGGCGTCGACGACCAGCAGCGCGCCCTCGCACGAGGCGAGAGAGCGTGAGACCTCGTAGCTGAAGTCAACGTGGCCGGGCGTGTCGATCAGGTTGAGCTGATAAGTGTTGCCGTCGCTTGCGGTGTACATCATGCGCACCGTGTGCGCCTTGATGGTGATGCCGCGCTCGCGCTCAAGGTCCATCGCATCGAGGACCTGCGCCTGCATCTCCCGCGCAGTCAGCGAGCCCGTGAGCTCAAGCAACCGGTCAGAGAGCGTGGATTTGCCGTGGTCGATGTGCGCGATGATCGCGAAATTGCGGATAAATCTGGGGTCCATGCTGTGGGGCCGAGGCAAAAGCCCCGAACCTCTAGGGTAGCAGAGGAGAGAGACAGTAGACGCCAGACAGTAGACAGTAGAGTGGTCGCGGAGACCGATGCATTTCTCTACTGTCTAGTGTCTATTTCTCTACTGTTTGGCATTAGAAGATCTGGAAGTTGACTTCGACATTCAGGTAGACGGCGACGGGCTTGCCATTCTGCAGCGCGGGCTTGAACTTGTATTGCTGCACCGCTTCCACCGCCTTCTCATCCAGCCCCATGCCCACCCCGCGCAGCACATGCACGTTGCGCGGCTTGCCGTCCCGGTCGACGATCAGCGACACCACCACGTTGCCCGAGAACTTGGCCTTGCGTGCCTCTTCAGAGAACTCGGGATCCGGCGTGTAGATCGCAATCGGAGGCCGCACCGAGCCACCCACCTGGTACACGCCGCCCCCGATGTTCCCGCCTGAGCCCGGCCCAATACCCGAACCATCGCCCGAACCAATGCCTGTCCCGTTGCCGTTGCCCATCGAGAACCCCTTCAGGTTCGAGTTGGGCATGCCCAGGTCGGGCATCTTGTTGTCGGCCAGCTTGAGGTCGGGCTGAACCACCACGGTCGGCTCAACCGCCAGCTTGGGAGGAATCGTCGGCGGAGCCTTGGGCGGAACAATCTGCGTCTGCGCCAGTTTGGGAAGATGGCCCTGGGTTACCGGCCCAAGATCATGCTGGCCTCCACCGCCGCCGATCTTGGTGTCC
>DATNGO010000098.1:0-7886 GCA_035605855.1 Acidobacteriaceae bacterium | reverse complement strand
CAGCGCCACCACCGCGCACGCGAAATACAGTCTCTTTTTCATAGAAACCTCGGCACAAAGATTTTTATGCAGCGAGCCCGACCGAACCGCCTCACGCGGCCCGAGTCCACAGTCGTTCCGGCTTGTCGACGTGCAGCTCTGCAAAAATTGAGGCGCGCCCACAATGTCGCCCCGATGCCTCAACAAAGTCAAGCACATCCGTAGCGCTGTCCCTCTTTCGCGCTTCGACTTCTCGCCGCGGGAATGAGCCTCGCCCACAAACCGTCGCGCTACATTCGCATCATGCCGCGCTCCAGGCCGCCGCAACAGTGCCAGCCTCGTTGGGCGAGAAAAAGCTGCGTAAGACGCGGGGAGAGGCAAACGCAAAAAAAATACCTTGGCTGACCCACGTCCTAAAGGTTCTGCTGAATGACGGGTATCAAGGCAGCAGTTGTACCACCGTAGGGCTGGAGCCACGTGAACGGTTGGGAGGCATTTAGATCGGTAATCCAGAAATCGCTAGGGTCCGCGTCCCCAATGTGTTGTCCGCTAAGCCCTTCGCGTTCCTGAAGTATTCCGTTGACCAGCATTTCTTCTTTGGGAATCAACCAACCGTAGGAGTTTTCGGGATAGAGCCCAATACAGAGTAGGTAATCAAAATCATCGTTCTTGATCTGCTCGAACATGAGAGTACCCCCCTCTCCCATTAGAGAGAGCTTTACACGCAGAGCCTTCCCGTTCGCAGTCAGAGCCATGCCACTCCTCATTACCTGAAACCCAGCGGCCTCGACTAGAGACGCTGCGAACTCGCGTCCGACTTTGCCTTTCGTAGGCGCGGACTTATTTCTTACCCAGTTAAAAGGACTACCCTCCCAGAGTCCATCGTCTTCTGGATATTGAAGGCTAAGGGCCGCAGAACGCTCTGACAGCAATTGGTAGCTCATCTATGCCTCTTGAAATTTTAGGAATCCGTTCGGCTGATTATCCTCTGCGGCTATTGCCTTAGGCGAGACATATTTCTTGAGACGTTTCTCCATTACACGAACCGCTTCCGGATTACTGTCGATGAGCAGAAACTCGCGACCATTCTTCACCGCCGCCTCCCCCAACGTGCCACTGCCCGCGAAGCAATCTAAACAGAGATCGCCCTCGTTTGAATGCACTTTGACTATCCGCTCTACGATACCCAGCGGCTTCTGTGTTGCGTACCCCGTCTTTTCGGCTCCATTGGTGGGGACAATTGTGTGCCACCAAACATCGGTGGGTGTCTTTCCTCTCGCCGCTTTCTCTTGTCCTACGAGATCGGGAGCCATGTAAGGAATGCGGTCAACCGCGTCCAAATTGAATGTGAATTTTGACGAGTGCTTCGTGTACCACAGTATGTTGTCATGCTTTCCTGACCATTTCTGCTTTGACCGCGCTCCGTAGTCATAGGCCCAAATGATCTCATTCTGAAAATGATCCCGGCCGAACAACTGATCGAGAACAATCTTGCAGTAGTGAACCTCCCTTGCATCGATATGAAAAAAGAGGGAGCCGTTGGGAGATAGGACACGATGGGCTTCCTCCAAACGTGGCGTCAAAAAATCGAGATAATCGCTGAAGAAGTCGATGTACCCAGTAGAACCCATCTTGATCGTGCGGTAGCGTCGGCCGCCAAATCCAGTTCGATCGCCTTCCTGATCGCGCACTGTACTAATGCGATGTCGAACCTGCGTCTTGCCCGTATTGAAAGGGGGGTCAATATAGATGAGGTCAACGGATGCGGTCGGAATCGCTTTGAGAATCGGAAGGTTATCACCACATAGGATTTCGTTCATTTGATCGACCCCTCCCGAGAGTCGATCAAAAATTAACAGAACCGTCAAAAATTAACAAGGTGCTGAGTCCTGCACCTCGACCCCCGCGAGGTCCACTACGCCAAGGTCATGCTCGACCAGATCTTTGGCCGCGACGGGTTCCGCAACGAGATCATCTGGGCCTACGACTACGGCGGCAAGCCGCGCGATCGCTGGCCCGCCAAGCACGACAACCTCCTCTGGTACTCGCGCTCGCCCACCCGCTACACCTTCCACTACGACGCCATTGACCGCGTCCCCTACATGGCGCCCTCGCTCGTCGGCCCCGAGAAAGCCGCCCGCGGCAAGATCCCCACCGATGTCTGGTGGATCACCGTCGTCCCCACCAACAGCCGCGAAAAAACCGGCTACCCCACGCAGAAGCCTCTCAAGCTGCTCGAGCGCATCGTCCGCGTCCACTCCAACCCCGGCGACCTCGTGCTGGACTTCTTCGCCGGCAGCGGGACAACAGGCCAGGCTGCGGCGAACTTAGGCCGCCGCTTCCTCCTCATCGACTCCAGCCCCGACGCCGTCCGCGTCATGCGCAAGCGCCTTGCCCCCGCGCTTCTAGGTACCCCGAGCCTTTAGGCTCGGGTCTCTCCGCTCAGGTAAAGAAGAAGGGGCTGGTAGCCCGAGGCTTCAGCCCCGCCATTGTAGGCTGCGCGGGAGAAGTGTTTTGAAAGGGCGGGGCTTCAGCCCCGCCGTTGTAGGCAGGGAGATACAGGGGCTTCAGCCCCTGAGGGAATGCTCACGCCACACCCTCGCAAATCCCCTCGGAACCAGCTAAGTTATTGTCTTCTGCCACCTTCGCGTCACTCTTAAGTCACTAACGACCCGCTCGGTTCCCACCGATTTGGCCATATCATTCCTCGCAAGGGCCCAGACAACACCTTGGAGGAACCGATGTCAGCAAGTCCGCTGATGCCGCACGCCGTCTGCTGGCGTGCCGATCAGCACCTCATCTGGACCATGGTGGTCTCAAACACGATCACCTTCCTCAGCTACACCACCATCTGCCTCACGCTGCTTTCGCTCGCGCGACGTACACGGATCATCATTGCGCGCGACTGGATATTCTTTCTCACCGGCTTCGCTCTCTTCATCGTCGCCTGCGGTTCCACGCATCTCATGGAGGTCGTCACCACCTGGTCGCCGGCCTTCTGGGTCGACGCCTGGGCCAACATCCTCACCGCCGCACTCTCCGCCTACGTCGCGCTTCAACTCATCCGCCGCCTCAAAACCATCAGCTTCGGCATCAACGACTACGCCGAGCGCCTCGCCCGCACTGAAGACGAAAAGTCTCAGATGCAGGAGAGCCTCATGGCCGCCCAGAAGCTCGAAGACTGGAGCCGCATGTCCGCCGTCGTCACTCACGAGATCGGCAACCCGCTCGAGGCCATCCAGAACATCCTCTACCTCATCCGTCAATCCGAGGTCGCCACACCCGAGATCGCGCGCCTCACGCGCGTGGCCTCGGAGGAAGCCGATCGTGTCCTCGCCATCTCGCGTTCCACGCTCGCCTTCTTCCGCCAGTCCAGCGCCCCCGAGCGCGTCGACCTCCGCGCCGCCTCGGAAAGCGTCCGCTTCCTTCTCGACCCCGTCCTCCGCCGCCGCGAAATCACCCTCAACGTCCGCGTCTTCGGCGACGTCGTCATCGAAGCCCTCTCCGGCGAAGTCCGCCAGGTCCTCCTCAACCTCGTCCGCAACGCCTGCGAGGCCAGCCCCCGCAGCGGCTCCAACGTCACGCTCACACTCGCCGGCCAGGCCGAGCACGTCGAGATCACCGTCACCGACGAGGGCAGCGGCATCCCGTCCGAACTCCTGCCCACCATCTTCCAGTTCGGCCACACCACCAAGGGCTCACAGGGCAACGGCATCGGCCTCTGGACCGTGAAGCACATCGTCGACAAGCACGGCGGCAAAATCCACGTTCAATCCGAGCCCGGCAAAGGTGCCACTTTCATCATCGAGTGGCCCCGCAACGTCGTCGCTTCCACCCCTCACTCACGCTTCACCAAACGCCTCCGCACCGTCACCGCCTAGCCGCCGGCGGCCCGGTCTTATCGCGCAGCATCCGCCCGTACGGTGCGGATGCCGAAGACGCCCGGAATCGCATCGCCTTCTTTCGCCTGGAAGCGCACCGTAACCTTCTGCTTGCCCTTCACCATGTCCAGCGGCAGCGGATACTTTACGTCGAAGAACCGAACGTCCACTTCCGGCGTTCTTCTGTCGATCGTCTGCTCGCCAACTTTGGTGCCGTCCACCAGAACGTCAAAGTCGCCTTTTCGTGCGTGGGCATCGTTGCTGTAGGTCACCACCAGGATTGCGGCAGACGCAGGATCGACCGGCAGTTCATACGAAAACCAGCCATTCCCCTGCCGCCCGTAGCGGCCCTGCAGCTGCACCGGTGAGCTATCTTCATCTTTCTCGGCGAAATCGCGTTCAGCCTGCATCTGCCCTGGCTGGGCGAAGCCGATCGTCGCCGCAGTCAGTTTCTTTTCTGCGTCGGCATCGGCCTCGTAGGCTGCGGACTTCTTCGCCCATTCCGCGGGTGTGAACACGTCCCAGTAGATCGCGTAACGGCGGCGCGGCATCTCGTAGAAGGGATGAAATTCGATGTCCTGTTTGAGCCCGACGTTGGCCGTGCGGAAAACTCCCTCTTCGCCCGCGACCGGTTTCAACCAGCTAGTGACATTCAGTTCTGCCGGCACCAGCGCAGGCGCAGCCTCAGGAGCACTCGGGCGAGCACTCCCTTCCTGTCTACGTCCCCGTCCGCGAGCTGCCTCCGGTCCCAGGTCGCCGGCCAGCACCAGCGGTCCCCACATGATTGCCATCCGGTTTTGATTGTCCGGCAGAGCTTCTTCACGCAGCGTCTTCGGCAGAATCAGCTCTACCGTATCCCCCGGCTTCCACTTGCGGCTGATCTCGATGAATGAATCAGGCTTGGAAACGTCTTTCACTTCCTTACCGTTCACCTTCACCGAAAATCCAGGGCCAACCCAGTAAGGCCGCCGAAACGCAAGCGTCGCCATCTTCTTCTTGCCGGCCGTGACCTTGAACGTCGCCGAGTTGCCCATCGGCAGATCGGTGATCATCTCAAACTTCAGCCCCTGCGAAGCCCAATCCACCGTCGTCGGCGCGTACTGAGTCACCCACAGCTTATTGCCCGACTCGTCATAAATCCCATACGCATGAAAGGCGTGCGCCTCCATCTGCGATCCTACGCAGCACGTAAAGCTGTCGAACTTCGTCTGATACTCGTGTTGGACTCCGCGCCCGACCGGCACCATGTAACTGACGCGCCCGTCTTCGGGGTCTTGCCCACCGAGAATCGCGTTCAGATCCGCACGCTCCACAAAATCCGCATAGCGCGACTCGGGATCAAGCGAGAACAGCGTCCTCGCCATCTTGATCATGTTGTAGCTGACACAGCTTTCGGCGGTGCGTCCGTCGACCATGTCATTCAGCTGGTCAGCCGGGCCCCAATACTCATTCTTCCCCGAGCCGCCCGTCGCGAAACTGTGATGCAACGACACCTCGTCGAAGAAGTACTCCGCAGCCTTCCCATCCGTCTCATTGTCCGTGTCTTCGTATCGAGCCAGCTCGCCGATCATCTTCGGCACATTGGCGTTTGCGTGCTTGCCGGCAAGAATGTCATGCCCTTCCGCCAGCGGATCGACGATCGCATGATGCTCGAATTTGTCTGAGAGCTTCATCCACCGCGGATCGTTCGTGTCCGCGGAAAGGTCTGCCAGCACCTCATTCATGCCGCCGAATTCCGTTGCCAGCATCTTCTGAATCTGATCGTCATTCAGATTGCCCACAATGCTCTCCGCCCATGTCGCGAACTTGATCTCGACATCCAGCGCCTGCTTGTTTCCCGTCAGGTTGTACGCATCGCGCAACCCGGCAAAAAGTTTGTGCTCCACATACCACGGCGACCACAGGCCGTTCAGGTCAAAGCCCCCCGAGCGGATCTCACCCTTGCTCAGATCCTCGAAGCGAACCTTCCCGGCCACGCCCTTCCCATCCTTCTGCGCGCCGATGTAGCCATCCTTCTGCGCGTTCTGAATCTCCGCCAGCTGCGAAACCATCTCGTCCGCGCGCTGCTTGAAACGCACGTCGCCCGTCGTCGCATACATCATGCTCACCGCCGACAGGTAGTGGCCCGCAATGTGTCCCGTCAGCTGCCGCCCCGCCCCATCCCACCCGCCGTACCCTTGCGCGTTGGGAGTGAGACCCGCGCTCTGGCGAAGATAGGCGAGCATGCGCGCCGGCTCAAGCTCCAGCAGGTACGCCGCATCGAGATCCTGCGCCTTCTTCAGCGGGCCGCCCGTCAGCCGCACCGCGTTCATCGGCAAAGGGATGGCCTTGAGTTGGACCTTGTGGGGTGCGGTCGCAGCATGTGCGCATGAAAACGCTGGCAGAAGTGTGCAGAGAATGAATGCCTGGATACCGAGCTTTCGCATAGGGCCTCGAGAGAAATTGATGGATACAAAATAGTATAATTCGACGCTCCCACACTATACCGGTACTTGGGGTGTTTTGTGCACAGCGGGCAAGGGCGCCGCTTCAGCCGGGCAGCAAACCGCGGCAAGTGAGCGGTTTCAGCACCTGGCCTGCCTCCGGCTGCCTCGCCAGAGTTGATCGCTCAAAACGAATCCGGCGCCTCAGAGCAATACGGTTCAGAGCAATATCTGCTTCTTCACGCTCCACATGGTTGCGCAAAAAATTTTCATCGCGCCGGGCGGCCCACTATCGCACTCGCCCACCAACTACTGACCATCTGCCTCAATGCACTCCGCCCATCAACTCCACCAGCCTCTTAAACCCCGCCTGCCTCGCCGCGGAGTTCGCCGCACTCGCATCCGGAGCCTCGCCCGCTCGCATGAACCCATGACCCGCGCCGTCATACGTCACCGGCTCATAGGTCTTGCCCGCCGCTTTCATCGCATCCTGCGTCTTCGGAACCGTCGCCGTAATGCGCGCATCGTTGCCCGCATAGAACCCATACACCGGCGCCGTGATGTTCTTCATCAAATCCTCCGCCGGAGGCGGCCCATAGAACACAAACGCTCCGCTTAGATCATGCCGGTGCGTCGCAAACAGAAACGTCTTCCCGCCGCCCCAGCAGAATCCCGCGACAAACAACTTGCCACTCGCCGCCGGCAGCTTCTTCCCGTAGTCCGCCGCTGCGTCGAGATCCGCCAGCACCTGCGCATCCGGCAAGGACGACACCGCGCGCGTCACCGAGCCCTGGTCCGGAAACGCACTCGTTCCACCCGGGCTCGCCGGAGCATACGGCGCACCCGCACCCGCCTGGCTCTGCATGGCCATATGGTCCATGTGTTCCTGCTGCGGGTCATACGCTGCGAGCACGACGTGCGAAGAACTCTGCAACTCGGCCGCCGCCTTCACCGGCCCAAACCCGCTCAGCAGATCCGGCTCCACGACGATGTACCCGGCGCCCGCGAGCTCATCCGCCATCTCGCGCGCCCAGTCGCTCATGCCGAAGATCTCGTGGATCATCACCACCACCGGAGCCTTGTTCTTCACCTCCGGATAAACCACCCACGCCTGCAACTGCCGTCCGCCGGCTTCCGCACTTGGCACATGGATCGTCACGAACTCGCCGTGCCTCGGGCTCTTCGCCAGGTTCGCCTTCGCCCAGTCCTGCGCCATCGCCACGCTGCTCGACACAGCCAGCGCAACTCCAATCACTGCACTCGCTACAGACGTCACTTGTCTCATGCGAGCGAGTCTACGGCTTTAAGCTGGCAGCTGAAAACT
This sequence comes from Acidobacteriaceae bacterium, assembly GCA_035605855.1. Lineage (GTDB taxonomy): Bacteria > Acidobacteriota > Terriglobia > Terriglobales > Acidobacteriaceae > Granulicella. Next base: position 279 of record DATNGO010000098.1, on the reverse strand, counting down.
GACAACTGCTAACTGAACGCACAAAAACTTCACCGGCATGGACCGGGCGAGTGCCTTGAAAGGGCGGGGCTTCAGCCCGCCGTCATTGCTGGCACGTCGCACAAGCTGTTTTGAAAGGGCAGATCTTCAGCCCGCCCTCATTGCCAGCACGTCGCACAAGCTGTTTTGAAAGGGCAGGATCTTCAGCCCACCGTCAGTGCCAGCACGTTGCACAAGCTGTTTTGAAAGGGCAGAGCTTCAGCCCACCGTCATTGCTGGCACGTCGCACAAGCTGTTTTG
>DATNGO010000097.1:0-57772 GCA_035605855.1 Acidobacteriaceae bacterium | reverse complement strand
GCGGCGACGTTTTTAGCGGTGGCAGCGGCGTTCAAGCGCATGCGGAACATCCTGGAGCAGGCGGTGGACCGCGATGAGGATGTTGCGGAGAGCGTCGATGCGGCTCTGCTGAAGGAGGATGCGGAGCGGCAGTTGAATGAGACCGGCGCGGTGGTTGCGAGTGAGGTGGAGTCGCTGGCGATGCGTCGGGAGTATGGAGCGGCACTGGAACTGATCGCAGGGCTGCGGCCGGTGGTGGATGCGTTCTTCGATCGCGTGATGGTGATGGCTCCGGAGCCGGAGATCAGGGCGAATCGGCTGGCGCTGGTGGGCAGGACGGTGCAGGACTTTTCGAGGATCGCGGACTTTTCTGAGATGGTAACGGCGGGATAATTGTTCGACGCTGGTCGAATCGTTGGTGGGAGGGTATTCATCAGATGAGCTGAGCGCTGTTGCGTGAGGAGGATTGTCTGTGCCCAGTTTGTTTGACTCGTTGAAGGTTGGGGAACTTGTTCTGCCGAATCGCATTGTGATGGCCCCGCTGACGAGGCTGCGCGGGACGGTGGAGCATCTGCCGACGGAGTTGATTCCGAAGTATTACGCGCAGCGTGCAAGCGCGGGGCTGATCGTCTCCGAGGGAATTCCGATTGATCCGATGGGTGTTGGGTATCCTCATGTGCCGGGATTGTGGAGCGAGGAGCAGGTCGAACTTTGGAAGCCGGTGACGAAGGCCGTGCATGAGGCGGGTGGGCGGATCTTTGCGCAGATATGGCATGTGGGAAGGATCTCGGATCCGGTGTATCTGAAGGGCGAGCTGCCGGTGGCTCCGAGTGCGATTGCGGCGGCGGGGACGGTGAAGCTGCTGCGTCCGCAGAAGGAGTTTGAGACGCCGCGGGCGCTCAGGCTGGAGGAGATTCCGGAGGTTATTGCGGCGTACAAGCGAGGTGCGGAGCATGCGAAGGCCGCGGGATTTGATGGCGTGGAGCTGCATGGAGCGAATGGATATCTGCTGGATCAGTTTTTGCAGAGCGGGTCGAACCAGAGGACGGACAAGTATGGCGGAAGCGTGGAGAACCGGGCGCGGCTGATGTTGGAGGTAACGGATGCTGTGGCCGAGGTTTGGGGGCCGGGACGCGTGGGCATGCACCTGGCGCCGCGAGGGGATTCTCATGGGATCAGCGACGCGAACCCGGCCGAGACGTTTGGATATGCCGCGCGCGAGCTGGGCGAGCGGAAGATCGCGTTCCTGATGGCGCGCGAATATGAGGCTCCTGGGTGGCTGGGGCCGCGGCTGAAGGATGAGTTCGAAGGGGTGTACATCGCGAATGAGAGGTTTACGTTTGCGACGGCGAATGAGGTGGTGGCCAGGGGCGAGGCGGATGCCGTGGCGTTCGGGAAGCTGTGGATCTCGAATCCCGATCTGGTGGCGCGGTTCCAGCGCAAAGCGGAGTTGGCTGAGCCGCAAGCGGCTACGTTTTATTCGCATGGCGCAGAGGGGTATTCGGACTATCCGGCCTTGGCTGGTTGAGAGTCACACGCTAAAAAGCGATCGCGCGCTACCACGCGCGATACCACTACCCTGCCCGGCTACGCCGGTCGAGAGTGGGGCACCCGGTTCGTGCGTTGAGTTGTGAGTTTCTGGTTGCCGTGTAGATAGAGTGGAAAGGGGCGCGCGGTTGGCGTTGAATGGTGGAGCGGGTGGAGGAGGTGCGATGACCCCGAAGGATCGGCCGGCTGGGCCTGAGGTGGTGAAGGAGAGCAGCAACGATGTGCGGGGCGGCGTGCAGCCGCCGATTCTGTTTGAGCGGACACAGAAGGTGTTAAAGCGGCTCGAGGCGGAGTTGGGCGAGCCGATCCTGACGTACTGGAATTCGAACAAGGGGTCGATCTGCCAGAACGATGTGGCGGGGCTGTATGGGCTGCTGCAGAGGATTGGCAAGGTGGACCGGCTGTCGATGTTCATCAAGTCGGATGGAGGGTCGGGGCAGGCGTCGTTGCGGATGGTGAACCTGCTGCGGCAGTACACAAAACATCTCACGGTGTTAGTCCCGTTTGAGTGTCAGTCGGCGGCGACCATGCTGGCACTGGGAGCGGACCGGATATTGATGGGGCCGATTGCGCACTTGTCGGCGGTGGATACGTCGCTGACGCATGACCTGTCGCCGATCGATCGCGACAATGATCGTGTGAGTGTGAGCCAGGATGAGCTGCAGCGTGTGGTGGGGTTGTGGCAGAAACAGGCGACGACGGAGACGGCGAATCCGTATGAGTCGCTGTTTCGGTATGTGCATCCGCTGGTGATTGGAGCGGTGGACCGGTCGAGCGCGCTGTCGACGAAGCTGTGTTTAGAGATTCTTTCGTATCACATGGATGATCTGGAGAAGGCGCAGGCGATCAGCGAGGTGCTGAACTCAGGGTATCCGTCGCACAGCTATCCGATCACGCTGAGAGAGGCGCAGAGGATTGGCCTGCACACGGAGCCGATGGCGGATTCGATGAGTCATCTGCTGTTTGAGCTGAATGAGATTTACGCGGAGATGGGGCAGAACGCGTACGTGGATTTCGATGAGCGGAACTCGCACGACAACAGCATTTCGAATGTGATGGAGGCGAATGGGTTCCAGGTGTTCTTCCAGCTGAATAAGGATTGGCACTACAGGACCGAGGAGCGACGGTGGGTGGCGATGAATGATCGGAGCGGATGGAAGAGGGCTCAGGTGGTGGATGGGGCCGTGTCGGTGACGGCGTTCCACGTGCGGTAACTGGGGCGCCCGATTTGTGGAACAGCAGTGTTCCGCGTGGAACGTTCCTTAGTGGACAACTAAGAATTGTGGGAAACGCAGTTTTCTGTGGATAGCGCACGGGCGCGTTTCGATTTTCGGACTTACCCGGGAAATCCTAACGCGCGATAGCGCGCGTTAGCCCACCCTGCCGCTCGCTGGGGACCCCGGTGCGCCTCGAGGGTGGGGCACCCTGAGGTCCGGGAAACGAAAACAAACGCAGATCCCCTGCGGGGATGACAACAAGAACAACGGCAAAAGCAAGAACAACGGCAAGAGCAAACGCAGATCCCCTGCGGGGATGACAACAAGAACGGCAAAAGCAAGAACAACGGCAAGAGCAAGAACAACGGCAAGAGCAACGGCAAGAGCAAACGCAGATCCCCTTCGGGGATGACAACAAGAACTGCAAGAGCAAGAACAACTGCAAGAGAAAGAACAACGGCAAGAGCAAGAACAACGGCGAGAACAAACGCAGATCCCCTGCGGGGATGACAACAAGAACTGTAAGAGCAAGAACAACTGTAAGAGCAAGAACAACGGCAAGAGCAAGAACGGCAAGAGCAGATCCCCTGCGGGGATGACAGATAGAAAAGCAACAGCAAAGGCGATCGAGCGCTGCCATGCGCGATCCCTCCGGTTCGTGCGGATTATCCGCGTTTCATTGTGCTCGGGGATGAGTTGTAAATTTGCCGAGGAACTCCTGAGCCAGCACGTTGGCGGCTCTGCCGGCGGAGAGGACCGCCCAGTTGGCGAGGAAGAGGTGGGCGCCGCGATCCACGGAGGGATAGTAGGTGTTTGCAAGGGCTGCGGAGGCCATGTCTCCACCGATGCCTGAGAAGTTGAATTCGGTTTTTCCGTTGTCGCCGTGAGTGAGGAAGATCGCGCGCAGGGCGTGGGCGGCTCGCTGTTTTGTTGTGCCTTGCCCGCTGTAGAAGTAGCGAGGGTCCTGGTGCAGGAGTGAGGGAAGGATCGCTCCTCCGATGAGAATGTCGGAGGCGCCGCCGGCGTAGGCGGCGCCGTAGCGCTGAGCGTATCCCTTGAAGCCCTGTGGGTAGGCCGGGGTGTCGGAGGCCTGGTGGATGCCGGCGAGGAGCGCGGCTCCAGAGAACGTTACAACGTCTGTCTCGGCTTTGATGGCGAGATGGAATTTCAGGGAGGGAGACAACGGGACGGGGTTTCTTGCATAAACAACGAAGAAACTTGGAACGACACCGAGGACGCGCTGTGTCTCCTCGCCTTTGACCTGTCGGGTAGCCATCTGCTCCGGGGACACAGCGGTGACGCTGGTCTCGACGGCGGAGATCTTCATTTTGATGTCATGGAGATCAAGGTCCTGGCCGGGCTGCAAGGCGATTGCCGGAGAATCCCACTCGCTAAAGCCGGGAGCGGTGATCATGAGGTGGTAGGTGTTGGTGGCGTTGAGGTCGTCGAACGTGAAGTGTCCGCTGGCGTCGGCAGTGGAGGAGGATTTGTAGTTGCTCTTTTCTCCAACGATAGAAACTGCTGCTCCTGGAATGCTATCGCCGTCGCGATCGGTGACGATGCCGGTGATCATGGCAGGCGGTGGCGTAGACACCTGAGGCGCCTGGCAGAGCGCGTACTGCGGCGCGGAGAAAAGCGCTATGCACAACGGGACTATTGCAAGGAGACGCGTGGGGACAGCTTCTTTCCGGAGTTAGCCGCTCGTCTGACCTTGGCGATAACCGTGGTTCAGCAGTAGACGTCGGCGGGGCGGGGAGTGGGATTTCATCTTCGCGTTAAAGCGGCACACGAGCAGGTCGAGCTCAGAGTGTTTCGTGTTTATGGTATCGCTAAGTCGTAGCGGCCGGGCTGTGGGGGTGATGCGAACGCTTCTGCCGCGGATATCCCCGCAGACGCTGGAGCCCGTTACTCTGGCAAATGTGGATCGGACGGGATGACGCCCGTCTGTTTCAAACCTGGCTTAAGCTCAGAGAGTGCCGGACGTTTAAATGGCGGACGCGGCAGTCTTGCGGCTGCCGCGTCGCCGTGAAATGTTCAAGCGTTCAGGAGTTGGAAAAGCGGCGCCGGAGGATACCGCAGGCGCCGATCAGACTGGTTCCGAGCAAAGCAAGCGTGCCTGGCTCTGGCGTGGCAGCTACTGAAGCTGCTGAGCCGTATTGGACGTCGTCCAAACCAACGATGTCGAAGTTGGCGTTGTAGCTCACGCTGGTGATGCTGGCTCCCGGATCCGTAAAGCCCATGAAGGCACCGCCCCCGCTGAGGCCGCCCGGGGCATCGATGGATTCGGTCGAGCCATCAGAGAACGTGATGGTTTCGCCGGGTACGACGGCGCTCTGCAACCCGGTAACGTACAGCCCGAAGGAGTCGATTGGAGTAGTGAAGCTAAAGGTGGCGGTGCTTGCCTGTAGATAGTAGAAGAAGCTGCCACCGGGTGTGGTGTTGAATCCAAATACGCTCCCAGGGGATGTGTTCGTCACGCTGCCGCCGGTGATCGTGACACCGGCCGGGACAGCGCTTTCAAATGTAATGAGATTGAGCCCTGGCGCGGCAGCAGCGAAATTCGCCTCTGCGGCCTGGGAGTTCGTCATCTGGCTGAAGTTCGAGGCACCGTTGTCCGATCCTATGTAGGTTGTGAGTGTGGCGTTCGCAATGCCGGCAAAGCTGGCGAACGAAATGACAGTTCCGGTGACGATCAGCAGTTTTTTCATCCTTGCGATCCTGCGATAGAGGCTCATCAGTTGCACTCCTGAATAGGAAATGAATTTGGGCCCAAGATCTGTGTTTCCTGTAGTGAAGGGATTTCTATCGTGAGGAGGTGCAAACGAACGGCCAGCCGGATACTAATAGATTCAATAGTTTGCGGGCACCATGGATGGTCGGCATGCAACTATTTGCAGGGCGGATGGAAGCCGTGTGCCAAGCCAGTACGCAAGGGCTTCAGTTGAGGCGCTGGAGGCGGGCGATGAGTTTTTCGGCGAGGGGTTCGCCGGACTCGGTCCAGAGGAGGCGGCTGGAGATGCCACAGTGTTTTTCGACGGAGAGGGTGAAGGCGAGGAGCTTTTCGACGTTCTGCTGGACGCGTTTGGCGGTGTCGGGGTCGAGGGATTCTTCGTCTGATCCTTCAGAGGGCTGGCCCTCAAAAGTCCAGGGAGTGTCGAGGCCGAAGTCGACGCGGATGTGGCCGTTCTGTTCGTAGGAGCCGAGGTCGAAGTTGGGGCCGAAGCCGACGATGCGGACACGGGTGGGTTGGAGGCGCCAGGTGGTGTCGAGGCCGGCGGGGGAAGGTTCGGGGACCCAGAGACGCCAGCGCATCTCGAACTCGTAGGCGGTGTCGTCGTGGAGCTGCTGGGTGGCTTCGGCGACGGCGTTTTCGGGGAGGGAGGTGTCGGAGTCGGAGGCTTCGCTGCGCTCGTCGTTGACGTAAATGCGCTGGTAGATGGGGGATTCGGCCCAGTCGATGGGATAGGCGCTGGCGGCGGCGACGAGGGCGAGCTCGGGGTGGGCGCCGGCTTCGCGGGAGACGGCAATGAATTGGCGGAGGACGCAGACGAGCGTATCGGGAAGCGCCTGGAGGCGGAAGTTGGGGAACCAGAGACTGAGGTAAAGCTGGTCTGCCATAAGGGAATTGTATTGTGGCCGACATTGGAGGACTGAGGAAGACGTTTGTGATGAGAAGATGATGTGAGGCAAGCGATGCGTCTGTCAGTGGAAAGGTTGCGGTGGGGACTGCTGGCAGGGGCGCTGTTGCTGGTGGGTGTGGTGGTCGTGCTGCTGGGCTATGGGCGGTATCGCGCGGTGCAGGCGTGGAAGCAGATTCTGGCGCGGTCGGGCGCGACGATAACGCATGAGACGAATGGTGTGACGTACTCGCAGGCGGTGGGCGGGAAGACGATCTTTACGCTGCATGCGAAGCGGGCGATTCCGCATGGAGAGGGGCGGTACACGCTGGAAGACGGCTGGCTGCTGCTGTATGGGCGGGATGGGAAGCCGGCGGACCGGATTTCCGGGGCGCAGTTTGAGTACGACGAGAAGCAGGGCGTGGCGCATGCGGCGGGCGAGGTCGACATGGATATCGAGCCGCCGGAGGGGCTTATAGCAGGGCCAAGGGCCAGAGGGCCAGAGGGCCAGGACGAGGCAGGGCCACAGGGCCAGAGCGAGATTGCGTCGCCGCAGGCGATTCATGTGCGCACGAGCGGGCTGACGTATGTGAAGAAGCTGGGCGTGGCGGCGACGGACCAGGATGTGGAGATTGAATACGCAGGGATGCACGGACATGCGCGGGGCGCGGAGTTCGACACCGGGCAGAGCGTGGTGCATCTGCTGGCGGATGTGAGAGCGGACGGGATGCTGCGCGGGGCTGCCGGAAATCAGGTCGCGACACCTGTGACGCTGACGGCGACGAAGGCGGATCTGAACCGGGATCAGGATGTGATCGATTTGACGGCGCCGGTGGTGCGCACGGGAGGCCGGACGGCAAGTGCGGCGTCGGCGGTACTGCATTTGCGGAAGGATGGAACGCTGGATGTGGTGGAGGCGTCGGGCGGAGTGACACTGAAGCAAGACACGCGGACGATTACGGCGGCGACTCTGCATGCCGGCATGAACGAGCGTTCGCAGATGCAACACGCGGAACTGGGCGGTGGTGTGGCGTTGCTGGATACGAATGCGGAGCGGCCGATGCATGCGATCGCGAACACGGCGAAGATCGCGTGTGACGAGGCGGGGTATCCGACGAGCGCGGTGATGGACGGCGCGGTGGCTCTGACGATGGAGGACCGCAGGACGGGCGGTCCAGTGCTGGGGCGGCAGATGGGCGCGGATCATGTGACGCTGAGGATGGAGCGGGTCGGGCGGAAGGGACACAAGGGCGGCGGGAGCAGGGTGTCGGCGGTGCATGCACAGGGTGGGGCGTGGGCGCGCGGGAGTTCGGTAGTGCGGGCGGGAGCACCCGCAGCGGGTGGAAAGCCCGGTGGGCTGAAGCTGACGTCGATTGCGGGCGATGAATTGCAGTTGACGCTGACGCCGGATGCGCAGGGCAAGGACCAGCCACAGAATCTGAACGGGAACGGGCATACGCGGATCGAGCAGCGGATGCCGGATGGGACTGTGCAGACGAGTACAGGAGACGTGCTGGAGGCGAAGTTTGCGCAGGGGCCGGGGCGCGGTTTGGAGATTGCTTCGGCGGAGCAGAGCGGGCATGTGGAGATTCGGAACGCGCCGGGAAAGCAGGGGGCTGAACCGAGCGAGGGTGTTGCAGAACGGGCGCAACTGGATGGGGCAAACGATGTGCTGACAATGACTTCACCCCAGCGAGCAGGCTCCCACCCCAGCCAACAAGTTTGCTGGGGACCCCGGTGCTCGTCGGGGACCCCGGTCGGGCAGCCGCGGCTGATGCGCGGGGATACAAGTGTGACGGCGGATACGGTCCGGATGATGCAGCAGACGGGCGATGCGGTGGCGAATGGGAACGTCGCGGTGACGTTTGTGAATACGAAGGCGAATGGTGGTTCGAGCTCCAGCCCGGTGGTGACGCACGCGCTGGCGCAGGAAGCGACGCTGCACCGGACGGCGCAGACGATGGAGCTGAAGGGAACAGATGCGGCTCCGGCGAGAATGTGGCAGGGCGCGTCGCAGGTGGAAGCGGCGAACCTGTTGCTGGATCGCGGAAAAGATTCATTGCAGGCGTGGCCGGCGGCGTCGACGGGAGTGGTACGGGCGGTGTTTGCGGAAAGGCAGGGAACAGGGAACAGGGATCAGGGATCAGGGATTAGGGAACAGGGATCAGGGAACAGGGAACAGGGATCAGTGCGCGAGGGATCAGGGATCAGGGAACAGGGATCAGGGATTAGGGATCAGGGATTAGGGATTAGGGAACAGGGATTAGGGATTAGGGAACAGGGATTAGGGATTAATCAGGGATTAGGGCCAAAGGCCAAAGGACAAGAGGGCCGGCGGGCTGGGGGGGCCGCGCCGAGCGGCGAGCGAGTGGTGCGGGTGACGGGCGGACGGCTGGATTACTCGGGGGCATCGCATGAGGCGGTGTTTACGGGTGGGGTGACGGCCGAGGGCGAGGATGGTCAGGTGAGGGCGCAGCGGGGGGTGGCGTTTTTGACTGCGAAGCAAGCGGGAAATGATGCGAAGACGGTGAAGGGGCAGCCTGATCCGGTGGCGTCGTCGGTAGAGAGGATTGTGATGTCGGGCGGGGTGAAGGTGGAGCAGCCGGGCAGGACGGCGACGGGTGATCAACTGCTGTATACGGCGGCGACGGGCGAGTTTGTGCTGACGGGGACGCCGGGACATCCGCCCCACGTGGTGGACGATAAGCAGGGCAGCATCACGGGAGCTACGCTGCTGTTCCGGTCGCCGGATAGTACGATTGTGGTGGCGGGAGAGCCGGCATCGCGCCGTGTGCACACCGAGACGACGATAAAAAAGTGATACGAGTCCAGGAAATAGAAGCAACGAGCCGCCGCGAGGCGAGTGCCCCGATGAGAACTCTGACCACCGAGCACATCACAAAGGCTTACGGCGGTCGTGAGGTGGTGCGCGGTGTGGACCTCTCGATCCACCAGGGCGAGGTGGTGGGGTTGCTGGGGCCGAATGGCGCGGGCAAGACGACGAGCTTCTACATGATCGTGGGACTGGTGCGGCCGGATTCAGGAAGGGTCCTGACCGACGGCGTGGACATTACGCGCACACCGATGTACCTGCGGGCGCGGGAGTTCGGAATCAGCTATCTGCCGCAGGAGCCTTCGGTGTTCCGGAAGCTGACGGTGGAGGAGAACATCCTGGCGGTGCTGGAGACACTGCACATCACGTGGGAGGCGCGCAGGAAACGCACGGAAAACCTGCTGACGCAGCTGAACCTGGGGCATGTGCGGAAGACGCGGGGATATGCGCTTTCGGGGGGAGAGCGGCGGAGGGTGGAGATTGCACGGTGCCTGGCGATCGAGCCGGCGTTCATTCTGCTGGATGAGCCGTTTTCGGGGATCGACCCGATTGCGGTGCTGGACCTGCAGCAGATCATCTTTGATCTGAAGGCAGCCGGGATCGGGGTGCTGATCACGGACCATAATGTGCCGGAGACGCTGAGCGTGACGGACCGGGCGTACATCCTCATCGAGGGGCGGATCTTCAGGACGGGGACGCCGGGGGAGCTGGGCAGGGATCCTGAGGTGAGGCGGCTGTATCTGGGCGAAAACTTCTCCTTGGGGTAGGTTTTTTTCCCAATATGGCGCGCCATGGTCAAGGTCGTGTCCGGACAGTTCTGAGAGACTGCCACATTCTGGTGAGAACGGATTTTTGGAAGGGCGCGGTAAACTGGCCCTGAACTTGCTTGCGGGGCGACAATCCCTCGCGGTAAGGTCAGGTTTCGACGCCGAGGTCGGCGCAAGCAGAGAGGTCCCCGGTTGCTACAGCCCCGTCTCAATTTGAAGCTCTCCCAACGCCAGGTGCTGACTCCTGGCCTGGTGCAGATGGTCAGTGTTCTGGCGCTCAACAAACTTGAGCTCAAGAACATGATCGACGGAGAGCTGGTGGAGAACCCGGTGCTGGAGGAGGTGGACGAGTCCACCGAAACCCTGGACGAGCGGGCGGCTCGGGAGGGCGACCGGGAGCGCAGCGCGGAGGAGTTGGCGGCGGAGCGGACCGAAAAGGACCCGTTCGACGAGGTGGATTTCGGGAGCTACTTCCAGGATTACCTGGACCCGGGGTACCGGACGGGCGGGAGCCTGGATGAGGATCCGGATCGTCCGTCTTTCGAGAACTTTCTGTCCCAGCCCAGCACACTGACCGACCACCTGCAGTGGCAGGTTGGGACCCTGGCGCTGTCGCCGAAGGTGCGGATGTGCGTGGAACTGATGATCGGGAACCTGAACGAGGATGGGTACCTGACGGCCAGCGATGAGGAGCTGGTGCAGGGGCTCACCGGGCATCCGACGAAGAATCAGGATGTGCTGGAGCTGGTGGAGCAGGGCCGTAACCTGATGAAGCAACTGGACCCGCCGGGCGTTGGAGCGCGGGATTTGCGCGAGTGCCTGCTGTGGCAGATTGAGGCACAGCGCCGCGAGCTGGAACTGGTTCTGAGCCGCGCGACGGCGAACGGGCACGAGCCGAACGGCAATGCAGAAGTGCTGAATGTGCTGGAGGTTGCGGCGGCGATCGTGGAGAACCATCTGCCGCTGCTGCAGCGGAAGGATCTGCGCGAGATTGCGAGGTTGACGCACCGGCAGCCGGAACTTGTGCAGGAGGCAGTAGAGTACATCCGCAGGCTTGACCCGCGACCGGGGCAGAGATACAACCAGGCGGCAACGCGGCTGATTGAACCGGATGTGGCGTTTGTGAAGCGCGGTGATGAGTACGTGGTGGTGATGAACGACGAGAACATGCCGTCGCTGCGACTGAACAGCGGCTATCGCCGGATGCTGCGCGAGAAGGGGACGGAGCGTGAGGTCCGCGAGTATGTGAAGGAGCGCTATCGCTCGGCGATCCAGTTGTTGAGGAATATCGAGCAGCGCAAGAACACGATCGTGCGGACATGCGACGCGATCGTGCGGCGACAGCAGGAGTTTCTGGAGAAAGGTGTGGACGGGCTGCGGCCGATGATGATCAAGGAGGTCGCCGAGGAGATCGGCGTGCATCCTTCAACGGTGAGCCGCGCGGTGGCGAACAAGTATGTGCATACGCCTCAGGGAGTGTATGAGTTACGGTTCTTCTTCTCCGAGGGAGTGAATGGGCCGGAGGGCGGCGACCTGCCCCTGGTGTTGTTGAAGCGTCGTGTTAAGAAGCTGATAGAAGAGGAAGATTCGCGGAAGCCGTTCACCGACGAGCAGTTGGCCGCTGAATTGCAGAAGCAGGGTATTCAGGTGACTCGACGCACGGTGGCGAAGTATCGCGAAGATATGCAGATTCCCTCCACGCACCAACGTCGAGTACGATAGTCGACATCCAACTCCGTAAGGAGAGGAGATGTCGAATGATCGTTGAGTACACGGGCCGCAAGACCGCAATTACGTCCAAGCTGAAGCAACTTGCAGAGGAGGGTCTCGCAAGAATTGAACGCGTGACCAACCGCTGCACAAGCGCCCACATCGTCCTCAAGGAAGACAAGTACCGACAACGAGCAGAGATCACAGTGCATTGCCGTAACGAAAGCCTGGTGGCAAGTAGTGAGGCTACAGAGATGGAACAGGCACTGCGTGAGGCTCTGACGACGATCGAGCAACAGGCGATCAAATCGAAGGAGAAATTCACAACAGTACGGAGCCATCCGAAGCCGGTGGTGGAGGTTTTGGCGTAGCCACGCCGAGGCTCACGGCAAGGATGCAATAGACGGGCAAATCTCCTCGCGGGGTTACGCCTGCGAGGAGGTTGTTGCCTCGAGAGTGGCTGCCTGTTTGAGGCAGAGTGGGTGTGGTGCGCCCGGTGCTAGGATGGCGCGTATGGCGAAGCGGCGCGCGAACAAGGATCACGCGAAGACAAAGAAGACCAAGGGCAGAGTCCCAGCGAGTGGCGCGGGCCGTGAGCTGGTGGTACTGACGGGTATGTCTGGGTCGGGGAAGCTGTCGGCACTGAAGGCGTTTGAGGACCTGGGATATTACTCGGTGGACAATCTGCCGCTGGAGCTGCTTCCGCGGTTTGCGGACCTGGTGCAGAAGTCGGCGGAGATTACGCATGCGGCGCTGGTGATTGATGTGCGCGAGGGCAGCCGTCTGGACCGGTTTCCAGAGATTCTGAAGCAGGTGCGTAAGGTGCTGCCAACGCGCGTGGTGTATCTCGAGGCCAGCGAAGACGCGATCGTGCGGAGATTTTCGGAGACGCGCCGGCCGCATCCGCTGGGGCGCGGCCAGACAGTAATCTCGCAGATCCGCGCGGAGCGCAAGCGGCTGGACCCGGTGCGGAATGTGGCGGACATCCTGATCGACACGACGAAGTTCACGGTGCACGACCTGCGCGCGCATATCAACGCGCAGTTTGAGCGGGGCGGAAGCGGCGAGAAGAATCTGACGATTTCGGTGACGAGCTTCGGGTTCAAGAACGGCGTGCCGACGGATGCGGATGTGGTGTTCGACGTGAGGTTTCTGCCGAACCCGCACTTTGTTCCGGAGTTCAGGAAGCTGACGGGCAAGCATCCGAAGGTGGTGAAGTATGTGCGGCAGTTTCCGCAGACGCGGGAGTTTCTGGATAAAGCCGCGGACATGCTGACGTTTCTGCTGCCGCATTACATCAAGGAAGGCAAGAGCTATTTGACGGTCGCGATTGGATGTACGGGCGGGCAGCACCGGTCGGTAATGATTGCCGAGGAGTTGAAGACGCGTCTGAGCGAGGCGGGTTACAGAGTGAAGGCAGCGCATCGCGATATGCCGCGGTGAAACGCCGTTCGGTCGTAAACTAGGGGTTTGATGAGAGCAGAACGAAGCCGGCAGCAGCGAGGCGTGCGATGAAGCGCATCTGGCGGCTGTTTCATTACATGCGGCCGTATACGGTGCATGTGGTGGTGTCGGTGCTGCTGATGGTGGTGGTGGGTGCGCTGGCAGCGTTCCGGATTCTGCTGATCAAGCCGATCATCGATAACGCGCTGAGCCCTGCGCAATCGCCGGACAGATTTCTGCTGTTCAGGATTCCGAGCACTCATTATCGGATCGATCTGCAGCAATTTGTCCCGCGGCACTTCCACAATGCGTGGGACGTGGTTGCAGTCGCTCTGGTGGGATCGGCGATTATCAAGGCAATCTGCGACTACGCGGGAACGCTGCTGACGAATAAAGCGGGATTCGGGATGATCACCGATCTGCGCAACGATCTCTACGACACGATGCTGCGCCGGTCGACGTCGTTCTTTCAGCGGCACAGCACGGGGATGCTGATCTCGACGCTGATCAATGACATTGAACGCGTGCAAGCTGCGATGTCGACGGTGCTGAGCGACTTTCTGCAGCAGGTGTTCACACTGCTGTTCATGATTGGCACGGTGATTGTGGTGGGCGGCAGGATGGCGTGGATTCTGCTGCTGTTTGTTCCGGTGATCATCAGCTCCGCGCGGAGAATTGGCGGAAGCGTGCGGCGGAGGACGCGACGCGGGCAGGACAAGCTGGCCGAGATTCAGACGATCGTCGTGGAGACGATCACGGGCAACAGCATCGTCAAGGCCTTCGGGATGGAATTGTGGGAGATGAAGCGGTTTCGGCGAGCGGCGGACCGGCTGTTGACGGCAAACATGAAGTCGGTGGCGGTGCAATCAGTCTCCTCGCCGTTGATGGATGCGCTGGGCGCGGTGGCCATCGCGCTGCTGCTGTTTGTGGGAAGAGATCGGATCGTGCACGGCAACTGGACGCTGGGGACGTTTATCACCTTTCTGGCCGCGGTGATTATGCTCTATGACCCGGTGCGCAAGATGCCGGTGTACTACAACAGCTTTCAGCAGGCGGCGGGAGCGAGCGAGGAGATTTTCAAGTTTCTGGACGCGCAGGATGAGGTGCGGGAGCGAAAGGGCGCAGTGAAGCTGAAGGAGTTCAGGGACTCGATCGAGTTCAGAGATGTGCACTTCAGTTACGAAAGAGAGAATCAAACGGCGGAGACATTCGGCGCTGAGAAGGAAGAGGCGCTGCGCGGGGTTTCGCTGACGGTGAGGCGCGGCGAGGTGGTGGCGCTGGTGGGGCCGAGCGGAGCGGGGAAATCGACGCTGATGAATCTGCTGCCGCGGTTTTATGACGTGACCTCGGGCGCGATCCTGGTGGATGGGCATGATGTGCGCGACCTGACGATTGCTTCGCTGCGCAAGCAGATTGGCAAGGTGACGCAGGAGACTGTGCTGTTCAACGACACGGTGCGGAACAACATTGCGTATGGGCAGCCGGACGTGCCGATGGAAAAGATTGAGGCCGCGGCGAAGGCAGCGCGCGCACACGACTTCATCATGCGGATGCCGGAAGGTTATGACACGCAGATTGGCGAGCGCGGGACGAGGCTTTCCGGCGGCGAGCGTCAGCGGCTGGCGATTGCGCGGGCGCTGGTGAAGGATGCGCCGATCCTGGTGCTGGATGAGGCGACTTCGTCCTTGGACACGGAGAGCGAAGTGCACGTGCAGGCGGCACTGGCGACGCTGATGCATGACAGGACGGTGCTGGTAATCGCACATAGGTTGTCAACGGTGCGGAGCGCGGACCGGATTGCAGTGGTGGAGCAGGGGCGAATTACGGAGCTGGGCAGCCATGAGGAGTTGCTGGCGCTCGGTGGGATGTACAGCAGGCTGTATCAGCTTCAGTTTGGAGAAGATGAAGTGCTGGTGGGTGCGGGCGAGGTGGAGTCCGCGGGCGTGGAGGGAACGGCGTAGCAGGCTGTTGAAAGTCGAAGCCAGGAAATTTTTCTGAGGGAAACGCGGCTGTAATTCAAGCTGCTCGTGGTGCTGGGGATGGACGCCGCGATAGACTACCGGGAATACTCATAGCAGACGAATGGCCGGAATCCTTTTCATCATCTCAGCACCCAGCGGCTCAGGTAAGTCGACTCTCGTAGCAGAGGTAAGACGGCTGGTTGAAGGGCTGGAATTTTCAGTTTCCTATACGACGCGGAAGTTGCGCGGCTCGGAAGAAGAGGGACGCGAGTATCACTTTACGGACCGTGAGACATTCCTCGGGATGGTCGATCGTGACGAGTTCCTGGAGTGGGCTGAAGTTTTCGGAAACTACTATGGGACGGCGCGTGGGGCGCTGGACCACGCAACCAAGGCCGGCAAGGATCTGCTGCTGGATATCGATGTCCAGGGTGCGATACAGGTGATACAGCGGGTTCCGGAGGCGGTGTCGATCTTCGTCGTGCCGCCGAGCCCAGAGGTGCTGGAGCGACGGTTACGCAATCGCAGCCAGGCTGAGGGCGTGACGGATGAGGACGAGCTTCAACGGCGGCTGGCGCAGGCGAAGCAGGAGCTGTTGACGCTGCGCAAGTATAAGTATGCGCTGATCAATGATCTGCTCGACGAGGCTGTGACGGAGCTGCGGGATATTGTGCAGTTTGAGCGCGGAGAAGGTGGAGGCGCGGCGGCGTCTGTCGCCCACCAGCTCAGAACGACAGTGCTCTCGCCGAAGTTGAAGGCCGTGCTGAGAAGTTTTGGTATTACGGACGCGGGTGGCTGAGGTTTTGCGTGCGCGGCAGTCTGTTGTTGCGCGAAGTAATGCAAGGGTAGGATGATGTATTAGCTTGGGGAGGCCAGAGGTATGTCAGAGGATCATACGCTGCTCAATAATAAGTACAGCCTGGTGAAGGGTGCGGCTCGCCGAGCCCGGCAACTGCAGTCGGGAGCTCCGCCGCTGGGTGTTTCGAACTCGATGAAGGCCTGCAAGGTGGCTCAGGACGAGATCAAAGGTGGGAAGGTGACGTACAGCGTTGTGGAGAAGAAGCCTACACCGCCGCCTCCTGTATCGTTTGATTGATGAGCGTTTCGCCGGAACAGCAACTGCGCGCCTACGTGGAGTACTTCCGCGACCTGGGCGTTTATGAGCTGTATCGGGGCAAATCGTCGCAGGTGGAAATGCCGGAGCGGTGGCGCGAACTGCTGGCGCGACCGAAGCCGGTATCAGCGCCAATGGATGTGGCTGTAAAGCCGGCTGCCGGTGCTGTTGCGAGCTCGCCAAGAGATATGGCGCAGGCTCGGCCGGCCGCGAGTGCGGGAAGATCGCCGATGCAGCCGGTGCGAGCGGTGCAGCCGATGCAGGCGCAGATTGCGCAGACGCGTGTGCAGCCTGAGCCGTCGCGAAGTTATTTCGAGGCGCTCCCGGAGGAACTGCAGGCACCGATGCCAAAACCAGATTCGTTTGATGCGCTGGCGCCGCTGCCGGCGAAGATTGTGCCGGCGGGTGAGCGCGCGGCGGCACTGGAAACCCTGCGGGCGGAGATCGGCGACTGCACGAGGTGTCCGCTGGCATATGCCGGGCGGCACACGATCGTATTCGCAGACGGTGATCCGAACGCAACGCTGATGTTTGTGGGTGAGGGACCAGGCGCGGATGAAGATGCGCAAGGGCTGCCATTTGTCGGCAAGGCGGGGCAACTGCTGAATAACATGATCACGGCGATGGGGCTGAAGCGCGAAGAGGTTTACATCGCGAATATCGTGAAGTGCAGGCCACCGGGGAATCGGACGCCGGAGTTTGTGGAGGCGAGCACCTGCTCGCAGTTTCTGCTGAGGCAGATTGATATTGTGCGGCCAAAGGCGATTGTCGCGCTGGGGTCGACGGCGGCAACGTATCTGCTGGGTGTGCGGCAGTCGCTGAGTTCGCTGCGTGGACGGTGGCACTCGACGCGCGGAGCGAAGCTGGCGGTGACCTACCATCCGGCGTTTCTGCTGCGGGACCCGCGGCAGAAGAGCGAGGCGTGGAAGGACCTGCAAATGGTGATGGCTGAGCTGGGGTTGAAGGCTCCGGCGAAGAAGGGTTAGGAAGTTGGCGAGTCAGGGAGTCAGCCGGGCGGGCTAGAAAGAGTTGTCGCCACCGCCTCCGTTGTCAAAGCTAGAGCCCGAGTCGTCGGAGCCGGAGTCGTCGAAGCTGTCGTTGTCAACGAAGTCGCTCGTGTCTCCGCCGAAGCCGTTGGTGTCGTTATTGGAATTGTCATTGGTGTCGGCGAAGTTCCGGGATGAACTTTGGTCGCTGAGGTCCTGGTGGCTGGCGTCGTTCTCGGGGTTGTAGAAGCTGGAGTCGTAGGTGTGATGCTCGTGCTGGCTGGCGTTATCGTAGTAGTTGTTGACGACTCCTTCGCTGGGATGACCGTAGCCGTAAGGACCACCGCCGAAGCCGTGGAAGAGTGATTCCATGCTCTCGAAGGCCATCTCGCCCATCGCGACACCAGCCGCAGTCTGGAGGGCGCCGCGAAGGAAACCGCCGCCGGGCGGCGGATAGGCAGGCTGCGTGTACGCGGGTGCATAGGCCGGCGCGTAGGGTGGCGGATAACCGGGGTTGGTGACGGGCTGGTATTGCGTCTGCTGCGTGCTGGCGGGACCACCGAAGATCTTGCTGAGGAAACCGCCACCGCTTTGCTGGGTGTGCTGATGGGCTTCGTCGAGCGCTGCCTGGAGTTGTTGAATCTGCTGCTGGGCCTGACTGAGGCCGTACTGCTGGACGAGCACGGTCTGGACGAGGATGTAAAGCGCGTCAGGGTTTTCGGCGAGGCCTTGCTGGAGGTAACGCTCGACGTCGAGGTCCTTGTCGGCGACCTGGGTGCTGCGAATGCGTTCGATAAGGCCGTCGATCATCTGCTGCTCTTGCGGTGTCATAGGAGCTCCGTTGATGTGGCTGCCGATGTATACGATACGACGGGTCGTTAAGTTCGAGGGAGACAAGTTTGGAGCAGCATGCGACTTTTGGTAGACTGAGACGGTTGCACGTCGCGCGCTTGGAGCGCTGGATGTGCCGGTGTGGGGCTGTAGCTCAGCTGGGAGAGCGCCTCGTTCGCAACGAGGAGGTCAGCGGTTCGATCCCGCTCAGCTCCACCAAAGAATTTTTTTCGAAAAGCCTGATTCGCCATCGTCTGTTCAGGGCGCGATACTCTGGAGCGCATGAAACTTCTGCTCGCGTTTCTATTCGCGTTTCCTCTGTTCCATTCGCCGCATGCGCCCGCTGTGGTCCGGACCCGGATCGACACAACCGCCGGAAGCTTCATCATCGAGACCCACCGCGAGTGGTCGCCCAACGGGGCGGACCGTTTTTACGAGTTGGTTCGCGAACATTACTACGACAACTCCCGCTTCTTCCGAGTCGTTCCCGGACATTGGGTTCAGTTTGGCATCGCCGGCGATCCCAAGGTGGCGCTGGCCTGGCGCCACAAGACGATACCGGACGACACCCTCAAAGTCCACAACCTGCCCGGCTACATCGCTTTTTCAAACACCGGCCCTGGAACGCGGTCCACCCAGGTTTACATAAACCTACGCGACAACTCCGCCCTCAACGATTCAGAGTCAGCTTTTGCGCCGTTCGGTAAGGTTGTTGAAGGTTGGGATGTTGTGGAGAAGCTTTACGGAGGCTATGGCGAACACTCAGGGAGCGGCATGCGTGCCGGACACCAGGACAAAATGTTCGAGGACGGAAACGCATATATGGATAGAGAGTTTCCGAAACTCGACCACCTCATTCGCGCTTCGATCATTCCGGACAAATAAGTCTGCCGGAAGGTTCGCGATTTTCGGGCAAGTTATTCGGGTGTCCAGGCGGGATGGCTTGTGAACAGGCCGTGGTGGAAGCCCATCTGGTAGACGAGGAACAACCCGAACGCGACGCTGAGGAAGCCGGTGGCGAGGGAGAGGCGCCGGTTGATCCACTGTGAGCGGGAACCCGCGTAGTTGAGTGCGGACGCCATCGTGACGGTGATGACCATCATGCCGGCGATGGTGCCGACGCCAAAGATGAAGAGGTACGCAACAGCCCAGCGTGAGTTGTGGAGGGTGGTGAGGACGAGCAGGGCAACCGCGGCTGACCCGGCGAGGCCATGGACCAGGCCGACGATCAGGGGCCGCAGCCACTGGTAGATGGTCCAGCGACGAAACCAGCGATCCATGGTGTCGATGGAGCGGCCGGCGATGGCATGGGTGTGGCCGTCACCGCCGCGGGTATGCGTCGCGGCGCTTGCAAGCTCTGCTGACGAAGGGTCGGCTGGCCAGTTCCTGTCCAGGCCGCGAAGGTTCACCCAGCCAAGCAGGACGAGCATGAGGCCTACGGAGAACTCCATGGAAAGCCCGACGCGCGGGGGGATGACAAGAGTGAAGACGATAATGCCTACACCGACTGCGAAGATGGTGATGGTGTGACCGGCGCCCCAGAGCGCACCGATCCATGCGGCGTTACCGACGCGACGTTCGCGGCTGACGATCGTGGAGACGGCGACGACGTGGTCGGCATCCGTTGCGTGCCGCATGCCCAGAACAAAGCCCAGAACGAGGATGGGCAGGAGGCCGAGGGTCGCGGAGGGCGAGGCAGGTCCGGACGCGGCGAGCATGTGTGGACTCCTTGGAAAACTCCAGCACGTGCATGCCAGGAAAGTCGCTTCGGATGTTGATTGGCGCGGTGCCGCGATCGAGAGTCAACTGCGTCCGCAACACCCATTTTAGGCTGCTGTTTGAGTCGTCTTCGAAGCGACAAGGCCGGGCTGGCAGGACGGATGGCAATCCTGCCAGTTCACCTGACGCCGGCGCCGCGTCTATCGTTCGGGCTCCGGAGAGGCAGCCGCTTTGCGAGGCGGAAGGGTAAGAGAGGAGGCCAACTGGAAGCTCAGTAGTGATTCCGATCCAAGCGTAATATCGCGGTTACCGGTGGCCGCGCCGGCCGTACCCGCACCGGCCCCGATTAGACCGCCGATTAAGGCACCCTTTCCGCCGCCGGCGATTCCGCCGATCAGAGCTCCGCCAGCGCCCCCGCCGCCGATGAAGCCTGCTGTGCGTTTTCCTTTGCCTTTCGACTCAGCGCTATATTGTGTGGTCCGGATGGGATAGGTTCGACCATTGAGTCGAATGCTGCTGAGTTCGACAACCAGCGAGGCTCCGCCCTTGAAGCGGCCGGAGGGATGGGCTTCGACGACCGTCCCGACTACGCTTGTACCCGCAGGAATGACCCTTGCACCCTTCACGACAACGGGCGAAGAGAGCGCCGCATCGAAGCGTTGCCCGTCCTCGCTAAGCTTCGAGCCGAGCTGTTGTGTCAGCCTGACGCGAAGCCTTGTGCCGGCGGGAACAACGACAGATGGCGGGGGAGGAGGGGGCGGAGGCGCATTCGTCGCCACGTTCGCCCGAGAGGCGGCGGCAGGTTGAGTTCCCGTGGGTGATGCTGCAGGAGCAGGCTGCGCGGAGGTCGCAGATGTCGCCGTACTCCCAGGTGTCGCAGAGGAGGAGGAAGGCGGAGCGGCAGCTGCCGAGGGTGCGGCGGAATTCGAGGGTGCAGTTGCGCTCTGCGCCTGCGGTTGCGATGCCTGTTCGGGAGTTGATGACTTGCTCTTGCATCCTGTGCTCATGAGTAGTGCGGCAGGAAGGAAGAGGGAGGCAGCGAGTGTGATTCTCGTGGACATAGATACCCCTTAGCACTGCTAACGTATCCAACGATTCTCTCTCCGGAGGAACTGTTATGTCTAACAGCGCGGGGTAATTAGAAGCCTCCCCAGGGAACCATTCCACCGCCAGCCGTCCCTGATAGATACAGGCAGGCAAACTACAGACAGGTGCACCACAAGCAAACCTGCGTCAAAGGGCCCTCCATAACCGGCAGCCGGTCCGCATCAGCTAAAGACGACTCGATGTTGAAGGGCATACTGCACAACCGCGGCGTTCGTGTTCAGGTTTAACGTGTTCATCAATCTGTACTTATGGAACGCAATGGTACGTGTCGTGAGGTTAAGCACAGCAGCCACCTCTTTCATCGTCTTGCCTTCGGCGAGCAACTGCAGGACTTCGATCTGCCGCTCGGTGAGCGGGACCTCGTCGTCTGCGGTGGCTGCGGACGCCGATTCCGAAAAGAGCTTTGCCGACTGTGGAAGCCGCTGGGAGAGATAGATATCGCCATGCAATACGCGGCGTAGTCCGAGCGCCAGTTCTGCACCCGATGCCGTCTTTGGGATAAAACCTGAGGCGCCTTTTTGAAGGCACTCGCGGATTGTGTCGTCATCGGAATTGCTGCTGAGGCAGAGAATCCTCATGGAGGGCATGGCACGACGAATGCGATGGATGGCTTCAAGGCCATTCATCAGCGGCATAGCGAGCTCAGTAAGTATCAGGTTGGGGCGTAATCGTTGTGCAGCCTCGACAAGGCTGCGTCCGTCACTAACGGTGCTGACAATTCTGAATTGGCTGGCGAGTAGCTTACTGAGCCCAGCTACAAATAAACGATGAGCATCAGCGATCACGAGAGAGGGCAGAGCAGCATGCACCATAGTGACCTCCGGGGGAATGAGCACACCATGGTGACCTCCGACACGGTACTTTCAGCCAGAAGGAGGCCGCCAAGAAAGCTGCAAGTTTAATTCAGTTCGTAACGTAACCGTCATTAGGTCGTTCTGTCACTATCATTTTTGCCAGCAACTTCAAACCCTTACGTATTTGGTTACGGCACGGACGGTACCGTAGCAAGGTCGTTCTCCGACCGGTATCAGGGTCTTCCATTCCAGAATGGATGATGGACCTCTAGCGGAGATGATGGACCTCTAGCGGAAGGGAGGAGTGGAGGTGCGTGATACGAGTGACAGTCGCAGCCGGGTGGCTAGAGCGGTTTGATGAGGTGGGTTTTGAGAGCGAACTTCACCAGGTCGGAGTTCGTGCAAAGAGCGAAATCTTCCATGATTCTGTATTTGTGAAAAGCGATAGTACGCGGCGTAACGTTGAGGGCGCGCGCGGTCTCCTTCATTGTCTTGCCTTCGGCAAGAAGCCGCAGCACCTCACGCTGTCGCACTGTCAGTTCGCGCTTTCGTCCAGGCCTGGGATCGCGGACAAACTCGTCCTCAATGCGCTGCGCAACCTTCGGCGTGATGTAGGAGCCGCCTCTCAGCACCTCCTGAAGAGCCGTTTTTAGCTCCTCTGGTGCGGAGGCCTTAAGCAGATAGGCGGATGCCCATCCATGAACAGCAGCACGAGCGAACTCGGCGTCATCGCTGTCCGTGAGCACAATGAGTTTGACTCGTGGCAGTAACTTCTTGAGCTCCGGGCCAGCCTCCATACCGCTGAGCCTGGGCATGTTGAGCTCAAGAATGATGACATCGGGTTTGAGAGCCGCAGCCATACGCAGCAGGGCTCGCCCATCGCTGACAGAACCCACCGCCTCAAAATCAGGATCGAGCAGTTCCTTAAGGGCGTCTGCGACGAGAGTGTGTTTGTCGGCTACCAACACCTTCGGATGCGCCATCCCAGCCTCCGCCCGTAGAACCTGGGCCTGCGAATTGGTCGGAACGGGCTCGACGACTGCCGGACTTGAGTGCAAGATATTCTCGATGCAAGCCCATGCACACTGTCAATAGCTGTAATCGCCTTCGGCCGCCAGGAATTCACCGCTTCTCCTGAACAGGTTCTGAGAACGTCGGATGGTAGTTGAACTGGAACCGCTGGATGCGATCGCCGGTTTCCATGCGGTCGTTCCATTCCAACTGGTAGCTCAACGTGCCGGCATCATCCGGAAAACCTTCGCGAGAGCTGTAGGGATAGGTTGACATCCCATGGAAGGGCATTTGCGCGACCGTAAAGGGCAGCGCTTCATAGAAGTCCATGTCCTTGACGAAGCCATCGGCGTAGAAGAAATAGTCACGTTTCCAGCCGTCCGGAAGCGGTGGCAGGGGCGCATCGCTGAATTCGGCATCGATATCCTCTCCGCTGCCAAAAACGACGTAACGGTTGTCTCGCCTGGTGAGCAACGGAGTGACGTCGCCATACCGCGTGTAGCTGCCGCGCTGCCACCCGAACGGCCCGGTGAGGCTGATGCTCTGATAGTCATACGTGAGGTCGCCGGGACTGCCGAGCTCGATCTGCTTCGGGTAGCCACGGAACGCGAGATGAGCCGAGGTGAGGGGGAGCTCGGTACTTCGCGCAGAGGCGCTAGCGTCAGGACCGTTATCGACGAGCACCTGGTCCCAATAAATCTGGAGGTTGGTTTGAAGACGGATGCGCCGTGAACCTGGAGGAAGCTTGCCCGTAAGGTCAACGACGATGGTGCGGGGCAGGCCCGCAGGAAAACCCATGTCCGGCAAGATCATCTTCCAGGTGCCGTCGGGCATCTGAGCCTCAACGCTGGGCGGATGCGGTTGGATACCAGCCTGCCAGGCAGCGTACATCGAACTCGCGCTGAAGTACTCCACGTACCCGTGCAAGAAGAGGCGAACAGGATTTCGCGGAGACCAGTTGCCCAGGTCGAATGTGAGAGTGTGCTCGTTCGCGAACCCGGCGTAACTGAGGTTCGTGAAGTCGCGAAGGTAGTGATGATCCTGCTTCGAAAGCACCGCAAGCGCATCCTGACCATGGTCGTCCCAGGCGCCTGTCAACGCATGCGTTGAGGCGGAAGCAACCACGGGTTTGCCGGAGGCGAAGGGAGGTTCGGTCAGGAACCTCTCGTCGGGATAAACATCGGTGTTCGCAGGATGGTCAACGGCGATGAGGCGGAGGTTATCGATGTAGTTGATCTCCTCCATCGGTTCACCGAAGCGTACGCTGAACTGGCCGTTGCGGGCTCGCAGCATGCTACCGTCGATCCTGGTCCACTCATCAGAGTCGGGTTGGTTGCGCGATGTGGGTGAGATCCAGTGCCCGACAACGCCGGCCCCAATAACGTCTGAGACGAAGTCGTATTTCGTGCCATCCCAGGCGAAGAGGACCGGGCAGGAACTGCCACGGCGATCAAGTTCGGTGAGTGGGACCGGCCTGGACGCGGCAACGTCGAGTTCGTCCTGTGGAACTCCAGTCGGCCATAACAGACGAATGATGTCGGCGTGGTCGCTGGCTCCGAGACCGGCAATCAACTCGAGGGAGCTCTGCCCCATGTATCCGGAAGCGCCGGAAATCTCGAACTTTTGCCAGTTGCCGCCGGAGAAGACCTCCAACTTTGTGCCGATGGCGCTCTTGTTGTCGGCCAGGCCGCTAAGGTTGAGCCGGAGTGAGTGGTTGCGATTGCCGCCAACGTTGCGAAGGATGAGCGGAGGGGCATTCACGCGTCCGATCGCGAGGTCGGCAGCGCCGTCATGATTCGCGTCCAGAGCGACAACTGAGCGTGCGCCGGTGAGATTAAGTTTCTCAAGTCCGAGGCCCTTGCTGACATCCGTGAAGGCGAGGCC
The DNA here is from genome assembly GCA_035605855.1 of Acidobacteriaceae bacterium. Taxonomy (GTDB): domain Bacteria; phylum Acidobacteriota; class Terriglobia; order Terriglobales; family Acidobacteriaceae; genus Granulicella. Next base: position 33,251 of record DATNGO010000097.1, on the reverse strand, counting down.
GCCTTCGTTCCGCAGGATGCGAAGCTCGATGCGTTTAGACGTTTGCACCAGGGCGGCTATATCGATCCAGCCATCGTTATCAAAGTCGATGGGTGTGATGCCCCAGGCGGCCGTAACACCGGGCAAGCTGAGTGGAATCCGCTCAAAATGGCTGCCGTCCACGTTGCGCCACAGACTCAGGCCAGGAGCGCCCGCGTGCGTGACCGCGACATCCATCAGGCCATCTTTGTTAAGGTCGGTGGTCGCGAGGCCGCGGCCGGGGGCAAGGCTCGTATCGGCGTAGAGTGCAACTTGTTTGAATGCGCCTTCGCGCTGGTTGAAGTAAATCTGCGGCGGGCCGGAGATGCCGTTCACGAGCAGGTCAACAGCGCGATCGTTGTTGATGTCGGAGAGCACGGCGCCGACAGTTTCACCTGAGCCGGCGAGACCGGTGGGCCCGGTCCACTCGGTGAAGGTCGAGTTGCCGTTGTTGCGCCACAGGACGCTGCCGCCGCCGTGTGAGGAGGCGCCAGTGACGTAGAGGTCCAGGTCCCCGTCGTGGTCGAAGTCGACGAATGTGACACCGGCGGGCTTGTTGAGTGGCTTTATGCCGACATTGTCAGTGACTTCGGCGAATTTGCCCTGACCCAGATTACGGAAGAGAACGACGCGATCGGTGAGGCCAAGTGCGAGATCGGGCCGCCCATCGTTGTCGAAGTCACCGACTGCGCAGGATATGCCGTCACCTACGGCGGAAAGGCCGGTCGTTTTGGGCGAGAGTAACTGAAGCGTGCCATCCGGGGCGATATGGAAGGCGTGCAGGCCGTCACCCATTGAGGTTTCAACGATGTCCTGGCTGCCATTTCCCTCAATATCGAGAACACAGACACCCCCGCCGCGAACATCAGGGCCGACGGGTGGAGACGCGGCGGTCGCGTCCGCCGAATCTGGCGCAACGAAGTTGACCGGGATCATGGGGCCGGGACGTGCGGGCGAGCCCAGCATATCGTGCGCCGTGGCATAGCGCCCCTGCTCTCCATAGGAGGCACTCATGAGAATGCCGATCTTTTTCGCGGTAATGTCCTGAAAGCGCTTGATGTGCAATCGGGCCTGGTCCGTCTTGCCCTGACGCTGGAGAACGCGGGCGAGGCCGAACTGAGCAGATGCGTGCAGCGGATTCAGCATGAGCGCGAGATTGAACTCGGTGATCGCCTCTTCGAATTTTTTCTGGCTTGAGTAGATTGCACCCAGAAAGTAGTGCGTATCGGCATCTTGCGGATCGAGGGCGGAAGCGCGTTTGAACTCGGTAAGTGCAGCGTCCCAATTCCCACCGCTGTAGTGGACCAGGCCGAGGCTGTACCAGACGCGGACGCTGTGCGGGTCAAGCGCGGCAGCCTCCTTGAGGACAGCTTCCGATTCAGTCAACTTGTTGAGATAGAGATACGCGAGCCCCTCATTGACGACGGGAGTCACCGCGTTGCTGTCAGCGTGCCTGGCCGCCTGGAACTTGAGAAGTGCCTTCTCTACAAGCTGCTGATTCATATACGCGACGCCTATGTTGTTATCGCGTTCCGCAGCGAGTTGTGCTGCCGAGGACGTCGTAGTGCCGCCAGGCGCCGCGGCCGAGAGAAGAGAAGGCATCAGGAATGCAGCGCCGACCAGAACAAGGGCGCGCCGATACTGTTGGGGAGACGAGCTAAGGGCCGGAAAAAAATGGCGCATAAACTTCATTAGGGTCCTGGCCGCTTATGATACGTGACCGAATGTAGCGCCCCCGGCCGGGAGTCGGCAGGAACAACAGGCAGACGATAGAATCGCTTCCAGTTGCGAGGAAAGAAATGCGTGCCTTGGATCATTATGTTGAACGGCTTGTCGACCTGATCGACCCGGAAGAGAATCAGCTATATAACCTGTCAGTCGAGGATGCAAGGGCGATCCTGCTGAACCGGCCGGCTGAGACGATGCTGCAGGTGCAGGGCTCGTTCGCATTGATCGCGCAGCGAGGCAAGACGGTCCGCATGGCGCGGTCGCTCGATCGGCCGATGCGGTATTTTCTCGCGAAGCGCAGGGAAGGCCCGGTGTTGATCGTCGCTACGCGGATCGATGCGATCTACCAGCATTTGCGCTCGGAAGGATTGGAGGGGCAGTTCCATCCGAGCTACACGCGGATGGTGCCGGCTCACTATGTCACCGAGATTCAACTGGTCGGTTGCCCCGATCCAGACCCGCTATACGAACGTTTTTTCACACCGGCTATGGGTGTGCTGCCGCCTGATCTCGGAATTATCGGTGAGCAATACATCCGTGCCCTGGCTGAAGAGATAGGGCTCTGGTTAGAGCATGTGCCTTCCCATGAGCCGCTGGGAGTCTGCTTCTCGGGCGGTGTGGATAGTGGCGCGGTGTTTCTGACCACCTATCACGTGATGAAGCAGCGCGGCATGAATCTTGGGCGCCTGAAGGCGTTTGTGCTGGACCTGGGCCGAGGGCCGGACGTTGAGCAGGCGCGTACATTCCTGGATGCGGTGGGTCTTGGGATATTTCTGGAGCAAGTGGAAGTGGACCCGGAGAGCATCGATCCTGCAGAGACAATCCGCGTGATCGAGGACTACAAGTCTTTGGATGTGGAGTCGGCCAGCATGACGCTGGCGCTTTGCAGGGGCATCCGCGCGCGGTATCCGCAGTGGAAGTATCTGCTCGACGGCGATGGGGGCGATGAAAACCTGAAGGATTATCCGATCGAGGAGAACCCGGAGCTTACGATACGCAGCGTGGTCAATAATCCGATGCTCTACCAGGAAGGCTGGGGAGTTGGAAAGATCAAGCATTCGCAGACATACAGCGGCGGTCTCAGCCGGTCCTACACACGGACGTATGCGCCGGCACACAAGCTCGGCTTCCGTGGCTTCAGTCCGTTCACCCGGCCACAGGTGATCGCGGTGGCTGAGGCGATTCCATTTATCGAGCTGACCGGCTATGACGTGTCGCGCTTATACGCGCTGAAGGGCGAGGCGGTGCGTTGGGGAGTGAAGGCGCTGACAGGCATGGAGATGGTTGCTTTCGACAAGCGGCGGTTTCAGCATGGCGCCCTGCCGAAGGGCGATTTACACGCGCGGCTGCCGTACACAGAGGGGGACTACAGACGCAAGTTTTTTGCGCTATACCAGTGATGGCGAGCCCACTCCAGATGTATCCCGAGACGGCGGAGGCGCGCGACGAGTGGATCGTGGCCCAGCGGGGAGCGCATGCGCCAGTCAGCGGCGCACAGCCGTATGCGTTCCTGCTCGAGCAGGAACGCTTTGCTGACGGCACCCTAGGCGATGTTGCTACGATTTTTCTCACGAACCGCGAGTGTCCCTGGCGATGCGTGATGTGCGATCTCTGGCGGAACACCCTGCCGCAGCCTGTCCAAAGGGGGGATATCCCGCGCCAGATTGCGTATGCACTGGAGCGGTTGGCGCCAGCGCGTCAGATCAAGCTCTATAACAGCGGAAGCTTCTTTGACCGTGGCGCGATCCCGGCAGAGGATCACCAAGCAATCGCGGCGTTGTTGCAAGGCTTTGAACGGGTAATTATCGAGTGCCATCCGACCCTGGTGGGACGGAGCTGTTTGTCCTTTCGAGAGCTGATCCAGGGCGAGCTTGAGGTGGCGATGGGGCTCGAGACAGCGCATCCAGAGGTGCTCGCAAAGCTGAACAAGCGGATGACTCTCTCCCAGTATGCGGAAGCGGCTGCAAGGCTGCGGGCCTGGGGTGTCGCGTTGCGGAGCTTTGTGTTGCTGCAGCCGCCGTTTCTGGCCGCGGATGACGCTGCGCGATGGGCGTGCCGGTCGATCGACTTCGCGCAGGACTGTGGGGCGACGGCGGTTACGTTGATCCCGACACGCGGAGGCAATGGCGCGATGGAAACTCTGGCGCGATTGGGACAGTTTGCTCCGCCCAGAGTCGAAGTGGCGGAAGAAAGCATGGAATACGGAATCGGCCGCCAGAGCGGCAGAGTCTTCGTGGATTTGTGGGACTTTGAGCGGGTAGCGTGTTGTCGTGCCTGCCGGGAGGCGCGCCGGGGTCGTTTGCAGCGGATGAATCTGTCGCAACAGATCGAAGATAGAGTGATTTGCGCTGACTGCGGGGGCGTGAACTGAGCGCTCTATACGATGTTGCCATCGCGGGCTCCGGGTTCGCGGGATCCCTGATGGCAATGGTCGCGAGGCGGCTGGGGCTTTCCGTCGTGCTCCTGGAGAAGGGGCGTCATCCGCGTGTTGTGATCGGGGAATCGTCCACGCCGCTCAGCAATCTGTTGCTCGACACGCTGGCGAAGCGTTATGACCTGCCGTGGCTTGCGCCCTTAACGAAATGGGGAAGCTGGCAGCAGACGCATCCCGAGATTGCATGTGGCCTGAAACGTGGATTCACCTTCTTTCATCATGATCCTGGGCGTGAAACGGCAGGCACCTCGAAAGCGACGGACCGGCAACTCCTTGTCGCCGCGAGCCCCAACGACACGATTGCGGATACGCATTGGTTTCGCGCGGAGTTCGACCGGTTCCTGATGGAGCAGGCCCGTGGCTTGGGTGCAGACTACATCGACCAGTGCGATGTGCAGAGTGCCCGGCGCGAGGGCGGTGAGTGGCGCCTCACCTGCCGCGCAGGCGGTCTGGACATGGAGGTTCGGGCGAAGTTTGTGGTGGACGCCACCGGGCCGCGTGGCCTGATGTACAGGATGCTGGGCTTGAAGGAGGCACCGCTGCCGAAGTACCCGGCGACCTCGGCGCTGTACAGCCATTTCACCGGCGTATCGCGGTTCCCGGGTGCGCAACACTATGCCGACAGGGAGCCACCGTATCCGCCGGATGCGGCTGCACTGCACCACGTCTTTGACGGCGGATGGATCTGGGTTCTGCATTTCAACAACGGTTGGACCAGCGCGGGTGTTGCGGCAACGGCCGCAGTGGCTGAGCGTTTCTGCTTCGCAGAAAGGGATGTGGCGTGGCGGCGATTGCTGGACGAATTGCCTGAGGTGAAGGAGCAGTTTGCGGCGGCTCAGCACCAGACGCCGTCTACGTATGTGCCGCGGCTCTCATTTCGCAGCTCTCAAATTGCGGGTGACGGGTGGGCCATGCTGCCGTCCGCAGCCGGCTTTGTCGATCCGCTGCTGTCCACGGGTTTCCCCCTGACCTTGCTCGGCATATTGCGATTGGGCGAGATTCTGGAACGCGATTGGGCGACACCGCGGCTGAGCGAGAGCCTGGCGATGTACGCGAGAGAGACGGATGAGGAACTCCTGGCGACGGCTGATCTGATTGGGGCGCTGTACTCGAACATGGGCGATTTCGGCACGTTTCGCGTGTTGTCGTTGTTGTATTTCGTCGCAGCGAGCTATGCGGAGACTGTGCGAAGGCTCGGCAAGCCGGAGCTTGCACGTTCGTTTCTGCTGCATAGCGATCCCATATTTGGATCGGCCCTGCGGCGATTTACTGCGCGGGCTCGACAGGGACTCAGCCCTCAGGAGAAGGCCGAGCTGAAGCAGGCGATCCTGGAGCTCATGGCGGAATTCGACGTTGCCGGGCTGACGAAACAGCCGAGCGACTATTGTTATCCGGTTCGTGCTGAGGACCTGTTTGCGGGGGCGGAGAAGGTGAAGGCGAGCCGGACAGAGATCGAAGAGATGCTGCGCCGGTCCGGTTTTTACACAGGTCAGGTCAATGATGCTGGGACGAAGGAGCGGTGAAGACGATGGGCTTTGCGCTGACAATACCGCCGCCTTCCTTCACGGTAATGAACTGATTGGCTGGCGTGCTTGCGATGTTTTCGCGGCGCCCACCGGGCCATGCAATCTCGACCGAAACGACCTTACCTGGAGCGGGTTTGCCGAGGCCGAACGTGAGCGGGAACTCGCTTTGAGACAAATAGCTTGAGCCGCTCTTGACCATTTGAGTCTGGCGAGAGCCGTTCGCGAGAGTCACTGTGACCTTCGCTCCAATAGCATCGCGGTTTGAATGCGTTCCCACCAGCTTGATCCTCAGCATGTCATTTGCGTTGCCGTCGTTGTTGCGCAGCAGCCGCGCGGCGCCATTCGAGACGTTGAGGACGAGATCAAGATCTCCGTCGTTGTCGTAGTCGAGGTAGGCAGCGCCGCGTCCGACGAGCGGCTGACGGAATGCCGTGCCCACCTTGCCCGAAACGTTGTCGAATTTCCCGTTGCCGAGATTGTGGAACAGCAGGGGCGGCTCAGCGTAGCTCAGGGTCGGCTGGACCACACTGATGTCATCAGCCACGTGACCGTTGAGTGCGAAGATGTCGGGCCGGCCGTCCAGGTCGTAGTCGAAGAAGAAGGTCGCGAAGGTGAGGGAGTGGGCTGACGGAGGTCCTATGCCGGACGACGGGGTAGCGTCAGTGAAGAGTCCGTCGCCATCGTTTCGATAAAGGGCGAGGCTTTCGTTGGTGAAGTTGCCGATGATCAGACCCTGTCTGCCGGAAGCATCGAAGTCGGCGGCGTCAACTCCCATACCTGCGCGAGCCTTTCCAGCATCGCTGTAGGCTACACCAGCGGAGAGAGCAGTTTCAGTGAACGTGCCGTTGTGGTTGTTGCGGTAAAGTCTGTTGGGCTCGGTATCGTTCGTTACGAAGAGGTCGAGCCAGCCATCGTTGTCGAAGTCCAAAAGAGCGACGCCCAGCGACTTACCGCTGGGGTCGAAGAGGCCGGCCTTCTTCGTGACGTCCTCGAACACACCGTTGCCCTTGTTGTGAAATAGTGTGCCGCTCTGGCCCTTGTAGGCTTCCGGGGTGCAATAGGACTTGTGCGTGCCGTCGAGCGAGCAGGTCTGGTCGGTAGCGGGAGACCACTCGACGTAATGAGCAACGTACAGGTCGAGCTTGCCATCGTTGTCGTAGTCGAACCAGACAGCACCCGTGGAGAAGCCAGCGTCCTTTACTCCCGCATGGGCGGTGACGTCGGCGAACTTACCGTTGCCGAGATTGCGGAAGAGGTGATTGCCACCGAGTGCGGTCACGTACAGGTCATCGCGACCGTCGTTGTCGAAGTCGCCGACCGCGCAGCCCATCCCATAGAGTTCGATATCGAGTCCGGAGCCGCGGGTGACGTCGGTGAAGGTGCCGTCGCCGTTGTTGTGATAGAGCGCAGGGGTAGAGTGTGTCCTGGTGTGGCCGGGCCAGTCGCTGGAATTAACGAAGAAGATATCCTGCAGGCCATCACCATCGTAGTCAATGACGCAGACGCCGCTGCCCATGGTTTCGGGGAGATATTTGCTGCCGAACGCGCCGTTGTTGTGACGGAAATGAATGCCGGCTTGCGTCGTGACATCTGTGAAGGTGAGTGGACCGGAGGGGCGAGCGGATGGAGCCGGTGCGGCGACTGAAGGCGCTGGCACAGCAGTTTGAGGCTGGACAGCAACGGCTGTTTGTTTCGGGGTCTCTGGAGAGGGTGAGGATGCCTGTCTATGGCAGCCGCTGAACAACAGCGGGAGGACCAGCGCGAGAGAAACAAAAGGACTGGGACGGAAGGAGTGCAACGACGTTCCTTGGGATAGCGTGAACCTTGATTCAGGCTGTCGATCCGGTGAGCAGTACGGCGGAATGCGCCCGGGAGCTTGGTTCCTTGTGGTGTCCGGTCCACCAGATGGAGAGCAGAAGTGAAGGTGGCCCGACCAGGAAGAGCGCGTACAGCGGGGCGTAGATCACGCTGTGCAAACGAAGCACCATCTCAACGGCCGCGACAACAAAAGCGACGGCACACTGACCCGGCTTGGAGCGGACGGTCGTCCGTGGGTCGGTGAGCATAAAGAAGATGAAGAGCTGGTACTCAGGGCCGGTGATCGGAGACAGCTCGGAGAGGAACGGGTCTCCCACCATCCAGGTGCGCAGGCCAGCGAAGAGGACGTATGACAGGACATATGTGGCGCAGATATGGAATCGGCGCAAGCGCCAGATGATGGCCGAACCGAGACCCCAGATCACCAGCATGGCCCAGAGATTGTTGCCCCACTGAATGCTGAGCGTAGACACGGTGTCCGCCGCGAGAAAGATAACCACGCAAATAGCAAAGTTGGACGGGTTCCAGAGGTGCCGGTTCTTGTAGCGCACCGCATATTTTGAGGTGATCGCCAGGGCAGAGCAGACCGCGAAAGGCCAGAAGGCGGGCGAGCGCAACAGAATGCCGACGCTGATGCCGGTGATGTAGGCGCTGGCGATGTTGAGCCATCTGCCAGTAACCAGTTTGCCGAGCAGGAGTTCGGTGACGATGCCGGCGCCGATCGCGAGCAGGGTCTGGGTCCAGCTTTCGAGGATGCCGAAGAAGAAGTGACCGATCAAAAGGATCAATGTAATGAAGGCGGGAGCAAGAAAACGGTTCTCCATGGAGAACCATCTTCGCCACGAGACTGTGGCAGCGGTGTCGGTTCCTGTCGGCACGGCAACGGCCTCGACGCTCACTCCGGCTCCTTGATGGTGTTCACCTGCCCGATTTTAACGTCTTTCAGCGTCTGAATAGTACCCGACGGCCACCGTATCTGAACTCCATCAATATGTGGAGACCGGCCCAGACCGAAGTGCAGACGGCGATCGTTTTGAGAGGCGAAACCGTTGCCGCCAGAGATCTCCTGGATCTGGGTCTGGCCGTTCCACCGGACAGTGACCTCCGCGCCGATGGCGCTGCGATTGCTCTTCGTGCCTTCCAGGGCGAACTCGATCCATTTGTTCCTGGGATCGACCGTATTGCGGTACAGCAACAGCGGGCCGCGCTGGTTCGCTACCACTACATCGAGCGCGCCATCGTTGAATAGATCCGCCACAGCGACGGCGCGGCCGTCGTACGTGTCCATTACACCTACGGCCTGCGCGACGTCCTCGAACTTACCTGCGCCGTCGTTCAACCACACGCGCTTTTGCTGATAGCCGGAGAGACTGCGCCCCTCCATAGCCGGCCAATGGGCGGCGTCCGAGATGATGGTGGAGTTGCCGCCGGCGACCTTGGAAAAGTCGTACCAGTAGCTGCGATTACGATCGAGCGAGACATACCCGTTGGTGAGGTAAAGATCGAGGTTGCCGTCGTTATTGAGGTCGCCGAACTGCGCGCCAAAGCTCCAGCCGCCGAGCTCAACTCCGAGATCGCGCGACATGTTCTGGTAGGACACAGTGCCGGGTGGACCACCTTCTTTGGGTACCCAAAGATTGTTGCCCTGAATGAGCACACCCTCTTCAGAGATATTGGAGACGTAGATCGAGTACTTGCCCTGGTTGAAGATATCGCCCATGGCGACGTTCATACCGCTCTTCGGAGCGAAGCCCACACCGGTCTCGGCTCCTGCCTCATGGAAGCGCTTGCCGTCGTTGAGGAAGAGCTCCGAGACGCCGTAATCGTTGGCGATGAACAGGTCCTGGTGGCCGGTGCCGCGCAGGTCGGCGGCTGCGGCGGCAAGCGCCCATCGACGGCTGTCGATGCCAACCTTCGCGCTGACCTCCTCGAAATGTCCGTTGCCGAGATTGTGAAAGAGGTACTTGCGGCCGCCATTTTTGGCGTATTCGAAGCTTTCCGGCATCATGCGGGTGTTCTTCAAGTGCCAAAGGTCGACGTTCTCCGGGTAATAGCCGCCGACAAAAAGGTCGAGCAGGCCATCGCCGTCGTAGTCAAACCAGACCGCGGTATTGGCATTGATCCACGGTGGAAGACCTGCGGTATCGGTTACACGCGTGAAGCCTTTGCCGTGGTCATTGTGAAAGAGCTCCGGTTTACCCCATTTGATGAGAAAGAGGTCTTCGTATCCATCGTTGTCATAGTCCCCCCAGACCGCGCCCATGGAGACACCGGTGCCCGGGCGGTTGACATCGGCTATGCCGAGCTCTGGCGCGGCATCGCGGAACGTGCCATCGTGCATGTTGCGATACAGGTGGTTCTGCGAGCCGATAGCGCTGTTGGTGACGTAGATGTCCGGCCAGCCATCGCGATCGAAGTCGGCGATGGAGACGGAGGCACCCATAGAAGCGACCTCCGGCATGATGGGATTCAGCTTTGGATCGAGCGTGGGTGCCTGGTGAACGAAGTTGATCCCAGCGGCATGGGAGATCTCCTGGAGATAGAAGCCGTACCGGGCAATGGCGGACTGTTTGTTCAGAGCGACCGAAGCGCGCTGACGTTCAAGCGCGACACGATTCAGGAGCAGGGGAGCTGCCAGGAGCGCGAGAAAAAGCGCCGTGACGAAGACCCGAATTATGGTGGCCCGCTTCATTGCCTTGCATGGCTCCTGAGCGCGTCGACAAACTCCTCCGGCGTGACGTAGCGCGTTTGATAGGTCTGCCAGTCCTGCGAATGATGACGATACTCCCAGTCGTCTTCGAGAGAGCCCGGTGGTGAGTTGTAGTCGCGGCGAGCATGGTAGGGGTAGGGCAGGACCGTCTGCGAGTAGGTTGAGTTGTAGTCGCCGTCCTTGATCCAGCCGTCCCCCGCGATGACGAAGTCGCGGACCCAGCCGGGCGCGGGAGGCGCAGGCGCGACGAACTGAAGCGACATCTCGTCGCCTGCGTTCATGATGACGTATCGATCATCAGTGTGAGCGAGCAGGTCGCGTACATCGCCGAAGCGTGTGTAGAAGCCTTCGAGGTCTCGCCAGCGCTGAGCAGTGCCGGCGAGCCGGTTGTATTGCGGAATCTCTGGGGACGAGTCGTTGGCCTGCTTGATGACAGAAAATCCGCGATAGTGCAGATCGGCGGTTGCGGGACCGAGCCGTTGTATATGGAGCGGAGTGGAAGGAAGTCCCTGCGCCCACTGGATTTGGTCCCAATAAATCTCGAGGTTTGTGCGCAGGCGAAGCCGATGAGGCTCACCTGGGCGGAAGATGCCGGTGAGATCGAACAGGCAGATCTTGTTGCGACCAGCGGGAAACCCGAGGTTCGGTTTGGCGACGCGCCAGTGGCCGCTCGCGTCTGGCACCTCGAGGCTCAGCCAGCGCGGTTTTTCTGCGGAGTTCTGGCTGAGGGCGACGTTGATGGAAGAGTCAGATGGATGCAGCCAGCCCTTTGCGATCAGCCAGAGTGGCTGCTGGGTAGAGGCGCGCTCTGGAAGCGTGATCTCGACGAAATGATCGCGCGTGACGCCCTGATATTGACCCCGGCCGAAGTTGTCGAGGTACACGCCATCCAGGTTCCGGATCGTGGAGGTAACATCGTGGCCGTTGTCATCGACGGCCCGCAGCACAGGCTGTGGTTCGGCGACCGGCGTGACGGCGAGTTTGACTGCCGGGACATCGTAACGCTCGTCGGTAAAGATCTCGGTCCCAACCGGGTGATCGACGGCCATGAGCGCGAGCGAGTCATAGTAGTACGACTCCCAGAGTTCGCCGGTGATACGCAGATCGTAGAATCCATCGCGTGGGACGAGCTGGTCGCGACCGATCTTGTACCACTCCTCTGTGGCGGCGATCTTCGCGGCGCCTAAGGCGTTAATGCGCAGCCCGATCGCGGAGCCCCATGGAACTGAATCCTTGACGAACTGCATCTCGTGGCCATTCCAGGCAAAGAGGAAGGGACAGGAGCCCTTCAGGCGCTGCTCGGTGACGATCTGCTGGTTGGATTTCAGGTTGAACTCGGCGCGTATCGTACCGTTTGGCCAGAGGATGCGGGCAACATCTGTTTGCGTTTGTTCGCCGAGACCGAAGTGCAGTTCCGGTGTGCGGATGGGCTGCTTCTGAACCAGCAGGGCAGAGCGGATCTCGATCTCGCCGCCGATGCCGAAGGAGTTGACGCGCTGGTCGCCGGTGGCCTGATGCGCACGCGGCCGTATGATCTGCCAGTGGTAGTCCCTTGTGCCGTGATTCTGCGCGACGGAAGCAGTGCCGTTGCCGGTAAATCCGATGAGGTCTACCTGGCCGTCCTGCCTGAGATCGGAGAGGGCGAAGATGTGAGACAGTGCAGGGTTGGCCGGCAGAAGATCTAAGCGGTGGTGTCCGCTCTGAAGCCAGATGAGTGGATTGGTGAAAGGACCCGAGACCGTAGAAAGCACGAGATCGACCGCGCCGTTGTTGTCCAGATCCTCGGCGTAGAGCCGCACATCTCCTGTGAGAATTTGAGCTGGTTGGGAGATGTTGAGAACGTCGATGCAGCTCCAGTGCCGGCCTTGGTCAGACGTAGAGAGTCTGACGATTCTGCCGCTTCCATCGACGGCTAGCAGATCAAGCGTATCGCTATCTGAAAGATCGGCAGCAGTGATCGCTTTCACATTGGAGAGGTCGCGCGGGGGCTCTGCTGCCTGGAAGGTGCCGGAACGTCGATTGAGAAAGATATGCAGACGACCTGCGGCGTCGAGGAGAACGGCATCGGGATTTCCATCACCGTTCAGATCCACCCAGACAAACTGTTGCAGGCCGTTGACTTCAGGAAACGGGTGCTCAACGGCAAAGGTGCCGTCGCCATTGTTTCGCAGGAGTGTAGGTGCGCCTGAATCCGAGCCCAGCAGGATGTCCAGATCGCCATCGGCCTCAATGTCGAGCGACCAGGCGCCGGTGTAAGCCGCCTTCAGCACCGAAGCGGAAAGTTTCGTCGCGGAGGTCACGTCGGTAAAGGCCGAAGGGGAGTCCTGGCGGTAGAAGCGCAGTCCACCAGAACCGGCGAAGACGAGATCGGTCTTGAAGTCGTAGTTGAAGTCGATGGGCAGGATGCTTTCAGGCCGCAAGGAGCCTGCACGATCGCTGCCTGGGAAGGCAAGCTCGGTACCGTTTGCCAGACGAAGATGTGTCGTGTTGGCCTGCGCGAGCATGGGCGGATCGGCGCCATTCAGCAGCAGGGAACCTGCCCAGCTCCAAGGCTCGCTGGAGTTCATGGGCTGAAGGGTGAAGCTGAGTGCGCTGTCGGCCGGAGCTGGCTGCGATGAGGGGTTGGCAACGCGGAGGAAGTGCAACATCGGTTGTGCGCCTTCGCCCGGTGCGAGGCGGAGATCGGCGAGGTCGTTGCGAAAGGCCGGCACGCGCATGAGCACGTTGCGAAGAAAGATGGACCGGGTCGCAGCATCGTGTGGCTGCGGACCGGCGGCCGCGGCCTCAAGCTGAGTGAGCTGGTCGAGTACATCGGCTGGCCACGGCTTGCTTTGATCCGCGATCGCGTGGACCGAGCTTTTCAGCGTCGGGAGGTCGCCCTGCTTGGCTGCAACGCGGCAGAGCTCAAGCTGGGCCGCGAGGTTGTGGGGCTCAAGCGCGAGGATCCGCTGAATGAGCTGCTCAAACCGCGCGTCGCTTCCGGGATCGCCCTGACGCTCGACTTCAGAGGCTAGCAGGTAGAGGGCCCGCACATTGTGGGGATCCAGGGCGACAGCCTGCTCAAGATTCTTGATGGCTGCGGCGGAGTTGCCACGATCACTTTCCAGCAGGCCAAGAAGATAGACGATCTGGTGATTATCAGGTGCGAGCGCGTGCGCACGCGTCAAGCGATCTGCTGCTGCATCGTAGTTGCGTTGCCGCAGCGCGAGAATGGCCCAGTCCACCCAGGCTGCGGGTTCGCCGGAAGCAAGCCGCGTGCTTTCGGCAAGGCTGGCGTCCGCGCGGACGTCATCTCCAATCTGGAGACCGGCGAGGCCGACATAGAAGGCGTTGACGAACTGCAGGTAGGCTTTGGTGCCAGGCTTAGGTAACTCATTTCTCGAGCGACAGCCAGCGATGCCAAGCAGAAGCAAGGCAGCTACGCCGAAGCTGATGAGCGGAGAATTCGGGATGTACCCAGAGGCTGCGGGTAGCCGCCTGGATGTGGCGCTGCGATCGAGAGAAAGCATCAGAAGCCTGGAGTGGCCGATTGGTCTGCGTTCGTGCAGTCAGGTGAGTCTGGCTCGCCGGCCGCATGACCACCGTCACGGAAATGAGGATATTGCCAACGCTGCATAGTCATCTATGAGATCTCTTCTGTCTGCATCGGAGTCAATACCCAGAATATTCATAATGGCGACCTGCGCATCCATCTTTTGGTTGAGGCGAGCCATTTCCCAGATCCGCGCTCCTTTGTTGGCGTTTAGCTTAAGTCGGCCATGGTTGACCTGAGCTGTTCCACAACGAACTCGATCTGCGCCTCAGAAAGATTATTGAAAAAAGGCAGGGCAAGCGTTCGCCGGCTTTCGGCCACCGTGACGGCTAGTGAGTGCGGGCACGGCCACTGTGCGTATGCTTCTTGTTGGTGAACTGGAGCGAAGTAGCGGCCGCACTGAATGCCTTTGCTGCTGAGTTCCTGAGCTACGCGGTCTCGGTGGTCTGCAAGTCGGACGACATAGACGAACCAGCTCATTGTGTCAGGAGCCTGCGCGCGTGGCGGCAGCGTTATGCCGTCGCTGTTGGCGAGAAGGCGATCGTAGACCTGGGCGACAGCGGCGCGTTTGTGAAGAATCTCGTCAAGGCGTTGCATTTGTGCGTGGCCGAGCGCGGCGTTGATCTCCGAAAGGCGATAATTGAAGCCCAGAATGCTGTGTTGATGCCACTCGTCAGTCTCAAAGCGCCCCTGATTGCGAAGCGCGCGCATGTTGCTGGCCAGTGAGGCATCGCGCGTGACCACAAGGCCGCCTTCGCCGGTGGTGATCTGCTTGTTGGGGTAAAAGGCAAAGACCGCCGCGTCACCGAAAGAGCCCACAGGCCGGCCTGCAAACGTTGCGCCAATCGCTTCACAGGCATCCTCAATGATGAACAGGCCATGGCGCTCCGCTATCGCCAGGATCGCGTCCATGCGCGCCGCCAGCCCGAAGGTGTGTACGGCCATAATGGCTCGCGTGCGCCGAGTGATGGCGGTCTCGATGCAGCTCGGGTCGGCGTTCAACGTGTGTGGATCGATGTCGACAAAGACCGGCGTCGCACCTTCATACCGGATAGCATTTGCGGCGGCGATGAAGGCGAACGAAGGAACGATGACCTCGTCACCCGAACCGATCCCGAGCGCACGTACACAGAGGTGCAAAGCAGCCGTACCAGAGCTCACTGCGACCGCATACGGCACCCCCACGCGCTGTGCGACGGATTCCTCGAACTCATTCAGCCTGGGACCGAGACTGAGACGGGTGCTGCGAAGCACGGAGACAACCGCCTCGATCTCGAGGGAAGTGATATCGGGTTCTGAGAGTGGAATCTTCATATGGTGTCGTCGGCATCGGCACGCTTGAGCAGGAGACGCTCGCTCGAGGGCAGAGTGGTGAGCACCTCTGTGATCCGCTCGGCGGCAGTGCCTTCCCCATAGGGGTTCGTCATGCCTTGAAGGTAGTGCGCAAATCCTTCATCCCGCGCCTGAAGAATCGCTGCGTGGATTGCCTCAGCTTCAGCCGGTGCATCGATCACGTTCCGGGGCCGCTCGCGACCTCTCTGGCGCATGCCCACGTTCACTGTAGGCAAAACGAATGAGGCCGTCTCCATGATGCCGCTGCTGGAGTTTCCGACGAATGCGCTCGCCTCGCGTAGCAGGGACCAGTACTGCACGGCAGGCAGGTTGATGAACAGGCGGCCCTCGCCACGTTCTCGAAGAAACTGCTGGGTGCGCTTGACCAGTTCACGGCTTCCCGCATCGGCGTTGGGGTAACAGAAGATGAGTTGTTCATCGAGCCGTTTGAGTGCGGCAAAGAGTGCGTCGGCTTCCGCATTCGTGTCTGAGAGCAACGTGACCGGGTGATACGCGACCACAATCGTTGGCTTATGGAGATCGATCTGGAGGGTTGTCTCGAGCATGCCACGTGAAGGCAATGAACTCTTTCGGAGATGATCGAGCGAAGGTGCGCCGGCGCGATGCACGCGCCATGGCTCTTCACCCATGCTGATGACCCGCTCGCGCGCAGCCTGCGTGGACGTGAAGTGCACGTGGCTCATCTTCGTCAGCGCATTCCGCACGGCGTCATCGATGGCACCTTCACTGCGTTCGCCGCCTTCGATATGCGCTATAGGGATACGCAAAGCAAGCGCGACGGCAGCCGGAGCAAGCATTTCGTATCGATCGGCAATGAGCAGCAGCACGTCAGGCCGCATCGTTGCGAGGACATCCGCGAGCGACAGAACACCGAGACCGATGCTCTTCGCCATGCCGAGGTCGGTATCGGAGCTCAGCAGGCATTCGACCTTTGCGGCAATAGGGAGGCCGTCGTTTTCTATTTCGCCAACAGTATTGCCAAACTCGGGCGAAAGGTGCGAGGCCATTGCGATGAGTTTCAGGTTGACTTCGGGATGGGCATGCAACAGTTTTAGCGGCCAATAAAGGTGGCTGTAATCCGCGCGAGAGGTGGTTACGACAGCGACAGTCTTCATGCAATGGCTTCGTTAAAGAGCTTGCTGGCGGCATCTTCATCACCGTAACCCGGCACGACGGAACGGATTGCCTGAAACAGGCGCAGTGGATCGCGGGAGCTGACTGCATTCTGAATGGCAGTGAGAGCGTCGGCAAGGTCGCCGCGGTCGAAAGGTGAGTGGATGGCAAGCATTTCATGATCAAGGCTGGGCTGAGCGTGCTCAGATAAGGAGATGAGTTGCTCATGCAGCTTGTCACCGCTTCGCAGGCCTGTCTCGACCATGCGCCCTTGTCTGGCACAGCCCGTGCGTTGCAGGAGGAACGCGGCGAGATCCTGTACACGATGGGCTTCGCAGAGTCGCGGAATGAGAAGGCCCGTCTCCGAGGGCATAATCGCAGCCCGAAGAAGATAGCGCACCGCATCCGTTCTCGAAATAAAGAAGCGTGTCGCTTCGGCGTGGGTGAGTGTCAGAGGAAGCCCGGCGGCGATCTGGCTTGCAAACGCAGGAGCGACGCTGCCCGTCGACCCCAGCACATTGCACAGCCGGAACGCGACGAATCGATCAGGATCGCGATCGCGTGCCCGGAGGACAATTTGTTCGCCTATTCTCTTGGTCGCACCCATGATGCTGATGGGATCGACAGCCTTGTCTGTCGAGAGAAAAACAAAACGCGACACACGCGAACGCTTTACGGCTTCCACGAGTGTATGTGTGCCAAGGGCGTTGGTTTCCGCTGCTGCAAATGCGTTCGCCTGCATGAGTGGCACATGTTTAAGGGCCGCGGTGTGGAAGATGATCTGGGGGGCATGCTTTGAGAAGATCTCATCCAGCAGAACCCGATCGATCACACTGCCGACGATCAGCGATGCCGGCGGTGTTTGTCCTGTATCCCGAAAATCCTGGTCAAGCTTGTAGAGCCCATATTCGGAGTGGTCCAACAGCACGAGGTCTGCAATGGGCAGAGCCGCCAAGGCGCGCGCGAGTGCAGAACCGAGATAGCCTCCGCCACCCGTGATTAGTATCCGCTTGTTTGCAAACCGGTCCAGTTCCTCGGGGCCAAGCGGCCGCACGTTGTCCACGAGAAAGCCGTCCCAGATCAGGGAGGCATCGGTGTCCTGGCTGAAAACGTCGTCCACGGCCCTTATTGTAGGCGAGCGAATACGAGCTTCTCTGGCTAACGCCTAGGATGGAGCTATGGATGTTACGTTGTTGTCCGCGGTAGAGCAGCTTGCACTAATGCGTGAAGGCAGGCTATCGTCCAGCGAACTGATCGAGGAATCGATACGCCGTGTAGAGCGGCTGAACCCGGCGTTGAATGCATTCGTGGAGTTTGATCCGGCGCGGTTGCGTGCCGAGGCTGCGAAGCCGGGATCTGGACCGCTCGGCGGGTTGCCGATCACGGTTAAGTCTTCGATCGAGGTAGCCGGATATCGTTCCGAGATCGGCAGCGGCCTACGTAAAGGCAGGCTGGCGATACAGGACGCGCACTCCGTAGCGGCGCTCCGGGACGCCGGCGCTGTTGTTCTTGGAACCACAAATTGCCCTGAGTTTCTTATGGCGTACGAAACCGACAATTTGCTCTACGGCCATACCTGCAATCCGTGGGACCTGAGCCGGAGCGCGGGTGGCTCAAGCGGAGGGGAAGCAGCGGCCATCGCGGCGGGGCTATCGTCCGGTGGACTTGGAAGCGACAGCGGTGGTTCGGTCAGAGAACCAGCGCACTTCACCGGAATCTGCGCATTGAAGCCGACCCCCGGACGCGTGTCTTCTGTGGGGCATGTGCCACCCTGTCTGGGGCCTTTCAGCAGCCTTGGCGCAATAGGGCCCATGGCACGCACCATTGCGGATGTAGAACTGTTCTTTCGACTACTCTGCGATGCGGCGTGCGAGTCGGAACAGAGTGCACCGGTGCCTTACCGCGGTGTCTCGGTGTCAGACTCGAAGCGTGTACGCATAGGATGGTTTGAGGACGACGGCCTGCTCCCGGTAACCGAGGAGACACGCAAGGCCATTCAGGCTTCGGCGCACGAGCTTGAGAAGCAGGGCTTCGCGGTCGAGCCCTACCGGCCCGAAGGACTGGAAGAGGCTCGGAAATTGTGGCGCCTGTTCTTTCTGCAGTGTGGTGCCATGTTTTACGCACCGGCCATCGAGGGGAAACAGGATCAGCTCAGCCCGATCTTCCAGGAGTTCCTTCGTGAAGCTGGTAGCGAGCAGCCGCTTTCGGAGACTTCGCTGCTACAGGCCTGGGCCGATATGGACCAGTTGCGTCTGCGCTTCGCCGCGGAGATGCAGCAATGTCCCATCCTGCTGATGCCGGTCTGTGCTGTACCGGCGTTTCATCATCGTGAACGCTCATGGCGTATTGATGGGAAGGCGATTGGCTATTGGGATGCGATGCGTTACACGCAATGGTTCAATGTGCTGGCTCTGCCTGCGGCGGTGGTCCCTGTCGGACAATCTGCAGAGGGTTTACCGATCGGGGTGCAGATCGCAGGTCGACCGTATCAGGATGAGCTTGTGCTTACAGTCGCCGGTGTGCTGGATCGGGCCTTTGGCTATCGTGTTCCGCCAATGGCTATGGCTGGATGATGCGACTTGTGGAATGCATGGATTGACCTCAGCCATTCGTGGCGTGAAGTACCTGCGCCTTGAACCCCATACTCTCAATGGAAGTGCGGATCTCCGCTTCCGTAGTGGCATGCACGTTGTAGTTCACTGTAGTGATCCCGTCCGGGTAGGACGCCTTCACCGTAAGAACGCCGTTCTCTCGGCCAAGCAACGTCTCTAAGCCGGTGGCGCACGTGATGCAGGTGAATCCCGAGACCTTATAGGTCACAGTTTCTCGCTCGCCGGCAGATTGCACGGCCTTGGAGATGACGCCGACACCCGTTGCTCCCGCAAGTGTGATCAGGCCCAGAAATCGTCTGCGGATCACGCTGTTCCTTTCGTATGGCCCTACTTCGCCGTCGCTATGCCCGGTTCATACTTCCAGGCAGTCTGGTTGTGCGCTCCGTCACTGAAGCGCGTGTCGGTGTACTCCTCAAACGGAATCTTCTTCTTGAGAACGCCGGTTTCGATCATGAGGTCCCGGACCATATCGAAATCGGCCTTGCGCGGCGCCAGCGGGCTGTACTCCACGCGATTCATGGGTTTGGTTAGCGCCCAGCGCAGCAAAGAGGGCTTCTGGTTGTAATAAAACCGCCCCACAAAATCTGCTGCATCTTCGCGGTGTGGCTTGCCTTCATCGAGCCAGAGACCCGAGCGTGCAATGCCGTCGACCAGCGTCTGCACGACGTCCGGGCGCTGGTCAATCAGGTCCTGGCGGACGACGAGGATGCAGGACATGTAGTCGGGCCAGTAATCGCGCGCCTGGAAGAGCACCCGGCCGTACCCGCCCATCTCTGCCTGAGAGGGAAACGGTTCGCCCATTACGAATCCATCAATCGCGCCCGCAGCAAGGGCGCCGGAGACATCCGGGGGAGCCATTTCCACCATCTTGATATCGCCTGGTTTCATGCCCCACACCTTCATGGCGCGGAAGAGAATCAGCCGCTCATCGGAGAAGCGGCTCGGGATGGCGACGGTTCGCCCGCGAAGATCGGCGAAGGTCTTTACGGGGCCGTTCTTGCGCACCACCAGCGCGCTGCCATAGCGGTGCCCAAGATAGACCACTTTGATCGGAACACCCTGAGCCCGAAGCGCGATGGCGAGTGGCGCCACGATGAAAGCAGCCTGGACTTTATTGGAGATCAGGGCTTCCTTGATCTCAGGAAATCCCTGGAACAGTTTCGGGATAAAGAGTTCGCCGCTATTCGACACCTTGGAAATGTAATCGGTGACAGGACAGGTGAGCTGGCATGTCACCGGGATGTAGGCAACGATGATTTTGCGCTTGTTGAGTGGCTTGTAGTCATTCAGTACGGCTGACCAGTTCACGTTTAGATAGCCGTGCAGTGCCGTGATGATGACGATCCAAAGCGACGCGAAGAGGATGAGTTTTCTTTTAGAGCTCATTGCGGAACCCCCAGCGGACCGAGCGAACTCTTTCGAACATCCGGAAGAGATGGTCGAGGATAAGGCCGATAGCTCCGATAATCAGCATGGCGGCAACGACCAGATCGTATCGCTTGCCGGAGTTGCGCGAATCAATCACAAGATAGCCGAGGCCGGAGTCTACGGCCACCATTTCGGCGGCCACCACGACCAGCCAGGCTATCCCGAAGGCGATGCGCACGCCGACGAGAATCTTTGGCAAGGCGGCCGGAAACACCACGCGCCGAAGCAGTTGTGTGTCGGAAAGCCCGAAGTTACGGCCCGCACGTCGCAACACCAGAGGAACAGTGGCGACGCCGTCTATGCAGGCCACGATGATCGGAAAGAGCGCGCCGAGAAAGATCAGGAAGATGGCCGCATAATCGCCTACTCCGAGGAGCACAATGGAGACCGGAATCCAGGCGAGTGGGCTGATTGGTCTCAGGATCTGGAGGACCGGGTTGAGAGTCTGGTTCGCGGCAGGATGCCAGCCCAAAAAGAGGCCGAGCGGAATACCCAGAAGGGCGGCCACACCGAACCCGATTGCGACGCGGCGGAGAGAATCGGCGATGTCGGCCCAGAGAACATGATCGTGAAGCAGTTCAGCGATTCCTCGTTCGACCTCGAGCGGCGAGGGAAACACCTTCGTTCCAGTCCACCGGACGCTTGCGTCCCAGAGGATGAGGCTTCCGATCATGGCAAGCGCCGGCCAAAAGAAGTGTTCCCAGCGCGCGGGTGTACGAGCTGTGATCATATCTGCTGAGCGATGCCGATCTGTTGAAAGATTCCGGCCCGCAGCTGAAGATACCGGGGCGAGCTGATATCGCGTGGATGTGCGATGTCGATTGTGACGATGGTCTGGATGGTGGCCGGACGCGCACTCATCACAACCACGCGATCAGCCAGTTGGACTGCCTCTTCGATGTCATGCGTCACGAAAAGAATCGTTTTTCGCTCCGCCTCCCAGATACGGAGGAGTTCCTTGCGCATGGTGAGTCGTGTGATTGAATCGAGCGCGCCGAAGGGTTCGTCGAGCATCAGCATGTCTGGATTCACAGCGAGAGCCCGCGCGACCTCAAGCCGTTGCTTCATACCGCCCGAAAGATCAGAGGGATAGGATCGTTCGAAGCCGCTGAGTCCTACGAGATTCACATAATGACGGACCCTGTGTTTCCGCTCGTCCCTCGAGAGGCGACTTAGGCCGAAGGCGATGTTGCCTTCCACGGTGAGCCAGGGGAAGACGCCTCGCTCCTGGAAGACGAAGATGCGCCTTGGATCCGGGCCTCGAACGATTTCACCGCCGATTTCGACATGGCCGCGCGACGGAACCAGGAAACCGGCCATGATATTCAGCAGAGTGGACTTGCCGCAGCCGGAAGGACCTAGAAGGCACACAAACTCACCTTTTTGCACGTCGAGATTGATGTCCTGGAGAACGTTCAGCAGCTTCCCGTCTCGCTGGAATGTCATGCCGACATCAGCGGCTCGCAGCGCGGTTCGAGAAACGGCAGGTTGTGGGCGGGTGTCGATCATCTATGCCTCAGCATAATTCCAGCGTGCCGAACCCATCCGTTCCAGGGAGCGCAGGCCCAGATCGAGCAGTAGTCCGATAATCCCGATAAGTAGCATCCCCGCTACGACAAGGTCATAGCGATTGCCCGCGTTGCGGGCATCCACAATCAGAAAGCCAAGACCCGAATTCACAGCAATCATCTCAGCAGCGACGACGACGAGCCACGCTATGCCGAGAGTGATTCGAAGACCGACGATGATCTGGGGCAACGTTGAGGGATACAAGACGCGATAGAAAAGTTCAGCGGGACTGAGGCCGAAATTCCGGCCTGCATTGATGTAAATGGTGGGCACGCTGCGGACAGCGCTCATGGAGGTGAGAATCAAAGGAAAGAAACTGCCCAGAAAGATAAGAAAAATCGCAGATAGATCGCCTACGCCGAACCATAGGATGGCGATAGGAATCCAGGCAAGAGGAGAAATCGGGCGAAGAAACTGAATCAGTGGATTGAACGCCATCTCCGCACGGCTGTACCAACCGATAACCATACCGAGTGGAATCGCAGAGAGCGCGGCAAGGCCAAAGCCCCAGGTCACGCGAAAGAGCGAGGCAACCACGTACTTGAAAAGCAATCCATGGTGCAACAGGTCAGCGATCCCCTTCGCCACACCCCATGGACCCGGCAGCAGAGCCCCGGGGTGGTGCAGGATCAGCACCTGCCAAAGGATGAGAAGGCACAAAATCAAAAGTGACGGGCGAATCCATGCGAGCACAGGCAAGCCACGCACGCTGATGCTGCCGGACTGAAGCAATATTTCCTCCGAAATTGATCTTGTCCGGCAGTAGGCTTGCCGGCGCGTTGATGTGGCTCAATGTCTGAATCTATCTTCTATCAGTGCATCTTCATTCCAAAGGAAGGGTGCTCTCGCCGCAGAGGTATCGCAACATTCCAATGGTTGATTTTCGTCTACACCTTTCGATGGGCCGGGATAGGTGAGGCCATCCGCCTGGCGACAACCGGCATACAGCATGGCTCTATGAGCTTGCGCGTGCCGTCCGTTGCTACTTCTTAGTGACAGTGAAAGGGTAGGTGAAGTCAGGACGGGCACGACCGTTGAAGTCGAAAATATGGATGTAGAAGGTCTGGTTGGCGGTCGATGTCTGGAGGTCGAGGTAAGAATTCGATGTTCCGGGGCTGGCGGGTGAGTGGCTGATGCACGGGTCTGTGAAGTTCTTCGCACCAGCGCTGTAGGGAGCGTCCGAAGGCGGGCTATCAACGACAGGATCGTTACAGGTGGCAAGTCGATTCCCGTTCGTATCGACGAGTTCAAGAGCTGGATCAACGGCAGATATTGTTGGAGTACTGTAGGTGCCATTCCAACTCATATACCCGTTGGAGACGCCTACCTCGTAGGTTTCACCGGCGTTGACTCCGGACAGGACGTAGTAATCCTGGTCGGGCGCGGCGCTACCGGAGGCGGCGGTGTAGCGGCTGAGCGAGGCGTAATAGGTGCCGGGAACGATTGGCGTCGCGGTGGCGATGGTGTCGTTGCGTGAGGGCAGGGGCGCCGATGTGACGAGAATGGTGTCGCCGATATTGGTTGCAAGCAGCAGTACGATGTAATCTCGAAATCCGTGCTTGCTTGATGCAAATAGAGCACGAAATAATCTCGGGTGATCATGGATTTCTGATTCAAGCGAGCGCAGTAATTCTAGATCTGTTGCGATATCTTGTCTGACCTCATCGCTGACTGTGGGGTGCCCATGTGAGATAAGAGATTGCAGCCGACGATCTTCTTCCTGGTGGGAAGAGGTCGATGATCCAGGCGAGCCGAAGTAGAAGGTTCATGGCTGTTTGCCGTTCATCGAAGAAACTGGCCAGATCGGCAAGCGTCTCTCAAGAGCAGAAACTGCGCGCCGTTGGAGGTCGATTGGAGGAAGAAACCTGCGCAACTGACATGGACTTACTCTTTAGAAGATCTGTGATCGTCCTTGACATTAGGCAACTCTCTGGGCGGCGTCATAGGGTCTTTCCTGTGCCCGACATTTCTGCGTATCCAGGCAGCCGCAAGTTGGGCTACCCGATCAAGAGCTCCCGGCTCCTCGAACAGGTGTGTTGCGCCAGGCACAATCGCCAGATCTTTGGGGCAGGTTAAGTGCGTAAGAGCCTGGCGGTTCAAAGCAATCACGGGGTCATCCAGGCTGCCGACGATGAGCAACGTCGGGGCGAGCACCCCCGATAGATATTCGCCAGCCAGATCGGGTCGCCCTCCGCGGGAGACAACGGCCGAGATTTCATGGCCGAGTTTCGCCGCGGCCTTCAAAGCGGCGGCCGCGCCGGTGCTTGCACCGAAGAGAGCCAGGTTCATGCCAACTGTGTGGGGCTGCTGTTGAACCCAATCGATCACATGCAGAAGACGGCTCGTCAGGAGATCGATATCAAATCGAAGCGCTGCCGTACGCCGGTCCCGCTCCTCTTCCGCAGAGGTTAGGAGATCGAACAGCAGAGTTGCCATTCCTTGGCGGTTCAAGTGCTGCGCCACACGCTGGTTGCGTGTACTCAATCGACTGCTGCCACTCCCATGAACGAAAACCACGATCGTGTCTGCCCCTGAAGGAGAGCAGAAAAGTCCGGGTAGCGAGAAACCATGGAAGGGAATGTGCACGGGCTGGCTTTTGAAGTCAGTGAATTGCGTGGCGCGTTGCAGGAGCCTGACGACCTCCTCATCGGAGGTCTGTTCAAAGTTCTCGTAGAACTGACCGACCGCGCAAAAATCCAGCGGTGCCTGTAGCACCACCAGCATGTCAACCTGGTGCTCCAGTACGCGACAGGTAGACGACGGTGCTACAGGGGCCGCCACCACAATCTTCCGGGGCTTCATCTCCCGTAGTGCATGAATCGCTGCGGTTAGGCTCGCACCGGTCGCTATCCCGTCGTCGACGAGAATGGCAACCTTTCCTTTTACGGCCAGCGGAGGTTTGCTTCCTCGATAAAGTACGGCACGTTCTTCCAGCAATCTTCTGGTCTGATCCGTAATCGCTGCAATCTGGTGCTTGGTGATACCCGCAGCACTTATGATTTGCTGATCCAGGTACAGGCCATCCCCCGCCGCTAGCGCACCGAAAGCCAGTTCCTCATGCCCGGGCACTCCGAGCTTTCTCGAGAGAAGGATATCCAAAGGAGCTTGAATCGCCCTCGCAACTTCGAATGCGACAGGGACACCGCCACGAGGAAGTCCAAGCACGATTGTGTCTTCGCCGGCAAAGATCATCAGACGCTCCGCGAGCTGACGACCTGCATCGAATCGGTCTTTGAACTTCATCGTACCCTCCAACAGTTAAGAGATCATTTGTGCCTATCTTGTTTTCGTGCGAAGTACTTTAACGACTCGGCCTATTGGCTTTGGCATCAGACGAATAAAGGCGCGCGTTGCTTCCTGACTTTCTGGAACTATAGCCAGGGTCCAGACGAGTCGGGCCCGTGGCTGCCGGATGATTCGGCTACGATCACTGCGCTCAAGGCCATCGGGAATGGACAGTATACAAATCCATAGCTCCTCAGGAGCGAAATCACGTCGCCACTCGGACCACCGATTGACGGCTTTACTGGCTGTCGGTGGTGGCGAGTGTATCTCAACCATCTCTGAGATCGGTCTACCAGCCACCAGCATCTTGCTCGCCGCTGAACGAAACAAACATGAACAGCTCAGCCGGTTCCCGACTCGCTACGAGAAATTCAAAGCCAGGTTCAAAGTCCTCGTCGCCCTCGCCTGCGCGTGAACATGCCTGGAGCATCCCTATGCCTTTGGCGGGAGGTACCACGCAAACAGTTGTCGTCGCAGACGGTTGACTATCCCTTCATGCTCCGCCAGGGCCGCCAGATTATGCATCTCTTTGGGGTCCGCCTGCAGGTTATAAAGTTCCGGGATGTCGTTCGTCCAGTATGTGTACTTATAGTCGCCGTCGCGAATCATGTACTTCGCATCCTTCTTCCCCACGCGAAACTCGGCAAACACGGGGCCGTACTGGAAGGACGAACCCGGCCGCACGATCAGATCGGCAAAGCTCCGCGCGTCTTTTTGCGCCGTCAGATCCACATCGCACAGGTCTGCAACGGTTGCCGCCAGCGAGATCAGGCTCACCGGTTCATTGCATATGGCCGCAGCATTGCCCGGCACGCGCGCCAGCAGTGGCACTCCGCAGGAGCCTTCATAAAACTGAAACTTATCCCACAGACCCAGGTCGCCCAGCATCTCCCCATGGTCTGCCGTATAGATCACGATCGTGTTGTCGGCCAATCCTAGGCGATCGAGAGCGTTCAGCACCTGCCCCGCGCAGTCGTCCATCTGCGCCAGGCTGCCGTAGTAATACGCCATGCGCTTACGCGCTTCGTTCGGGTCGCTCAACTCCGGCGTGTACGGGCTACGCTCGATTGAGCGCTGCACTTCTTTCGGCAGACTGCCCAGATTAGCCTTGTTCCATGTATCTGAAAGCCGCATCTGATCCGGCTGGTACATCTCGGCGAAGCGCTTGGCTGGCATGAACGGCTCATGCGGCTTGAGGAACGATGTAACCAGGAAGAACGGCTCATCCTGCTTGCCATAATTCTCAAGAAAGCGCACAGACTCGCGAGCCACAAAGCTGTCGAAGTGCTCGCTTTCCTCCATCAGCGACGGCCTACCCACTGCAACCGGGCCCAGCCGCCCGTCTGGCGACACCACTTCCTTCCACGGATCGCCTTCACTCTGCCACAATCCGGGAATCTCCGGAAACCCGGCGCCTGAGCCGGGAGGTCCTTTCTCTTCGGCGTAGAGTTTTGTCTTCGGGCCCAGATATTGAAGCCAATCATTGAAATCCAGCTTGTACTCGAAACCGTGAGTTTGCGCATCATCAAAATGCATCTTCCCGATGAGCGCAGACAGATAGCCGGCGCTGTTGAAGGCGTGGGCGATCGTCTTATATCGGGGCGAATACCCGACGGCGCTCCCGGCGCCATTCAGATCGTGCGTGAACAGACCGGTCATGAGCGATGCTCTCGACGGCCCGCACACCGGATTCGAGCAATACGCATTGGTAAAGCGAACGCTCTGGCCGGCCAGGCGGTCCAGGTTCGGCGTACTTGCGACTTGATCTCCGGCGACGCCCATGCAAGTCCGCTTGTGCTGGTCCGACATGAGCAGCAGTACGTTATGGCGCGGAGGCCTTGGCTGCACTGCATCTCCCGTGCCCCCATTTTCCTCCGCTACCAGCTTCTCGGCTCCCAACCCCAGTGCGGCCAGCGTGTTCGCAGTGCCGGAAAGAAACCGCCTTCGATCCATCGTCATTCTCCTCGAGCCTTTCTTCGCACGCAGGCTAATGCGCCGGCAGCGGAACGCACGCATATGCCTGCGGCGATAAGTCCATCCGGACCAGCCCATGCCATTGACGGAGGATGAACTCCCGTAAGTTCGGCCGTCATCCCCGTCGCGTTAGGGGCGTGCCATGTTTTGTCAACGAAGTAATTGGCAGGACCTGCCAAGATTGCTCTCGCCAATAGATAACGATCAAGTGAATTCACGGTGGCCCGGTGTGGGCTTCACAGTGGTGCTCACTGTAAACCCTCGGTTCGCGTCACGCGAGTGCTTTTCACCAAGCCCTTACTATTCTCCGTGAGAACACGTCTTTTGCTGGTACGAACCACCATCGCCGAGCGGCCATGAAAGCAGCTCGCGGTGCTCGGGCTCTGGTCTAACCACGTGGAATCAAAATGAGAGAGTTCGTCGGGAAGCAGGAGCGCCAGTCGAAAACTGCTGATGGTCGGGGCTGGATCACCGCGGATTCACCCGATAGGCCTCGACCGTTGTAGTAAGCGGAGTGCCACGAACGGAGGAAACCTTCAGCAGAACTTGGAAGTACGGCCATTCTGAGACATGCAGCATCTTCTGGAAGTTCGACAGTTGATCTTCCGAAAGCAGGAAATCGCCGGCTGCTTCTGTGGCTTCAGAATTGGTTCCATCGATGAGCAGTACGACTCCGTTTCCATCCGGATTGGGCAGATAGGCAATGACGCAGTAATCGACAGAACCCGCCTCAGGATAGACCGCCTGTTCGCCTGCCGCCGGATGCCGGTTTACAACCCGTGGGCTGTCGAATTCCGTGATGAAGTTCATGCGATTGTCGAACAGCTCATCCCATGGATTCGTTTTGCGCGCGCCGATGAGGATGACGTTGTCGTGCTTGATGAGGTCTGGAGTGTAGTTGCGGGCATTGTAGAGATGGAGGTCTTTGCCCACCGGGTCGAGCGCGAGAATGCGGCGTGCGAGCAGGAACTCGTCGGGGCTGGCGAGATTCCAGGAGAGGATCCGGTTCAATCCCGCGTGCATATCAGGGCTGCCCGGTTGCGCCTGCAACTGCTGAAAGTAACTGTGGGCCAGGTACTGGTCGAGAGTGAATGTCTGATGGCTGAGGGCCTCGGTCAAGCCGATGCCGGCGTCGGATATGACGACATCCGTATTGGGGTTCGCACCGAGAATGGCGTTCCACAGCGCTGCCACGGTAGGCCGGTATTGCCAGGCGTAGACAGACTGGCGAAGCGCCCTGTACTGGCTCCAAAAGATGCATGCCGCGGCAAGAGCGAGGATCAGCGCCCCGGCGGCGACTGCGAGCGCAGTCTTCCAAACTCTCAGAGACGAAGGCGCAATCACCTGTGCGGGCGCGACGGCCTCCGTTACAACGGTTTGGGTCTGCGGCGGAACTGCGGAAGACGTATCCGGTTCGGCAGTGCGGTACTTGAAAACCGGACTGTAGCTGCCGCGAGGAATTTCGACGAGGAGCTTCTCGCTCGCTCCATCGGAGTTGAAGTACGCCTCAATGCGGCGGCGCAGGTCGCTGACGTTGGTGCGAACGATATTGTCGACGCTGGTATCGTAGGAATCGGGTCGATTAAAGATACGCGCGCCGATCTCCTGTTCGTGCAGCCGCTCGCAGGGATCATCGAGAGATCGTTTTACGAGGAAGAACAGCAACTCCTGCAGGCGGGCGGAGCGACGCAGCTGGGTACTCGCGGAAAGGCGTTCGAGCAACGCCCAGCGGGCTTCCCGGTCCGGGATCTCCGGTGCCTGCAGATTTTCTTCTTCGCGAAGCTCCAACACGTTACCTTCAGGGAGCCATTGAATCGGATCCTGGCAACCCCTCGATCGTCCTGACTGGATATTTCCTCACCGCGAGCTGCACTCTGGAACCACAGATCTGTCCCCGAAATTTCCAGCCCCTTTCGCAGCGAAGGAAATTCTATTCCACCCAACTGACATTCTCAACTCGGGGATAGAACCAGACTCGTGACGACAGCTATCAGGCGTCGGGTCAGTTCCAGACACGGCCGTGTTGCGCAAACCCAGACAACACTTTAATTGCTCCAGTGGACTTGGTAGGCCCCTTATCGCCAAAAAGTCACCGTGAACCACAGTGGCGCCCACAGTAGGCCCACAGAGAATTGACTTGCCCGTGGTAATCGCGAGGGGTCATTGTGAACCCGCTATGAAAAAAATCTGCCGGGATGGCGACGCATAAGCTGGCGAAACCCCTCGAGCAGGAACACGCGGCCAGAGCGGCGTCCGGAACGGACCACAGTCCGGACCGGAAGCAGGCTGCGGTCACCCAAGAGGTGAGAGCGGCGGAATGATGCAGGATTCAGTGGAGGCATTGAATGAACCAGGCGGCAAGAATGAGCATGTGGAAGACACCGTTCGCGATCTGTGCAGTGGCCATGTGGCTCCTGGGGGGAAGTGGCCGCTGCGAAGGCCAGATCACCACCACCGGCACCATCAGCGGCATTGTGGTGGATCAGTCAGGAGCGGTTGTGCCCGGCGCCAACATAAAAATCACTGAAACCGACACGATGACCGTGATGCAGACGGTTTCCAATGCCTCCGGAAATTTCGTCCAGATGGGGTTATCCTCGGGGCACTACGAGGTCTCGGTATCTGAGTCCGGGTTTGCTGCCTATCGGGAAACCAATATTTATCTGGAACCGATGGCTACTTACTCGGTGCATGCGACGCTGAAGCCGTCGGACGTGTCGACCACGGTGACGGTCAGCAGTGCCACGGCCGAGGTACAGACGGTGACGCCTGAGATTTCGAACACGATTTCCGGCGAAGAGGCGCAGGAGCTTCCCCTGAACGGGCGGAATTTCGAACAGCTTGGCTCCCTCATGCCGGGCGTAATTAACACTTCGCCCGTGGCGACGATGGGCACCGGCGGTTATAGCACGGTCAACACACTGCAGGTGAACGGCGGCACCCAGACGGGCAGCGGCGGCTCGAATGAATCGGGAGCGATCTACTACCTCGACGGCCTGTGGATCTCCTCGAACGTGGTTCACGACGAAAACATCGTTACGCCCAACCCCGACGAGATCACGGAAGTGAAGGCGCTGCAGAACAACTTCAGTGCCCAGTACACGTTGATGGGCGCCAGCGCCATCGTAATCCAAACCAAGAGCGGCACCAATGTCTTCCACGGCGACGCATGGGAGTTCCTGCGCAACACCGCCCTGAACGCGACCCAGTACTTTAGCAAGAAGCCTACCGACATGGACTGGCATATCTTTGGGTACGACGTGGGCGGACCGATTTTTATTCCACATCTTTATCCGCGCGATAAGTCCAAAACATTCTTCTATTTCAACCAGCAGTGGGTGCGGCAGAAGGCCGGCGGGCAAGCGTCCGGCGAATCTCCGCTCGCTGAGATGCGCGGCCAGGGCACGCCGAACGGCGAGCTGCTTTTCCCGGGCACCAGTGCTTCGCCGATCCCCGGTATCGGCGGCCCTTACGGCATCGCATTCCTTACCGATCCAAATCAGCCTGCGGGGCATTGCAAAGCGGGAAGCACCACCTCATGTTTCCACCAGGATTCAAACGGCAACTGGATCATTCCTGCCGGCCGTGTAAACCAAAACGCTCTGAAGCTGCTCAACGCAATCGTTCCTCTGCCCAACAACCAGCTCGGCGGCGCCTATAGCGCGGCAACTTTGGCAACCAATTACCTGAACACCAGTCCCTCCATCACCAGCCAGGTTGATTTGTTCGGCAAGGTGGACCATGACATCAATTCCAAGCTACGGCTGAGCGGCGAATACATGGTGGAAGAACAAACTTTCCAAGGTGGAAACCAAGGAAGATTCGGCACGCCATGGACTACAAATTACGACACCTTCGCCACCGACGACCAGGGCTTCCAGCTCCAGCTGAGGCAGATACTTTCACCCACGATGACCAACCAAACCAGTGTGTCGATCGGCATCTTCGATGGCACGCATGACATCGGCGGCGTCCACCAGATCTCGGACGTCCCGGGATTCAACCAGACGCTTCCCTATCGCGGATCGTACGTACAGAACTACCTGCCCAGCATTTCTCTCGCCAACGGCTGGACGAAGTTCGGTACTTCGTCGAACTACATTGTTCCCCGTGCGACAGAATTGCATGACACGGTGACAGACGACTGGAGTTGGACACACGGCAAGCACTTCTTGCAGGCCGGCTTCACCATGTTCCTGGGCACCGAACGCCACTGGTCATCGCCGGGTGTCGCCCAAGGCTTCTTCAGCTTCGCCAGCACCACCGGCAACTCATTGCCGGATTATCTGCTCGGTCTCGCAGCTACATTCAGCCAAACCAGCAATGGCGTCCGCACCTATGCGCACTACAAGATGGCGTCACCATATCTTGAGGAAACCTGGCACGTTGCTCGCCGCGTGACGCTCTCCGGTGGTTTGCGCTATTCGTTCATGCCCTGGCCAGATGAGCAGGCAGGGGTTATCGACGCATTCGATCCGGCTCGCTTCGATCCGCAGCAGGCGCCGGCGGTCTCAACCAAGGGAGTGATTACCTCGCCAGCCGGAAGCTACAACCCCACCAACGGGATTATTTTGAATGGAGAGAACGGCGTTCCGCTGAACCTGGCCGATAACCACAAGAATTACTGGGCCCCTGTCGGCGGCTTTGCATGGGACGTATTCGGGAACGGCAAATCCTCGCTGCGCGGCGGCTTTGGTCTCACCTATTACGAGACCGCCGGTCAGGGCTGCGATGAGGGAATCTGCCTCGGGTTTCCTACTGTGAATTCCGTGAACCTGCAAGCATCCAACTTCGATAATCCAGCCGGCACGTTAACGGCTCCCACAGCGCCCACGCCAGGCGGCGAAGACGTGAAGAACTACCGCGCCAGCCACATCGAGACGTATAGCCTGAGCTGGCAGCAGCAGTTCGGATCGAACTGGATTGCATCAGTTGCCGGAGCAGGCAGCATTCAGGGGGCCGGCAGCGTCCAGCGAAACATCAACCAACCTGGGCCGACGACCGTGAATGGGGTGAATTACGATTTCAACCCAAACCTCAATATCACCGGCAACGGCTCTTACGCAAGCTCGTACTATGCGCCTTACCAGGGCTACGGCAACATCAATTACAACGAGAATATCGGTAAAAGCAACTGGAATGCTCTGGAAGTGAGCCTGAAGCACCAGACCAAGAAGAACCTGTACCTTACCGCTGCGTACACGTGGTCACATGGCCTGGATAACTTCGGCGGATTCCAGAACTCCAACGACATCGCAGCGGCTTACGGTAACTCCGGCAACGATGTTCCGCAGGTGTTTACGGTAAGCGCAATTTACTACTTGCCAAGGTTGCAGTACTCGCGGCTATGGGTGAAGGAACTGCTGGGCGGCTGGCAGTATTCGGATATGACCACACTGCAGATGGGCGGCTTCGGCACCATGGGCATAAGCGCCCCAAGCGGAACCGGCCTGGGCCTGACGACGCGGCCGAATCTGGTGGCGCCGGTTACGTACCCGAAGCAGTGGAGGTACCCGAGTCCCAGCAGCACCTGGTTCAGTACGACATCGTTTGGAACCCCCGCCGCCGGATATTTCGGCAACGTCAGGAACGGCACGCTGCGCGAACCGGGTGTCGAAGACTTCAACATGGCCCTGTATAAAACGTTTGCCTTCACGGAACGGGTGCATTTGCAATTCCGCTCGGAGTTCTTCAACGTATTCAACCACACCAATCCCAACGGACCCAACCTGACAGTGAACAACAACAACATTGGTGAGATCACCGGAGCAAAAGAAGCCCGCGAAGGACAGGGCTCGTTGAAGTTGATCTTCTGATTCGATTTTCAAAGCCGGGCCGCGCTCGCAAGCCGGCTCCTGGAAGGCCGGGATTTTTCGTGATGTATCTGCTTCCATTCGCAGCTGCAACAGAAATTCCGGCGCACTCAAGTTCTACCTGTAACCTGTGCAGCCGCGCTGCATATTCGGCGCCGCAATACTTTACGTGTGCGGGAGATACGCTGGCCACTCATTAGCGGAATTTGCAACAAGAACACGGAACCGGCGGGCATGAAGAAACAGATTGGAATTGTTGCGGCAGGGCTGATTACGTTTTCCCTGTGTGCGCGAGCTGCTGCACAGGACTATGCCGTACCGGGCAATCATCCGATTTT